>NZ_CP071503.1:2400961-2701081 GCF_017354945.1 Shewanella avicenniae | reverse complement strand
CTCGCAAGTTTACATCGAGGGCAAGCTGCAAACTCGCAAATGGCAAGACCAAAACGGCCAAGACCGTTATACAACTGAGGTCGTTGTCGACATAAACGGCACCATGCAAATGCTCGGTAGCCGAGGGGATAGCAGTGGCAACCAACAATCGGGACAACACAACCGGCAACGCACCGGCTACCAAGATCCAGCACTGCAACCGCAGTACACACAACACGCCCCGCAGCCCAAGTATGTGAGCCAGCAACAGGCTTCTGATATTCCAAACATGCAAGCGCGTAACCAACCACCGGCAGGTTGGAACAACGCAAATTCTGAAGATTATTGGGACGATATACCCTTTTAAACAGCCCCAAAACCGCCCTTGTGGCGGTTTTTCGTTTTCAGACAAGCAAACCCCCAACCAATCCCCTGTAAACGCAACAGACGAAATTTTACGGGTAATAAAGCCATTTTATCGGCGGTACAAAGTCCCCAATAAACGAGGGAACCGCCAATGAAGCAACTCCATATATTCAAAACCGGCAGACACACCGCCGCCAACGGGCAAACGCTCGACTTCAACGAGGACATACTGCAAGACGCCGCCGCAAGCTACGACCCGCAACTGCACGAAGCGCCAATCGTAATCGGGCACCCACGCGACAACGCGCCAGCATACGGTTGGATTAAGTCCCTATCTTTCAGCGACGGCAACATCAGCGCCGAACCTCACCAAGTAAACGCCGACTTCGAGGAAATGGTTCAAAAGGGATTATTCAAGAAAATATCGGCCTCATGGTACTTGCCGGACAGCCCAAACAACCCAAAGCAGGGGACGCTATACCTGCGCCATGTGGGCTTCTTAGGAGCGCAACCACCTGCCATTAAGGGCCTAAACGCTGTCGAATTCAGCGAAGCAGACAAAACCATCGAATTTGAAGAATCCCTCCGTGACGGCTTCAACCTGCAAGACATATCGCGGGTATTCAAGCGCCTGCGGGATTTTCTAATCGACAAATACAGTCGTGACGAAGCCGACGACATCATTCCCGACTACATCATCGAGGAATTGAAAGACAGCGGCCAAGCCAAGATCGACACCGCCACCCAAGACATCACAACCGACCCCAGCAACTTCAACGAGAGCGAGAACATGAACGAGTTAGAAGAAGCCAAAAGCCGCATCGCGGCACTAGAAGCCGAGAACGACACCCTAAAAAGCCAGATCGCCAGCTTCAGCGAGCAAGCCAAAGCACGACGTAAAGCCGAGATCGAGACAAAGGTCGACGCGCTAATCGCAGCAGGCAAAGTGCCCGCCGCCAACCGCGCCCAAACAATCGCCTTTGCAGAAACAATCGACACCAACGACACGATCGAGTTCGCCGAGGGCGACAACAAGAAGAAAGGTGCAGACGCCTACTTGGCATCGCTAGAGCAGCTCGCCGGTGTCGACTTCAACGAGCATTCACGCGAGCGCAACGAGGGCAAGCGCAGCATGACCTCACACGAATTGGCACAGAAAGCCGTCGAATACCAAGAAGCACAGCGCAAAGCAGGCAACCTAGTCACGATCGACGAAGCCGTTAACCACATCAACAACCAATTAGCGGAGTAATAGCCTATGAGAAACGAAGGCTTAGTAAAAACCTTTGTCGCATCAGGTGCGATCCCACGTTACCGGATTGTCGCCTTGGCCGCAGGCGATAACCAAGTCGCACTGGCTACCAGTGCAGCAGACCCATTAATCGGCGTAAGCCAAGAACCGCAAGACATAGCTGACGGCGAGCGTATCGACGTTACCTTTTCCGGCATCGTTGAAGTCGAAGCCAGCGGCGTCCTAGCCAAAGGAGCATGGATTACCGCCGACGCTAACGGCCGCGCAGTTGTCGCCGGTGATGGAGCCGAGCGCATCGGCCGCTTACTAGACGCCGCAAACGTACTTGGCGACATCGTATCGCTAGAAATCATCAAAAACTAAGAGGTATTAGCCTATGGGTTCTAAAGCTCCTTTTGTAGTCGACTCGAAGCTAACAGCTATCGCTATCGGCTACCGCAACGCGCAATTCATCGCTGATATGGTTGCGCCGCGCTTCGACGTTCCAAGCGAACAATTCAAATGGACAGAATTCGATACTAAAGACGTTTTCACCATTCCAAACACTTTTGTTGGCCGTAAAGGTGTACCAAACACCGTTGAATTCAGCGCCACAGAAAAAGATGGCTCAGTCAACGACTACGGTTTGAGCGACGTTATCCCGCAATCAGACATCATCAAAGCGCGTGACAACCCATCATTCGACCCAGAGGGCCGCGCAACCGTCAAACTGACCGAATTAGTAGCCCTAGACCGCGAGAAGCGTGTCGCTAGTTTGGTCATGAACGCCTCAACCTATAACCATAGCGAGTTGATCACCGGCACCGATAAATGGACAGATCCAGCATCCAAGCCAATCGACCAAATCACCGATGCGCTAAACACACCAATGGTGACACCAAACATAATGGTTATGGGCCGCGCCGAGGCTTTGGCTCTTCGTAAGAACCCGCAAATTATCCGCGCATACCACGGCAACACCGGCGAGGACGGGCTAGTGCCATTAAGTTTTATCCGCGAGCTATTCGAGCTAGACGAAATCATCGTGGGTGCCAGTCGCTACAACACCGCAAACAAAGGCCAAGCAATGAATATCAGTAACCTTTGGTCGGGTGGAGTCTCGCTCATTTACCGCAAGCAGGCAGCGCAATTGACCGACGACGTAACCTTCATGCTGACCCCATCATGGCAGGGCCGCATCGCCTACCGCAAGGTGATAGAGCCTGGTGAATTGGGTATTCGTGGCGGCGTCAAAATTACCGTTGGCGATTCAACCAACGAATTAGTAATCGCCAGCGAGGCCGGTTACTTCCTAGAGGGCGTCGTGTAAGCCGTTACCTCCAGCGGGGCGCACTAACGCCCCAATTCCCTAACCCAACACAGACAAACCAAGAGAGGCTGTTATGGCAAACAAGAAAGTAACCCTAGTCCGTACAGTGCGAATCAAAAACGAGAAATTCAAAAAAGGCGAGCAGCCAACCGTAGACGACAAAACCTACAAAGAGCTGTTAGACGCCAAAGCCATTACCGACGCATTTCAAGACGAACAAGCGACAGGCATAGAGTAAGGATTTAGCCCATGCCATACGCAACAACCGAAGACCTTAAAAACCGTTTTGGCGACTACGAAGTGAAGCAACTAGCGCCAGCAGAAGCAGGTGACGTCGACGAAGCCAAAGTCGCCGCCGCAATAGCCGACGCACAGGCCGAGATCGACAGCTACATCGCCCAGCGATACGGGGAGCTAACCGAAGTCCCAGCGGTAATCGTCGCTGTTTGTTGCGATATGGCCCGTTACTCGCTCTATTCAGCAAGAGCAACAGACGAAGTAAAAAACCGCTATCAGCAGCGTGTTGCATGGCTGCGCGACGTAGCAGCAGGGAAAGCCACAATTGGCATCCCAGAGAAACAGGCCAGCAATACCGGATTTACCGTTTCAGTAAGTAAGAGCGCCAGCGACCGCGCTCTAACTAACCGTTCTTTGGCGCACTTCACCAATGGCTACAGGTACAGATAACAACTCGGTAATCGAGGTCGAGTTCAAGGCAATACAAAAGACGCTCAAGAAGATCCAGCACACCCCACTGGATGATTTCTATCGCGACGTTGCCAACCGGCTAAAAAACAACTTTCTAATGGGCTTCAAAAACTCGCAGGCCCCAGACGGTACACCTTGGGCACCAATCCGCCACCGCGAGGGTAAGCCGCTAATCGACTCGGGCCGATTGCGCCGCAGCATACAGGCCAAACACACTGGTGAGCAGGCAGAAGTCGGCACAAATGTCGTCTACGCCAGAGCGCAGCAAGAGGGGCTACCGTCACCGATAAACGTCAAAGAGCACACCAGAGTAATCAACCAAGCATTCGGCAAGAAGCTCAAGCAACCGAAGAAAATCACCGTCAGCGCGCACAAAAAGAAAATCAATATCAAGCCGCGCCCATTCTTCGGCCTAGAAGCGCCACAGAAGAAGATTATCGCGCAGGCATTCACGCACTTTATGAAGAAAAACACCATCGGGGGACAGAGTGTTACTTAGAGACATTACCGAGCGCCTAAAGACGCTAACAGACCAGAACGGCGCGCCTTTCATCACAGAAGTGCTAACCGCCGTCGACCGCGAGAGCGTGCTCGACACTGGCATCGTTAGACGCGACGCCGCCTTTGTCGTCCCAATCGGGGAGTACGGCAATGGCGAGTTTTTATATACCGGCCTAGACGACCAAAAAATCGAGGTGCGGTTCGGCGTAATTCTAGCTGTGCGCGCCGTAAACGACCGGCTCGGCCAGAACGTAAACGAGCGACTAGAAGCCATGTATCGCGCCGTCAGGCGGCACCTAATCGGCTGGACGCCCACAGCCAACGACGCAGACCCCATCGCCTTTGTAGACGGCGAAATCATATTTTTCGGCCAAGGCGGCGCGTTTTGGTTTGAAACCTACACCACAAGCTACACAGAAACACCAACGGAGTAACCTCACATGGCAACGAGAAAAACAGCTAAGAAAGTACTCGCCGCAGCCATTAACCAAGCCGCCTACGGTTCCGACGCAATCCAAGCCGCGGGGCAACCGGCATTTATCCTCACTACCGGCCTAGATATAACCCCAATGGACGGCGACACCATCGACCGCGAGTTGGACGACGGCAGCCTCGGCAATTCAATGGTGACGCTAGTTGGTACTTACGTATCAGTGACCGGCTCAGTTGAGATCGCAGGCGCAGGCACCGCCACAAACGCCCCAGCATGGGAAGCAATCATGGTCGCCGCAGGTTACGCAGGCGCAGCAGGCGAGGGCGAGTTTCAATTCAGCCGAGTGACCGACAACACCGAGAAAGACATTACCGTCTACGTGTACCGCGACGGTGCACTACACAAAGTCACCGGCGCTCGCGGGAACATCACTTACAACCTAAACGTGCAGGAAGTCGGCACAATCGAGTTCGAACTAACCGGCCTATATGGCGGCATCGTAACTCAGTCAATGCCAGCAAAACCAGATTTCAGCGGATTCCTGAAACCGGTGCCAGTGGGCGCAACCTACACCACCATCAGTATTGGCGGCCAAAACGTCAAAGCCTACTCGTTCCAAATGAACGAAACCAACACCGTCGAATATGACGAAAACACCCAAGCCGAAACCGTGGACATTACCGAGTTAGCGCCAACCGGCTCAATCACCATCTTGGCCGAAGACCTAGCCGCATTTAACCCGTTCGACATTGCCAAGAACGAGACACCGTTGGCTATGACAGTCACCCACGGCACAGCCGCAGGCAACATCTTTGTGTTGAACCTGCCAGTCGTCCAGCTAATGCGCCCAGCATACGGCGACCAAAACGGGCGCCTCACCTACGAGATCGAGTTCAACGTGATCGGCACACAACACACCGTTACAACCAAATAAGGGGAGCTGAATGTTTAAGTTAGTAGACCGTATCACCGGCCTATGTTGGCCGGTAACAGTGCGGGTGCCAGTAAACGGCGGCAAGGTAGAAGAGCAGGAATTCACCGCAGTATTCAACCTGCTATCACAAGACGAATACGAGCAGGCACTACAAAGTGCCAAAGACGACGCTGAATTCATCAGTAAATTTATGACCAATTGGGAGGGCCTCGTCGACGACCAAGGCAAAGAGGTCAAATTCACCGTCGCCAAGCTACGCAAAGCCTGCGGTTATCCATTTTTCCGGCAGGCAATCATTAAGGCTTACAACGAAGCAGTACAAGGCGCAGCAGCAAAAAACTGATAGAGGCGGCTCGTTATTGGGCTAACGGGGCAACAGCCTCTGAGCAACAGGAGATGGCCGCAGATTTTGCGGCCTTTGGCCTTGAACACCTAGCCGACGAAGTCGCCGAACAGCACTGCGAGATCTACCAAGAAAACTGGAAAGCGATTGAATGGTTCCTAGATGTAGACGACCTATTCATCGTTAGCAACGGCGTTTTACTCGGCCTAGACGTAAAAGCCATTCAAGCAGACGCCACCATGAGTGGCCGCACCTACACCCCAGAAGATTACATAAAACTCCGCACCATAGGCCGCGCAGCAGCCGCAGCCGTTAACGCCAAGAACAGCCGCAAGGGGTCAAAATGAGCCTGTTATATAACATCATATTCAAAGGCGATAACACCGACGTTAAGCGCAAAGCAAAGGACACCGAAAGCGCATTAGGTAGCATCAGCAAAGTAGCTGCCAGCGTTGGTGGCACATTGGCCGGAGCATACGCAACATATGCCTCATTTGACCAAGTAATCGACGTAACAAAGCGATTTCAAAGCCTAGAGGCCCAGCTAAAAACATCGACCGGCTCAATCGTTAACGCAGGCAAAGCCTTTGCCGCGCTAAAAGAGTTCTCAAAGGACACCGGCCAAGACGTAGAAAGCGTTGTCACATCGTTTAATCGGCTAGTTAATCTTGGCCTCGACCCGTCAAAAGAGGCCCTGCTCGCCTACGGGAACATCGCCGCCGCATCAGGCAAAAGCACCATCGACTTTGTGGAAGCCGTAGCAGACGCCACCACCGGCGAATTTGAGCGCCTAAAAGAATTCGGCATCAAATCAAGCAACCAAGGCGACAAGATCGTTTTTACATTCCGAGGGATGCAAACCAGCGTTAAAAACGACGCAGAATCAATCGAGAAGTACCTTCAATCACTAGGAAAAGTCGAGTTCGCCGGTGCGCTAGAAAACCAAGCCGCGACACTAGAGGGCAAACTGAACCGGCTCGGCCTAACTTGGGACGAGTTCGTCTACGCAATAAGCAACTCAGGCGTTAGCGACGTTATCACACAGGGCGTCGGCTACGTGACTATTGCGCTACAGGAACTTACCGACCTAATCAGCAGTGGCCAGCTCGGGGCCGAACTTTCCGCATGGGTCGGCCAATTCAACGAAGTATTCACCACCCTAAAAAACGGATTCGACGGCGCGATCACTTTCATCAACGGCGCACTAGACCTGAACGACAAAAAAGTCGGGGAATGGCAGAAAAAGGTATTAGATGGCTTGCGGCAATTTCCGTCTAACGTAACCGCTATGGCGAAGATCCTCACCGTAGAACTCGCCTCATGGGTAGACATAGGTAGCGCCTACGGCACCGCATTTGCTCAAGCAATCGGAGTAGAACTGGCAAAACTAGCCGACAAGGTGAAGATCTGGTCTAAAGAAGTTGCCGATGATTTAGCATTCTGGGACGGTGACACTTTCGACGCCGAGGCAGCCTACAAGCGCGCAGACGAGATCGCCAACGGCATGACACAAGCCTACTTCAAGGCAGCAGAAGACCAGATCGCAGCAGCCAAAGCGGCGCGAATGGCATCTATCGAAGAAGCACTAAAAACCCGCGACAAGACAATCGCCGCCTACAACCAACAATCGGCCGCAGCAAAACAGCTACGTGCAGAATACGAAAAAACCAAGAAAGCGCAGGCCGCAACCGACATTGGCGAATACAGAGTTAAAAAAGACCCGAACAAACAGGGCACAGGCACAAACACCGCCAAAGTGACCGACGCCCAAGTCTCACGCCTACAAACTGCACTATCTACCGAGCGCGAGCAGTTATTAGCTCACTACAACGAGCTAAACCAAATCAATCAAGCGGCATACGAACAGGGGAAAATCAAAGAGGCCCAATACCTCGATTACAAGCGCCGCATCAACGAACAATATCACCAGCAGATCGCCCAATTTGAAGCCCAACAAACCGTAATGCAGCTCGGCAACTACGAGCAGCTATTCGGAGGCATGGCCGACATAGCCAAAACCTTTGGCGGCGAGCAATCAAAGACCTACAAGGCGCTATTCGCAGCCAGTAAGGCGTTCTCTATCGCCCAAGCAATCGTCTCAATCCAGACCGGCATCAGTAAGGCAATCGCGCTCGGCTTCCCGCAAAACATACCAGTAATTGCGGCAACCGCAGCGACCGGCGCGCAGGTACTCAGCACCATCAAAGGCACAAGCCTCAAAGGGCAGGCACACGACGGGATCGGCTACGTTCCAGCAGCCAACGAGGGCACTTGGCTCCTGAAAAAAGGCGAAATGGTTCTAAACAACAAGCAGCGCGATAACTTCGAGAGCCTACTAGACCAGCGCGGAAATTCCGCAGGTAGCGGGGGCGTGACCGTAAACAACACAATTTCAATCGACGCAAGAGGCGCATCCCAAGGCACCGAGCAACAAATATCGGCCGCAATGGACGCAGCAACAGCGCGAATGAAACAAGAGTTAGCCAAAGACTTTGCCAACGGCGGCCAGTTGTACCGCCAACTCAAAAATAGAGGCATAGCCGCATAATGTTTGATTTTTTCCCAGACATAACGCCCAGCACTAGCGCCTTTGCGGTAATACCGGCCGCAGAGGCGCGCTTCAATAACTTCTCAAAAGTAGAAACCGTATTCGATAAGGCCGGAGACAAATGGGAAGCGACACTAAGCTGGAATTTCATCAAGCGCGCAGATGTAAGAACCCTGCGCGGATTCCTAAACAAACAAGGCGGCACCGGCCGCTTTTACGTCCGTGACACAGCGCACCAGAACGAGGGCGCATGGGGCGGGGGGATCGTAGTAAACGGCGCGAGCCAGTACGGGAAAATGCTCACCATAAGCGGAGCAACCCCAAACGCCGAGATCGCGCCAATAGCCGACCGCTTCACCTTGGACGGCTTTCTCTACGAGCTAACCGATACCGCGACGGCAGACGCCAACGGGGAAGCGAAGATCTACTTCACCCCAGAGCTACGACGCTCACCACTACAAGGCACCGCGCTAATTACCGCAGACCCATACGGGACGTTTATGCTGCGCGACCCCAGCGAGATCCCAACATTCTCACAAAACAGGCTCGGCGCTAGAGGCGTCAGACTTTCACTAATCGAGGCAATAAGATTATGAGATTCGATTCCGCAGCACTAAGCGACATGCTCGCGGGAGCAGATCCACAGCGAACAATCCTTCTAGCAAATATCGAATTCCCAAGCGGCTGGATATTCGCCCACACCGGCGTCGGCGAGGTTTTCCACAACGGCCAGCGTTACACCGGTTTGGGCCAAATGGCCGAAGTATCGGAATTTAGCGAGGACAGCACCACATCGGCGAAACAGCTAACCCTCACGCTCTACATAGACGACAGCGACATATTCGCCAGCGTTATGAACCAAGACCCGATGAACCGCGCCGCAGAGGTCTACTTGGCATCACTAGACGAGCACCGGCGCATTTCGGCCGTGGAACTGCTCTACGCAGGCGACATCGTTAATTTCAGCCTAGCCAAGAACAAGCCATATGCGGCCAGTATCGTTATATCGGACTGGTTAGAAATCTGGGCCAACCCCGTCAATAACTCGAAATACTCAGACTCAAGTCAGCAGGCCCTACACGCAGGTGACACCATATTCGATCAAGTCGAGGCCCTAGCAAAAGGTATCGACGACACAATCGCAGGTAAGCAGATCGGCACAGGGTCAAGTGGAGGCAGCAGCGGCAGCCGACGGAGGAACCAACTATGAAGCAGCATAATTGGCCCACTCACTTAAACCGCTACATTCTGGAAAACCTAAACACGCCATTTAAATGGGGTGAGTTCGACTGTTGCCTTTTCGCAGCCAACGCCGTCAAAGCTATGACCGGCGAGGACTACGCCGCCGCATTCCGTGGCAAATACAGCACCAAAGCCGGAGCCACAAAAGCCCTTAGCCGTTACGGCGCGGGAACCATAAAAGACACCATCACCCAGCTATTAGGCGAACCACAGAACACGCACCCAGCGCGGGGCGACGTTTGCCTAATCGAGACAGTAAACGGCCCGACAGCAGGGATTTTCCTGAACGGGGCCGTCTATTGCCCAAGCGAAGCAGGGTTAATGGCGCACAAGAACAACGAAGTATTGGCAGTTTGGAGAATTGATTAATGCCTGTAGCAGTTGCAGCGGTAGCAGCCGGTGTAGCGGCCGGTGTAAGTACAGGGATTGCGGTCGTCGGTGTAATGACCGCGGTTGCCGTTTACGCTATGACAACCGCCATGACGCCCAAATTATCGGGCCTCGGCAGCAGCACCGAGGATTCGCAATCGCTGATAACGTCAGCGGTTAGCCCACGGCGAGGAATTTACGGCGAGACAATCGTCGGCGGCACCATTTTCGCCTATGGCAAATTGCTCGTTGGAGATCTCAGTTATCACGTAATGGGCATCACGATTGCCGGACATGAATGTGAATCCGTTTCGATGTACCAAATCAACGACAAGGACTACAACGAAACAAGCCCAACCTATCAGCTATTCGACGGCACCCAAACAGCGGCATCATCAAAACTGCTACAAGTCGTCGACGGCTGGGACGAGAACCACATCGGCTTTGGCGTTTCCTACGCAGTAATCCAAGTAAAAGCAGACCCAGAAACGCTGCCGTCAGGTTTGAAGTCAGCCACCTTTAAGGTGCGCGGCCGCAAAGTTTACGACCCTCGCCGGGATTCAACCAATGGCGGTTCAGGCGCGCAACGGGCCGACGATCCCACAACATGGGAATGGAGCGACAACCCAATCCTTTGTGCGCTCGACTACATCAGACACTTTGGTTACAAGCCAGTACCTATTAGCCGTTTCATAATTTCCAACATCATCGAGCAGGCCAATATCTGCGACGAGCTTGTCGACTACGACGACAACGGCACCATACGACAGGCCAAGCGTTACACCTGTAACGGTTTCTGGGATTTCGACGAATCGCCAAACGAAGTCCTCGACAAGTTACTATCGAGCTGCGCCGGTCACATCTACCGAGTATCAGGTCGCGTAATGATAAAGGCAGGTGCATTCTCAGGCGCGCCAGCACTAACGCTAACCTCAAACGACCTAATCGGGCAGGTAAACTACCAGCCATTTACGCCTATCCGTCAGCGTTGTAACGCCGTCCGCGCAAGCTACGTCGACAAGAACAGCCAATACACCACCGTCGAAGCGCCAATAATCAGCAATCAGGCATACGTCGACGCCGATGGTTGCTACTTGGAAAAAGAGCTTGAACTCAGCTTCACCAACGACGTTGTAATCGCCCAACGCCTGCAAAAAGTCTACATGGAGCGTTCACGCGCCGGTTTCTCGATCTCAATGGACGTCGGGCCTAAAGGTATGCTGGCCATGTGCGGCCAACCAATAGCAATCCAGATCCCAGAGGACGGCATCAACATTAACTGCGTCGTCACCAATTGGAGCTATAACAAGGCCGACGAGTCAGTCCACCTAGAAGCAGAAATCGACTACCCAGAGATCTGGAACGATGACATTCACGCCACCGTGACCCGTCCAACAATCGTGATCCCAGACAACATGACAGCGGGAACGCTGGCTGGCTTCACATTCAGCGAAACCGCAAGCGACGAGCTAAGAAACGGATTCCTGACAATCAGCAGCGCCGAGCCGTCAAAATACACCGCCTATGAGGTGCAGATCGCCAGCGCCGACGGGTTAACGCGACTAGATAAGGCGTACACATCAACCAGCCCACAAATCAACGTCGACGGTTTGGGGATCGGCACATACGGCGCTTACATTCGGGCGCGAGCCATTAACGGCCGATGGACGCCGGAAGTATTCGCCACATTCGAGATCACCGTCGCCAAGACCTACGGGACAACCATCACCGACAACGGCGACGGCACTTACTCGATCACGGTACGGAACGAGCAGGGCGAACAAATACCTGCGCGAGTTTACGATTTCAGTGCGACCGGCTGGATCACCAACGAGAAATTAGACAATGGGCTTAAATCGCGTATCGACTTAATCGACAAACCTGTGACCGGCGTTCTAGTGCGTTTGCAAAACATAGAGGCCGATTATGTCACAGGCAGTCAAATGGGCGCGTACGTCACCACCCAACAACTAGAAGCTAAGGATTTTGCCACTCGTGAAGAAATGACATCATATGTCACAGCGACGAGTCTGAATACAACGCTGCAAACCTTTGTTACTCAAAGTGCGCTGGTGAGTGCCGACTACGCCAAGAACAGCGAGTTAACTGCCTATGTCAAAACGAGCGACCTAAACATCACATTAGAAAGTTATGTCACATCGACACAACTAGCTAATGCTGATTATGCGACAAGCACAGATTTAATTGCCTACGCGAAAGCCGACCGAGTATCGGCCGTCGAGCAGCGTATGTCCGCAGTAGAAAACGAGGCTTACTACTCGTTAAAAGTGCAGGCAAACGGCAAGGTTGCAGGCTTTGGCGCTACCGCCAGCCCTAGCGGCACATCAATCAAGTTCACAGCTGATCAACTAGGCTTCGACGACGGCAGCGCCGACGGGATCATGCCGTTCTCAATCGTTAACGGCATCGTTTGGATGAACAAAGCGCGAGTTTCTACCATCGAGGCAGGGACGATCGTTAACGTCGAGGACGTAAACGACCCGAACAGCCGAACCGCACGACTCGGGCACACCGTAATCGAGGGTGACTTCACGCTGGCCAAGGCAGGCCAAATCAAATGGGGCGACCTATCGCCAGAATTCCGCGACCGGCTTGTTCAAACCGATCCAGACGCTACGGTGACTGGTGGCACCAGAACCAAATCGCAAAACCCCGTTGTCGCCGGTACGTACTACGCCGCATCAGTAAACGGCAGCCCAGAGACAGGCGACGAAGTAATTTCATCAGGTGGCGCCTCAACACAAGTGCGCCTGAAAATAAACGGCGGTATTCCTATCCAATACGGCTACATGGGCAACGCAGCAGCGCCAAGCTGTCGCGTCCAGATCTACCGTAAAGCAGTTGGTGGCACCAGCGAACTAATCAACGACACCACCTACACCGGCACGTCGCACAACTTACACGCAGGCGGCGAGCCTGACGAGCACTACTCAGACATAAGAATCGACACCGTAATTCAGTGCCCACTACCAAGCGGCGGCAGCGATTACGAGTATTGGTTCACCGTTTCAAACGTGTCGGGATCTTGGGCTCCGGCCAACTTCTATCAAAGCACCAGCGGCGGCACCATTTCGCTGACAGTTACCGAGACAATCGGCAGTTCTGGCGGTGTTTTAGTTGAATCACTAGCCAACAGCGGCACAAAGGTATTAACCGTTAGCGACTCGCAAAACCGAGGCGCAACAGTAGTTAGCGGCGGCCTATACGTTGCCAACTACGCCAAGCAAATCGCCGATTCAAGCGGCCAGCTATACGACAACGGGCAGCGCGTCTACTCGCCAAACAATCGCAACATCGGCACCGGCAGCACGAACTACGCAGCAGGCAACCACTCGCATAGCTACTTACCTCTGGCAGGTGGAACGCTTACTGGCAACTTATTCGTTAAAACACCATATCAAGCGGCGGCAGTAACTGACCTAACCTTGTCAGCAGGCGCTCCAATTGTTGCGGTTGGCGGCAGTATTGGTACTACCCCAGCGTTTATGGCGCTTACTCATCAATACGCGACGTATTCAAGCGGTTACAGAACAAACCTATACACAGGTCTGTATAAAGCTCCTAGCTCATGGGGTGTAGGTGACACTGGTTTCTTTGTTGCTATGGGTGGCAACGACAACTACGCCACTGAGTACTTCAAAATGATGATGGGTGGCGATATAAGCCACAGTTCAGGCAAGACATTCATCCATTCGAGCAATTACAACAACTATGTACCAACCAAGACAGGTGGTGGGGCAAGCGGAACTTGGGGTATATCAATTACGGGTAACGCAGCAACTGCGACAACGACTACAGGCAACGCAGCCACAGCGACTACTTTGCAGACAGCTCGCACCATTAACGGCACTAGCTTCAATGGTGGTAGCAACATCACAACAAGCTATTGGGGAACTGGCAGAACACTAACGATCGGCGGCACAGGTAAGTCTGTGAACGGTTCCGCTAATGTGTCTTGGTCACTTACTGAAATTGGTGTCCCATCGCTAACTGGTGCTGGTGCAAGTGGTAACTGGAACATTGCGTCAAAGACGCTGTATAGCAATGCAAGCTGGCAGACGATTGACCTGAACTTCTATACCGCTGCGGGTGACATTTCATATGAGCATTTCAGTTCATCATCAACCAATAGACCACCAGTTGTTCATAACGCCAACGCCGTGTTGACCGCAGGCACACACAGCGGCAACTATACTCACCAATTAGCGTTCTCAAGTGACGGCAACCTATACCAGCGCCGCGCTGAGGCTGGCACGTATCAATCGTGGAGAACTATTCTCGACTCAAGCAACTACAACAGCTTCTCGCCAACCAATACAGGCGGCGGTGCGACAGGAACTTGGAATATTGGCATTAGTGGAAACGCTGCTACAGCTACAACGTTGCAGACCGCTCGCACCATTAACGGCAGCAGCTTCAATGGCGGTGGCAACATCACTACAAGCTATTGGGGCTCAGGACGCACAATCACTATTGGCCGTGGAGGTAAAACTGTAAATGGCTCTGCGAACTATTCATGGTCGCTAGAGGATATTTTTGGCAGCTACGTTGATGCTTCGTTCTACTACAACGGGAACACCACGGAGACACATTTAGTCGCTGTTATGCCAGCGTCTACCGCTGCCACATACGACACATTCACCATTGAGGGTGTGTGGGGTGCTTGGACGGCGACCAGAACTCACTTCAAGATTACTGCGACGAACCGTGAGGGATTAAAGGTTACTGGGTACAGCTCTGAGGGTAACTGTCCTGTTCTTTTCTATACCCAAACCGATGGCACTGTTAAGGTCTACGTGCAATTAACCGCGTATCAGGTTATTCAGTACCGAATCTATGCGCGGCAAATGAACAATGTTTATCAGGTTGGTGAAGCGCCGCAGGCTGTTACTGGCACTCGCGCGTGGGGCACAACGGATATTCCACGCCCGCTTGCCACTAATAACTTTAACGGTTATGCGCCTACCCTTACTGGCGGCGGTGCGTCAGGAACTTGGGGTATTAACATCAGCGGTAACGCATCTTATGCGTCTGTTCGTGAGCACACAACCAACGACGTCGAATATCCTGTAGTTTGGGAGAATATGTCAGGTAACACGTTGTATAAGTCAACGAACCACATGATGTATAACCCAGCCAACAGACGCTTAACGCTTGCTGGTTCAGTAACAGCGCCGACCTTTAATGGGGCGCTAAACGGTAACGCCAACACCGCAACGCGCCTGCAAACAGCGCGATCAATCAACAACGTCAACTTTGATGGTACGGCCAACATAAGTATTGTCGAGCTCGTATCGAAAGGTGCGCTATCAGCCCCAGCTACTGGCACACGTAACACCAACGGTAATGGTGTATTCACTTACAACGTCCACAACGCATCACTAGGGGACAGCACGCCAACTTCGTATTGGTCTGTGCTTGGCTTTGGGCGTGGCGGTGCTGGTATGGCAGAGATTGCCGCATCTTGGACGGGTTCAGGAGTTGAGCTTTACTTCCGCTCGCTGCGTGATGTGACGGACAACTGGTGGGCTTGGAAAGAGATCTTGCATTCAAGCAATTACACCGCATACGCCGTGGGGATTAATACAAGTTCGACTATTTCGGGAAATAACACGCTCACATTCGGGCCTAACGGTAGTTGGGGGAAATACCTACGAATTGGCGGCAATGGATATTCTGGGGATGCAAACACAGCAGGCGTTACAACAACAAATGGCAACCTGCACTTAGACGCCGCCGCTGGTAGCTTTGCGGCTTACTTCAACTGGTACGCTGGCACCAATGGCGTTTACTTCGGTAATGGTGCCCAAGGGCAGATTGGCCGTATTGATGGGGGTGGCAATGCCAGTTTTAGCGGGACTATTAGCGGCCTACGTTTTTACACTGGCTACGACTCAGGTGTAACGAACTCCTTCAGCTGTTCAAACTGGTTCCGTTCATCAGGCAGTACGGGATGGTTTAATGCCACCTATGGCGGTGGCATTTACATGGCCGACTCAACATGGGTTCGCACCTATGGCACTAAAAAATTCTATGTAGACAACACAGCATATGACGCTATCTACACAGCAGGCGGTGTAAACGCTTCTACCTACACCATCGCAAGCAACGGTGGTGTTATTGGGGCCACAGGCGCTTCGCACAGTACAATAAACGTGTCTGGTTACGCCAAGGGGGGCTATTACGGGCTGGCGCTAAACAATGACGCGCAGTTTATGAGTAGCGGCTCAGCTATGGGACTGTATTGGGGGTCTGTCACTAAGTGGGGCTTGTACTCATCCAAGAACGGCTCAACGCTAATCCACTATAACGGCGCAACGCGCATCACAACCACGTCTGCTGGTGCTGATGTGACTGGTACGCTTAGGGCTACATCTTGGGGTACTGGTGGTGCAAACGCCAAGGTTATGACTTGGGACGACTTCCTCCCAGATACGCCTCCGGCCGGATTAGAGGACGTGATCACCGCAAACTGGATCGCAGCAGGCGCGATCAACGCCAAGCATTTGCAGGTAAACAGCATCACCGAAACCAACGGGATCAGAACTAGCTTTAAGATCGCCCCAGATGCTAACAGGCCGCTTCACCTCGCCAAGATCGACGCAAACAACAACGTAACAGAGGATATTTTCTACGTTGACACGGAGGGTAATGGCTTCTTTAACGGTAAATTGAGCAAAGACACCGTCGATATTGACTCGATCCAAGAAGAAGCGCGCCGACAAATTAACCCTTATTACATCGGTACAACCTCAGGCAATCAGCAATCGGCAGCAACCACCACACTGAGCAGCGGCGGTACATTGGCACTAGCCGCGATCTCAACTCTAGCCGGTAAGGTAAACCTCAGTTTGAGCATGACAGCCTCAGCATACGTTATGTCGCCAACATTCCCTGCTTACTCAGTGCCAATTTGGAAGCTGGAAGTTTTCAGAGGTACAACCGCAGGTACAAAGCTGCTAGATAAGACCTACACAGGTACAGCTAACAACTGGTATGACGGCGAACTAGGTTTATACGATGCTAGTGCTGTTCTGACCATCAACGAGCAGTTAACCGACACCAGTGCCGCCAGTTCGCAGGTTTATACAATTCGCGTTACCCGTGTATCTGGTACACCAACCACAATGCGCGTGACTCGATTCGAAGGTCAATCGCCAGCGTTCAAAGAGATCAGATCACAACTGGAATATACCCAGCTCTATTACAACGCAGCCGGTTTAGGGTCAGGAAACATCACGCTCGCCGACGATTACAACAAATACGAGTTCCTAGTCGTAGCAGGCGCAGACGACGGTGACGACCAATTGGTGACTAACGTGATCCCAACCTATGCGGTTCAAATGGATATTACCAACGTGGATAACCAGCGGTTCTTCCTATTCAGTAATGACTCGCGCTACTGGACGGTTTCACTGTCAGGCTTGAGAACGCTGGTACTTGGTTCAGAGAACGGTGTTGTCCACCGAGTATGGGGCGTAAACATTAAGGAGAAAGTTAGCTAATGACTCCAGAGGCAAACGACGAACACTTCAAAGTTGCCTATGTGGACAAGGCCACTTGTAGAAATGTGCAGGTTTGGCCGGTTCCCGACGACTTAGAGAATTGGTACGAAATCCCATTCGACACGACATTTAAGTATCGAGGCAAAGTCTACTCCCCAGAGACAGGAACATGGTGCGATTGCGCCGAAGCGAAGCGCAAGAAAGCAATCGCCCAGCGGAAAGCTGCATATGCGGCAGAATCAGACCCGCTTTATATGGAATACCAATATGACCAGACCCCAGAGAGTGAACAACGTTGGCGGGAGGCGGTAGCGGCAATCAAACAGCGATACCCACTCACTTAAAATGGTGAACGGGTGATAAAAAATCGATCAGCAATGTTTGGAAATTCCGCAGGGTGACGACAGGTGAACCCAAGATCTAGTCTGTAGCCACCCAAACGGTATGGAGCAGGACAATGACAACCGCGACAGAACTTGAACAAGCGCAGCAGGCAATGAACGACGAGATCACCGCAGCCGTCGAAACCTTCCTCGCCGCAATACCTGAGGCGCGTTTTCACAGCGGCAATATTTACGTCGACATGATGGACGGCAATTCAACCGTTAGAACCACTACATCAGTAGAGGCGGTAATTAATGGTGGCCGCATTACTCGCACCTATCCAAGTAACTAACAGGTAAGAAGATGGACAACGAGAACCAACGCCAGCCAATGTCACAACAAGATCCAAACGCGATCATCACAGCACTAAAAGCGCGACTATTTGACACCCAAGAGCAGTTAAACCAATCAGGTGAATTAATACAGGCAATCGTTAACGCTTCAGGATTTAAAGACGGCAGCGCCGAGCAGCTACTCGGCTATATCGCCGATCTGGCACAAAAGGCCAAACAGCAAGAACAGGAAGAAGAACAAGACGACAACAACGTCGACAACAACACACCGGCCCCGCCAAAATAACCCAACCGTGAATCCCCCAAAAACCACACGACATTAACCGGTGTTATTAGAGGCTCCACCTTGGAGCCTCTTTTTTTAGGGTGCACAACAAGATCTCACTCCTATATAATCACCCCAATTTACGCGAAGGTACGCAACCTAGAGAAAATGGTTTGAGTACCCCAGTGAGTACCCCAAATGAAAAAGCAATGTTTTCAATGACGAAAAAAGATTTGAAAAACAATAATGTAAAGACATTCGCCCTAGTCGCCGGAGAAGTCTCCGGCGATATTTTAGGTGCAGGTTTAGTTGCTGAACTTAAACAGCGCTTCCCCGATGCGCGTTTTGTTGGCATTGGTGGGCCACGCATGGAAGCCTTAGGTTTTGAGTCTCTGTTTGCGATGGAAGAGTTGTCGCTGATGGGGATTGCCGAAGTATTGGCACATCTGCCTAGACTGTTCAAAATCCGCGCGTCATTGGTTGAACAAATCACCGCCTTACAACCTGACTGCTTTATTGGTATTGATGCACCTGACTTTAATATCGGCCTAGAGCTCAAGTTAAAGCACCAGGGCATTAAAACCGTGCATTACGTTAGCCCTTCGGTATGGGCATGGCGGCAAAAACGTATTTTCAAAATTGCTAAGGCAACCAATATGGTGTTGGCACTGTTGCCGTTTGAAAAGGCGTTTTACGATCAACATCAGGTTCCGTGTACCTTTGTTGGCCATACACTGGCGGATGATATTCCGTTGGTTTCAGATAAAGCCGCAGCGCGCGCTGCACTTGGTCTTGAGGTTGAGGCTGAATATCTGGCCATTTTGCCGGGCTCCCGTGGTGGAGAGATGGGCATGTTGGCTGAGCCGTTCTTAGAAGCGGCCAAGCTGGTGAAACAGCGCTTTCCTGATATTAAATTTGTGACGCCGTTGGTTAATGCTAAACGTCGTGAACAGTTTGTTAGCGCACTCAAGCAGTTTGCCCCAGATTTGGAAATCAGCTTGATTGATGGTTATTCGCGTGAAGTGATGGCTGCCGCTGATTGTATTCTGCTGGCATCGGGCACAGCCACCTTGGAGGCGATGCTAGTGAAGCGGCCGATGGTCGTCGGCTACAAAGTTAGCCCTATCACTTATCAAATTGCCAAGTTGATGATCAAAATTCGTCATTTTTCATTGCCTAATTTGCTGGCTGGGCGTGAGTTGGTGCCTGAGCTTATTCAACATGAATGCAATCCAACCCGCTTGGCGGATGAAGTCACTCAACAGTTGAACGGTGATCCTCGACTGCTCGAGCAGACGTTCACTGAACTGCATCAACGCCTTAAACAAAATGCCAGTGAGAAAGCAGCTGATGCCGTCGAGGCTCTACTTAATATCCCACAGAAGGATGCTTAATTCATGGCGATTTATAAGCAGATTACCGCAGAGCAACTACTGGTATTAGAGCCGGGGATTGTCGCAGGCGTTGATGAGGTTGGCCGTGGTCCATTAGTCGGCGATGTGGTGACTGCCGCGGTAATATTAGATCCGAGCAAGCCAATAGTGGGCTTGAATGATTCCAAAAAACTCAGCGATAAAAAGCGTGATGCCTTGTACGACATCATCATCGAACAAGCACTGGCTTACAGCGTTGGGCGTGCTTCACCTGCCGAAATTGATGAGCTCAATATTTTGCATGCCACCATGCTGGCGATGCAGCGAGCGGTCGCTGGGTTAGCAATTCGCCCAGAGCGGGTTTTGGTGGATGGTAACCGTACTCCTGACTTTTCCGGTATCGCGGCAGATGCCATAGTCAAAGGGGATGGTTTGGTCGCTGCTATTAGTGCGGCTTCAATTATTGCTAAAGTCACTCGCGATCGCGAAATGGAAGCGCTAGATAAGCTTTATCCGCAATTTGGTTTTGCTAAACATAAAGGTTATCCAACCAAGGCGCATTTCGACGCCATTGCTCAGCACGGTGTATTAGCTGAACATCGCCGTAGCTTTAAACCTGTCCGCCAAGCACTCGGTTTGGCATAAAAGCGCTTGAGCTCTATGCCGCATGCGGTAGCATAGCGGCATACCCAATTTATCATTCATTGAAAAACAAGCAGATATTCGAATGGCCGAACCTCGTTTTATTCATCTTCGTGTCCACAGTGATTTTTCTATGACTGATGGCTTGGCAAAGGTAAAGCCTATCCTTGCCAAAACTGTCAGCGAAGGCATGCCCGCGGTTGCGATTACTGACCAAAACAACATGTGTGGTTTGGTGAAGTTTTATAGCGGCTGTCACGATAGCGGAATAAAACCGATCATAGGTTTGGACTTATGGGTCGTTGTCCCCGGCTTTGAAGGGGAGTTTTGCAGTCTAACTGCCATCGCGATGACCAATGAGGGTTATCAGAACCTGACCCAATTGACGAGTAAGTCTTATCTTCGAGGCTATGTAGGCGACCGTGCGGCGATTGACCAAGAATGGCTCATCGAGCACGGTGAAGGGGTGATTCTACTCTCCGGTGGCCGTGATGGAGATGTGGGGCGAGCTCTGCTTAAAGGCAACAATCAACAAGCAGCTGAACTGATTAGCTTCTATCAGCAACATTTTCCTGATCGTTATTATCTTGAATTGCTGCGTACTGGCCGCCCTGACGAAGAACGTTACCTGCATTTGGCGGTAGACGCTGCGGCGCAGTTCGGTTTACCGGTTGTTGCCACTAACCAAGTGGTATTTTTGAAGCAAGATGACTTTGAAGCGCATGAAATCCGGGTGGCAATTCACGATGGTTTTACCCTTGCTGATCCGCGCCGACCAAAAAGATACAGCGACCAGCAGTATTTTAAATCTGAAGCTGAAATGTGTGCGCTGTTTGAGGATATTCCTGAAGCGTTACGAAACACGGTAGAGATAGCAAAACGCTGTAATGTTACCGTGCGTTTGCACGAATATTTTTTGCCAAACTTTCCCACCGGCGATATGTCCACAGCCGACTTCTTGGTACATAAATCCAAGCAAGGGTTAGAGGAACGGTTAGCGTTTTTGTTTCCGGATGAGGCAGAGCGTTTAAAGCAGCGTCCTGCTTATGATGAGCGTTTAGACGTCGAACTCGGTGTGATTAACCAGATGGGATTCCCCGGTTACTTCCTCATTGTGATGGAGTTTATTCAGTGGGCGAAAGACCATGGCATCCCTGTAGGCCCAGGGCGTGGTTCTGGTGCGGGCTCGTTGGTGGCCTATGCACTAAAAATTACCGACCTCGATCCACTCGAATTTGACCTGCTGTTCGAACGTTTTTTGAACCCGGAGCGGGTATCAATGCCCGACTTCGACGTTGACTTCTGTATGGATCGCCGCGACGAGGTGATCGACCACGTGGCCGATATGTATGGCCGGGATGCGGTATCGCAGATTATTACCTTCGGTACTATGGCCGCTAAAGCGGTAATTCGTGATGTGGGACGGGTGTTAGGGCATCCCTATGGTTTTGTTGACCGTATTTCAAAAATGATCCCTGCTGAGCCCGGTATGACCTTGGAAAAGGCGTTTGCAGCAGAACCTGCACTCCCTGAGGCTTATGAAGCCGATGAAGAGGTACGCGACCTTATCGACATGTGCCGTAAGCTCGAAGGGGTGACTCGTAACTCAGGTAAGCATGCTGGTGGGGTGGTTATCTCGCCAACCACTATCACTGACTTTAGCCCGTTACTGTGTGATTCAGAGGGTAAAAACCCGGTAACCCAGTTCGATAAAGGTGACGTGGAATATGCGGGGCTGGTGAAGTTTGACTTCCTAGGTTTGCGAACACTCACCATCATTGAGTGGGCGTTAGCTATGATCAACCCACGCTTAGCGCGTGAAGGTAAACCGCCGGTGGATATTGCGGCGATTGATGTGGCTGATGCGGAATCGTTCCGCATGCTGAAGCGCTATGAAACCACCGCGGTGTTCCAGCTTGAATCGCGCGGGATGAAAGATCTGATCAAGCGTCTGCAACCCGATAACATCGAAGATATGATCGCGTTGGTGGCTTTGTTCCGTCCGGGTCCGCTGGAATCGGGCATGGTGGACGACTTTATCGCGCGTAAACACGGTCAGGCGAAGGTGGCCTATCCTCATCCTGATTTTGAGCATGAGTGTCTAAAAGAGATCCTCGAGCCCACCTACGGCGTTATTGTTTACCAAGAACAGGTAATGCAGATTGCACAGGCGCTGGCGGGTTATACTCTCGGTGGCGCGGATATGTTGCGTCGCGCGATGGGTAAGAAAAAGCCTGAAGAGATGGCTAAACAGCGGGATATTTTCCGCAGTGGTGCTGAGTCGCAGGGGGTTGATCCTGAGTTGGCGATGAAAATCTTCGACTTGGTAGAGAAATTCGCGGGTTACGGCTTTAACAAATCACACTCGGCAGCATACGCCTTAGTGTCGTATCAAACGCTGTGGTTGAAAACCCATTATCCGTCAGAGTTTATGGCCGCGGTTATGTCGGCCGATATGGACAATACCGACAAGATCGTGACCTTGGTGGACGAGTGCGATCGCATGGGGCTCACCATCATTCCGCCAGACGTTAACAAAGGGCTGTTTAAGTTCACCGTTGATGACGGGCAAAAGATTGTTTATGGCATCGGCGCTATCAAAGGGGTTGGTGAAGGGCCGGTAGAAGCGATTATTGAAGCGCGTAAATCGGGACCATTCAAAGATATGTTTGATTTCTGCGCCCGTGTCGATTTGAAAAAGCTGAATAAGCGGGTGATTGAACGGCTGATCAGTGCGGGGGCGCTTGATGGTCTAGGGCCACATCGTGCCTCGATGATGGCCACCTTGCCAGAGGCGTTGAGAGCCGCCGACCAACATGCAAAAGCAGCCGCTATTGGTCAAGACGACATGTTTGGTTTGCTCAATGACGACCCAACTGACGCTAAGCAGCAGTTTGTTGATTGCGCCCCGTGGCCAGACAAAATCTGGTTGGAAGGGGAGCGAGAAACCCTCGGCTTATATTTGACGGGCCACCCAATTAATCAATATTTAGATGAACTGAAGCAATACACTAGTGCCCGTTTGAAGGAAGTCCATCCTACTGAACGCGGTAAAAGCATCAAGGTTGCGGGTCTCGTTGTGGCGACACGGGTTATGACCACCAAGCGCGGCTCAAAAATGGGGCTGCTAACGTTAGATGATAAGAGTGCGCGTCTTGAAGTGATGCTGTTCACTGAAGCGTTTGAGAAATTTAACCACTTGATTGAGCAAGATCGCATTCTCATCTGTGAAGGTGAAGTGAGTTTTGACGATTTCTCCGGTGGTAATCGCATGACCGCGCGCAATATTATCGATATGAGTGAGGCGCGCAATCACTTTGCCTCAGCGGTTGAACTCAAACTTGATGCCGCCAAAATTACCCCGCAGTGGCTGCAATCTCTGCAACAAACCGTGTCGCCATGGCGTAATGGCGCTGTGCCGCTAGTGATTGAATATCAGCAATCCCACGCCCAAGCGCGGTTTAAAATGGGCGATGACTGGCGGATTAACCCATCCGATGAATTGATGTTGGCGTTAGAAACCATGCTCGGCAGTAACCGGGTGCGGATACTATTTGAATGAATCGTGCCCTGACCGACAGCATCATCAATGAACTGACGAGCCTGCTGTTGCAGTTACCTGCGACGGCGCCAGCTGAGGAGCGTCATCTTTGGTTGGGGTTTAGCGGCGGAATGGATTCGGCATTGCTGGCCTATGCTTTGTCATTGTTGGTACGCCAACAACCGGAATTACGCCATCGAGTACATTTAGTACATGTGCATCATGGGCTCAATCCATATGCTGAACAGTGGGCAGCATTGTGCAGCAATCTTGCGCATGAATACCAACTCGACAGCAAAACCTGTTATGTCAAAGTCGACACCCGCGCCGGGGTGAGTATTGAAGCTGAAGCACGGAGTCAGCGCTATCAGGCACTTAAAGCCTTGATGAACCGCGGTGATGTGTTATTAACGGCACATCATCAAGACGATCAGCTCGAAACCCTATTACTCGCACTTAAACGTGGTCAAGGCCCCAAAGGGCTTGCGGCAATGGGCGCGATTCAGACCTTGGCCGATGATTATTGGCAACTGCGCCCCATGTTGCATATTAGTCGGGCGGATATCGAGCAAGCCGTTGACGAACTGGCGTTAGATTTCGTTACTGATGACAGTAATTTCGACACTCGTTACGACCGCAATTTTTTAAGACAAGCCATCATCCCTGAATTGAAGCAACGTTGGCCTGCAATTGCAGAAACTGCCGCAAGAAGCGCACAGTTATGTGCTGAGCAACAGGCATTGCTTGAAGAAGTGGCGGCAGAAAAACTCAAGCCACTGCTTGGACACTGCGCTATCACTGAGCAAGCGACCTTGTTAGTAGCACCGCTGGCGCAAATGAATGCAGCGTGGCAGCGCCAGCTTGTACGCCAATTTTGTCAGTTACGTAAGCTTGCGCCCCCATCACAAGTGCAACTTGAGCAACTATTACAACAACTATTGTGTGCCGAGAGCGATGCAACGGTGGCGCTTAACTTTGCCAATGTCGTTTATCGGCGTTTTAATGGCGCTCTCTATGTTGAACCAGTGGCTTTTGACCGTGAACCTACACCATTACAGCTCACATCGGCGCAGCTGCATGACTTGCTACAAGGTCAGTTAGTGTTGCCACTCGCAAAACCGTGGCAGGCGATGAGGAGTGCGCTCACCCATTCTGGCGCACGTATTGCGCTAGATAGTCTGCAAGGTGATGTGGAAATACGCTATGCCATAAGCGGCAGTACCCGATGTCATCCCCATTGGCGCCAGCAAGGCCGCGAACTGAAAAAAGTATGGCAAGAAGCCAAAGTCCCGGTATGGCGTCGGTCGCAAATCCCGTTGTTATATGTGGACGGAGAGCTGATTACTGCTGTCGGCGTATTCATTGAAAAATCGTATCTTGCTCACCCAGATGAAGCCGGCATCCAACTAACTCTTTGTTGCGCCGGTTGCTGAGTTTTTAAGCCAACTCACGCTTTTGCCACAAACATGATCTTGCTACATAAGTAACTAAAGTAAATTCCCTGCAGTGATCTAAGTCTCGTTTTTTCATTGATTGTTTATTACACTTGTCACCATACAATCAACTGCTAATAAGTGATTGTTGTGTAAATGAAATGTTTTAATTTTTACTGGCTGTTTACTTTTTGCGATTGGGGGCAAAAGTATTATGGGGTTGTTGCTGGATATTCAGGAAAACCTGCCACTGCAATTACAAGGATGCTGCAAATTATCGGGTATTTCTGCGGCTGAAAAACGTCGAAAATTAGTACGTCGTCAACATGAGCACGGTGAACTTGTTGGCAAGTGGCGAGATAAACGTCCAAACCTAGATGATGAAATTGTCATTTACCGTGAAGCAGGTAAATGGATTATGGAAACTTGGTTTAATGACGGTAGCCACAGTTGTGATGAAATGCAGGCCAAAGAAACTGGTGAGGGTGTGCGCCTAGAGGAAAAAGGCGGTAATTTCTTTGGTGAGTTTTTTGTGCTTAAAGCCAACGGCGCCTTAGTGTTCTGTCGCGATGATGGCTGCTTTTATACGGCGCAGCCAACCGGCGTTTAATTGCACAACTTAATCAAGAATAGCGTGCAGCATGGTAAAGACTTAAAACCCTGCCATGCTGACAAAATGCATCTCTTTAGCTGACCATGGGTGACTAAACATCAAGCTTGCGGCGTGCAAACACAAACGTGGCCTCGCATGCAGTATCCGTTCATCTCCGTAAAAGTCATCACCTAAAATCACATGCCCAAGCGCCAACATATGCACCCGTAATTGGTGGGTACGGCCAGTTTCTGGCTGCAACGACACAATTGTTGAATCTGCGCGACGTTCTAATACGCTAAAGTGGGTAATCGCTTTTTTGCCAGCGACATCTACTTTTTGCAGAGGAGGATTGTCGCGATCCGGCGCTAACGGCAAATCAATCGTGCCTTGGTCTTGCTGCACATGCCCATCAACTTCCGCAATATACAGCTTATCGTTGTGGCGTTCTTGAAACTGCTTCTTTAAGTGCGATTCGGCTTTTTTACTGCGTGCGAACACCATAATGCCCGAGGTGGCGCAGTCCAATCGATGTACCAGAATGGTCTCAGGATACAGTTGCTGTAAGCGGGTGAGGGCGCAGTCATGAGTGACTTCGGCACGACCTGGGTTAGATAGCAGACCAGAGGGTTTATTGATTACGATAACGTCGCGATCAATATAACGAATATCTAGCCAAGGCAATTTGGGTGGATGGTATTCAAAGATTTGCATGTCGTCTCCCGCAGTTCGCGGCGTATTGTATACAAAAGCGCTGCAGGAGACCAAACATCTACACTAATCGAGCAGATATTCTGGCGGCGTTTCGCGGCTCCAACGGCGGCAATAGGCCATCAATTGCGGATAAAAAGTGCGAAATGCAATTTCCACATCGACATCAAGCTTGGTTAATGCCTTGGTAGCGCCAGTAAAGAGTTCGGGCTTGGATAGCCGAGTACTCACACCTTCGACCGCCTGATGAAATCCCAGCTTGTTAGCATAGCTGGATAACCAATCACCATGACGCATTTTGGGCAACAGCGTTTGCAGGGTATTAGGCAACTCGTCCGTTGCTTCTAGGTGTTGATAACACCTCTGGCTAAATTGTTTGAGCGGTTGATGGTGATACTCGTCCCAGTAACGTGCCAGCATATGATCAAAGGCTAGGTCGACCAGAATTGGCGCCACCCGTCTGAGCGGCGTTGGAAATTGTGCTCTGAGCATTTTCACACTTTCGTCATTATCGGTCAGTGTGTCGATTTTTCGATGAAGCCAGATACCTTGACGAAGGTGTTGCGGATGATGGGCGATGTTACCGCGACAAAAGTCGCCAGCGATATTACCGGCTAACGAAGTGTTACTGATGTCTGCCAGATGAAGGTGCGCTAAAAAGTTCATATTTTATACTTGCCACAAAACTGAATGTGGCTAATATGTGCCACCGTGATTTGAAAAATATCACAGACAGAGGTGTTTTTCTCTACTAGACTGGTTATTTCGTGCCAGATTATGCTTCATAAAGGATCATGGAAGATGTGGAATTGGATTGAAAAACTGCTGGGAAAGCCTCCACGACAGGTGAGGCGTCGCGTCCCGATAGATATCCCTTTTGAGCAGATTGATAGTTATCGACCGAATAAGGATGCGTCCTCAGAAGATGAGATTTCTGAGCGAGAATTGAAGGATTCTTGATCTTCCCCTCCCAAGCCCATAGACTAGCCGCCGTTTTAAGCTATTCTGAGGCATTCCCATGCGAGTTGCAGATTTTGCGTTCGATCTTCCGGAAGAGTTGATCGCGAAATTTCCTACGCCTGAACGCAGCGCGTCTAGATTATTGACCCTAGATGGAAACAGCGGTGCGCTGCAGGACAAACAGTTCAAAGATATTCTAGCGTTAGTCAATGAAGGCGACCTGATGGTGTTCAATAACACGCGGGTTGTGCCAGCACGTCTATTTGGGCAGAAAGCCTCTGGCGGCAAGCTGGAAATTTTGCTTGAGCGCATGTTGGACGATAAGTGCATGTTAGCCCACGTTCGCAGCTCAAAATCACCGAAAGAAGGCAGTGAAATCATTGTTGATGGGGGTTATCACCTCACGATGGTGGCACGTCATGACGCGCTGTTTGAGCTTGAGCTGCAAGCTGATTGCACCATTCTTGAGATGCTGGATGCCGTGGGGCATATGCCACTGCCTCCTTATATTGATCGTCCAGATGACGACGCAGACAAAGAGCGCTATCAAACCGTTTACAACAAAAATCCCGGTGCGGTCGCCGCGCCAACCGCGGGACTGCATTTTGATGACGCCATTTTAGCGGCATTGGCAGCCAAAGGCGTGCAAACCGCATTTGTAACGCTGCATGTTGGCGCTGGCACGTTCCAACCAGTGCGGGTTGATGATGTGCACAATCATCACATGCATTCTGAATGGGCTAATGTGCCTGCTGAAGTGGTTGACGCGATTCAAGTGACTAAAGCGGCGGGTAAGCGCGTTATTGCCGTGGGCACCACCTCCGTACGCTCACTTGAAAGTGCGGCCACCTTTAACGATGGCGTACTGAAGCCATTTTGCGGTGACACCGATATTTTTATCTTCCCCGGTTATCAGTGGAAAGTGATCGATGCAATGGTCACTAACTTCCACTTGCCTGAATCCACCTTGATTATGTTGGTCTCAGCGTTTGCGGGCTATGAGCATGTTATCCATGCTTATCAGCATGCCGTCGAGCAGCAGTATCGTTTCTTTAGTTATGGCGATGCGATGTTTGTGACCCGTAAAACGACAGCCAACGACTAAGCAAAGTACAATTCGAATCACATTATTTGATGAATTAATGTGGGGGAGCGAGACGCTCCCCTTGAATCTGATGGGATACGTCCCCACAACAAGTCAGACTGTTTCTCTGACGAGGTAACACATGAAGTTTGAACTACAAACAACAGATGGACGCGCCCGTCGCGGACGTTTAGTTTTTGAACGCGGTACTGTAGAAACGCCAGCGTTTATGCCGGTGGGTACCTACGGTACGGTCAAAGGGATGACGCCTGAAGAAGTGAGAGAAACAGGCGCCGATATTCTGCTGGGTAACACCTTCCACCTGTGGCTGCGTCCTGGTGAAGAAGTGATGCGTAAGCATGGCGATCTGCATGATTTCATGAACTGGCAGCGTCCTATTCTGACTGACTCGGGTGGTTTCCAAGTATTTAGCTTGGGTGATATTCGTAAAATCACCGAAGAAGGTGTGCATTTCCGCTCACCAATCAATGGCGAAAAAATCTTTCTTGACCCAGAAAAATCAATGCAAATTCAGCATTCTCTGGGCTCGGACGTCGTCATGATTTTTGACGAATGTACGCCATACCCAGCAACCGTTGATGAAGCGCGTAAATCAATGCAGATGTCACTGCGTTGGGCACAACGTTCACGCGATGAATTCGACCGACTGGAAAACCCTAATGCGCTGTTCGGGATTATTCAGGGCAGTGTTTACGAGCATCTGCGTGATGAAAGCCTTGATGGCCTGCTGAAGATTGGTTTCGATGGTTATGCCATCGGTGGCTTGGCGGTAGGCGAGCCCAAAGAAGATATGCACCGCGTATTGGAACATGTTTGTCCAAAAATTCCGGCGGATAAACCACGTTACTTGATGGGCGTGGGTAAACCGGAAGATTTGGTTGAAGGTGTTCGTCGTGGCGTGGATATGTTCGACTGCGTGATGCCCACCCGAAATGCGCGTAATGGTCATCTGTTCACCGCCGATGGGGTGATTAAAATTCGTAACGCCCGTCATCGTGATGATACATCTCCGCTGGAACAAGGCTGTGATTGCTACACCTGTAAGCACTACTCGCGCGCCTACCTGCATCACCTTGATCGCTGCAATGAAATGCTTGGTGCTCGCTTAAACACCATCCACAATCTGCGCTACTACCAAAGATTGATGCAGGGTTTGCGCGGCGCCATTGAGACAGGTACATTAGACGCCTTTGTAAGGGACTTTTACACTCGTCAGGGCCGTGAAGTGCCCGAATTACTTGATTAAATCCACTGATATAAGAAGAGAAAAAGTATGTTTATCGCAAATGCCTACGCAAGCGCTCCTGGCGCACCACAAGAAGGTGGTACTTTCCAATTGATGATTATGCTGATCCTGATGGGGTTAGTGTTCTATTTCATGATTTTCCGCCCACAGTCTAAGCGGGTGAAAGAGCACAAAAATTTGATGTCTGCTTTGTCAAAAGGCGATGAGATCCTCACTAACGGTGGTCTGGTTGGCAAAATCGCCAAAATTGCAGATGACAACGACTACGTGCTGATCAGTCTGAACGAAGATACTCAGATCACTATCAAGAAAGATTATATTGCGGCGGTATTGCCAAAAGGCTCTATTCAGTCGCTGTAAGCCAAGGGGGCTAAGGCGTGTTAAATAAATATCCAATGTGGAAAAACCTGATGGTGATTGTGTTCCTCGCCATCGGGACTTTCTATGCCCTGCCTAACCTCTTCGGTGAGGATAACGCAGTACAGGTTGTTGGCACTCGTGGTGCTACTGTGACTGAAACTACTCAGCGACAAGTCACAGATCTATTGGCAGCGAAAGGCATTCAAGTTAAGCGTTCAGAACTTGAAAATGGTCAGTTGTTGGTGCGTGTGACCAGCAGTGAAGATCAATTGCTTGCTAAAGAAGCTATCGCGCAAACCTTGGGTGATGGTTTTTCTGTAGCGCTGAACTTAGCGCCAGCCGTGCCTCAATGGTTGGAAAATGTCGGTGGTGCACCGATGAAGCTCGGTTTGGACTTGCGTGGCGGCGTTCACTTCCTAATGGAAGTTGATATGAGCGAAGCGATTCGCAAGATGGAAGAAGCAAAAATTGCGGATTTCCGTTCACAACTGCGTGAAGAGCGCATTCGTTACTCCGGTGTGAAAGTGACACCAAAGGGTATCGAAATTGCGTTTCGTGATGCAGAAAGTGTGGCGCAAGCTGAAGCGTTTTTGAAAACCCGCTCAAACAACGAAATGGTCTTCGCGGATGCCTCAGAAGGCGAAAACTACAAGCTGCTTGCCACCATGAGCGAGCCTTATCTGAAGCAGATCAAAGAAGACGCTTTGACACAAAACATCACCACTATTCGTAACCGTGTAAACGAGCTGGGTGTTGCTGAGCCTGTGGTACAACGCCAAGGTGCAGAGCGGATTATCGTTGAGTTGCCAGGTGTTCAAGATACCGCTCGCGCCAAAGAAATTTTGGGTGCGACTGCGTCAATCGAGTTCCATATGGTCGACCAGAAGACAGATCTGCAAAATGCTTTAGCGGGTCGTTTGCCGGCAACCTCTGAGATCTTCAAACGTCGTGAAGGCGGCGAGGTGATTCTGCAGAAAGAAGTTATGCTGACCGGTGACCATATCACGGGCGCACAGCCATCATTTGACCAATACAGTCGTCCGCAAGTGAGCATCAACCTAGATGCGAAAGGCGGTACCATCTTCTCTAACGTGACCAAAGACAACATCGGTAAACCGATGGCGACCTTGTACATTGAGTACAAAGACAGTGGTCTGCGTAATCCAGATGGCACGGTCAAAATGACCAAAGTCGAAGAAGTGATTTCAGTTGCGACCATTCAGGCGCGTCTGGGACGTAACTTCGTGATTACTGGGTTGACACATGCTGAATCGCAAAACTTAGCCTTGTTGCTGCGTGCTGGTGCCTTGATTGCGCCGGTATCGATTGTCGAAGAACGAACGATTGGTCCTAGCCTCGGTGCTGAAAACATTGAAAATGGCTTGCAGGCGATGATCTGGGGTATGGCGGTTGTGCTGCTGTTTATGATGATTTACTACCGAGCTTTCGGTTTCATCGCAAACTTAGCGCTGTCATTTAACTTGATCATGGTTGTTGGCGTGATGTCGATGATCCCCGGTGCAGTACTGACTTTGCCTGGTATTGCCGGTATGGTGCTGACTGTTGGTATGGCTGTGGATGGTAACGTACTGATTTACGAACGTATTCGTGAAGAGTTACGTGCCGGACGTTCTATTCAACAAGCAATCCACGAAGGTTACGCCAACGCATTTTCAACCATCGCTGATGCCAACATCACCACCTTTATTACAGCGCTGATTTTGTTTGCAGTGGGTACCGGTGCGATTAAAGGCTTCGCGGTGACACTGATGATCGGTATCCTGACCTCAATGTTTACAGCGATTGTGGGTACTCGTTCGGTCGTTAACGCGCTGTGGGGCGGTAAGCGTCTTAAGAAGTTGTCGATTTAAGGGGACTACCGACGATGTTACAGATTTTAAATTTTAAAGATTCAGTTAACTTCCTGCGTCACGCTGTACCTATCAGTATCATGTCGATGATTCTGGTGCTTGCATCGCTGGTGTCGCTGGGTACTAAAGGGATTAACTGGGGCCTTGATTTCACTGGTGGTACTTCTGTAGTCCTCAACTTCAGTAAGCCTGCCGATCTGAACTCGCTGCGTGACATACTCGCAGAGGGCCCAACAGAAAGTGCTGTAGTACAGAACTTTGGTTCAAGCCGTGATGTGGTGGTGCGTTTGCAAACCGAAGCGGGTGCCAAAAGTGATGACCAAGTGAAATTGGTGATGATTGCGGCACAGAAGCAAGATGCTGACGTAGTTCAAAAAAGTGTTGAGTTTGTTGGACCGCAAGTTGGTCAAGAACTTGCTGAGCAAGGCGGAATGGCGGTATTTGTCGCTCTGCTCTGTATTTTGATCTACGTGGCGTTCCGCTTTGAATGGCGTCTGTCAATGGGCGCAGTAGCCGCGTTGGCGCACGACGTTATCGTGACCTTGGGGCTGTTCTCCGTACTGCAACTTGAGTTCGATTTGACAGTTCTGGCCGGGGTATTAACTGTGGTTGGTTACTCACTGAACGATACTATCGTGGTGTATGACCGTATCCGTGAAAACTTCCTCAAGATGCGTAAAGCTGATCCGAGAGAAGTGATTAACGCCTCTATCACGCAGACAATGAGCCGTACCGTTATTACCACGGGCACGACCTTGATTACCGTGGTTGCACTCTTTTTGAAAGGCGGCACCATGATCCACGGTTTTGCGACCGCGTTGCTGATGGGGATTGTGGTAGGTACTTACTCATCAATTTATGTTGCGAGTTACTTGGCACTGCGCCTCGGGGTAAATCGTGAACATATGATGCCGGTACAAATTGAAAAAGAAGGCGCTGATCAACCCAGCATCATGCCTTAACCTTCGTTAGTTGATATAAAAAGCCACCCTTCGCGGTGGCTTTTGTCTTTGCTGTATTAGCCAAAAGTCCATCATGTTTTGTTGATAAAAAGTGAACAATATGTGGGCTATCCCTCGACACTGTTCATTTTTTAGCTGTAGCATGAGCCAACACACCACATGAGTTGTCACCTAGCGTGATTCCTGAGAGCTTATTCAAGCAGTTACGGTTGGAGTAGTGCAGTACATGGAACAGAGAAAAGTGTTGATTGCCAGTGGCAATTTGTTGCAAGCACATACGTGGAAGGGCATGTTGGAGGCGAGCGGCATCGAAGTTGAACTGCGGGGCGAAGCGTTAATGGGCGGCGTTGGTGAACTGCCCGTTGATGCGCAGAGTGTGCAGTTATGGGTGTTTTCAGGTCAAGCTGAACAAGCACAACTGGCATTAGCTGCGTTAGATGTTGAACAACCCCAGTGGCAATGTGTACAGTGTCATGAATTTAACCATGCTAGTTTTGAGCTCTGTTGGCAATGCAGCGCCGAGCGCAGTGAGTCTCATAACGGCTAATTCTTTGACTTTGGAGCATTCATGCATCACAGCCCTGGCTTTCTTGCCTTGGTGGAAGCCATTCTGCCAAACATCACTGAAATTTCTGCTGAAGACTACTTAGCACAACCGCAAGCGTGGACATTGATCGATGTTCGCGAAGACCATGAGTGGCAACTAGATCATCTGCCTAATGCGATTCATATCGGCCGCGGCATTATTGAGCGCGATATTGAGGTACGCTTCCCCGATAAAGACGCAGCGCTAGTGTTGTATTGCGGCGGTGGATTCCGTTCTGCATTGAGCTGCCACAATCTCCAATTGATGGGATATAACCAGGTATTTTCGTTAGTAGGTGGTTATCGCGGTTGGTGTGAAAAACAGTTACCTTTGGTGACGGATTAATGCAGTATTTCCCGCTATTTCTCAATACCCAGCAGTTACGTGTGTTAGTGATTGGTGCCGGAGACGTTGCCTGTCGCAAGTTAGATTTATTGTGCCGTACTGATGCGATCATTGAGGTGATCGCGCCTGAGGTGAGTGCGGGTGTGCTCGCCTATGCGCAGGCTGGGCGAATCGCTTTAGCCCAGCGCCGCGTTACTGAGACAGATCTGCATCAACGTGAACTGGTGTATATCGCCACGGCGGATCAGACCTTAAACTTGGAACTCGCACGCCTAGCGAAAGCGCTGGGCGCGTTGGTGAATGTGGTTGATACACCAAGCGCTTGTGATTTCATTACCCCATCGATTGTCGACCGTGGCCGCTTAGTCGTCGCCATCAGCACCGCCGGAGCTGCGCCAGTATTTGCGCGAGATATTCGTGCTAAACTCGAAGCGATGTTGCCCGTCAGTCTCGCGCCGCTTTTTGATTTTATTGCAGAAAAGCGCACTGAAGTGCAACAGCGTATTAGCTCGGGCGCTGAACGCCGCCGCTTTTGGGAGCGATTTTTTGCCGCCAATGGCGAGCATTTTGATGGCCACACATTGCAAAAATATCAGCAGAGTTTTGCGGCTGATATTAGCCATGGCGAGTTGTTACTGGTGTGCGAAGATTGCCCCGCAGAACTGTTGCCACTAGCAGCGTTACCTTTGATGCAGCGTATTGACGCTGTGGTAAGCCTAGCGCCTATTCCTGACCCCATTGCTGAACTGATGCGTCGAGACGCAGAGCGTTTGCCGATGCTGACCAATAGCGAGTTGTTACAAGCGCGGGAGCACGGTAAGAAGTTATTGCTGGTGTTACCGGCGGCGGACGTTGACCGACTAAAAATTGCCTTTCCGTTTGCGAAGCATTTGCGTCCGGGCGCGATTTAGCATTAGGGATTGCAAGCCTTGCACAAGACACCTTTTTTGTCTTTGCACGAGGCAATAAACCTTATGCGTTATTGAACGGTAGCGAACTGATAGCTGGTTGTTATGCTTATGGTTATCGATAGTTACAATGCTGATGAAAATGCGCGTTGAATAGTATGAATTCAATGAATGCTGCTAAGCTTTACATATTCTCCCCTACGTTGAATTGAGGAGGCGTTATGAAGCTTAAATGGACCGATTCATTAGACATCGCCTTAGAACTGTTAGAAGCCTATCCAGAGGTTGAACCAGAAGCGGTTCGCTTCACCGATTTATTCAATTGGATTATGGCGTTAGACGCATTTGATGATGATCCTCGGCACTGTAACGAGCGCATTTTGGAAGCCGTACAAAAGTGCTGGATTGAAGAAAAGTAACCGCTCACTGCCGAACTGTGCTCTTGCTCGCAGTAAAAATGCGAGCAAGATTGCGCTATCTCCTTAAAAACCTCGCTTTTGTGAGATTCGATTAGGATTTTCAATCGTTATTTCGTATAATCCGCGCGAAATTTAACTTCGCTGATTTAGGAACCTTAACAATGGCGATTGAACGTACTTTTTCTATCATCAAGCCTGATGCAGTTGCAAAAAACCACATCGGTGCAATCTACAGCCGTTTTGAAAGCGCTGGCCTGAAAATCATTGCATCTAAAATGGTTCACCTGACTAAAGAACAGGCTGAAGGCTTCTACGCTGAGCACAGCGAGCGTCCTTTCTTTGGTGCGCTGGTTAGCTTCATGACTTCTGGTCCTATCATGGTTCAAGTTCTGGAAGGCGAAAACGCTGTTCTGGCAAACCGTGAAATCATGGGTGCAACTAACCCAGCTCAAGCAGCTCGCGGTACTCTGCGCGCTGACTACGCAGACAGCATCGATGAAAACGCAGTTCACGGTTCAGACGCTTTGGCTTCTGCAGAACGTGAAATTGCATACTTCTTCGCAGCTGACGAAATCTGCCCACGTACTCGTTAATTTTTACGGTCGTGTAGAAGTTGAAAAAGCGCGTCTTAGCACGCGCTTTTTTGTTGTCACTTTTGCTATCTGTGTAACGCTAATGGCTCAGTCTTAGCTCTTGCCGATGTTGAAGATTATACTGGTCATCACAATGGTGGCAACGCTGTTCAGTCGGATCGGCACTCAGCCTTTCAGCCTCAATATCTGCTTCACAATCTGAACACAAACCATATAAGCCAATGTCCAATTGGCATAGTGCCGCGTCAAGACGCACCAGCTTTGAATACAGGGCATGATGACACATGTCATGGCTAGCCATCTGCTCGATTACATCGCTAAGCAGTAACGCTTGCCATTCGGGTGCCAAGGCCGCCAATTCACTTCTGAGTTCCATTTCTATAATCGACAATCGTTGTCTAATTTGCTGCATGATCACGTCGCCCTTCAGTGGTCGCTAACTTACTAGTCTAGTTGGCTGGTAACGGCTCACTATGACTCTGATCAACTTCAGCTACTTTTGCAGTGTGACGGCGCTAGTTTCTAACAAAGAGATGATCTCCTCCCGCGTTTTGAGCAGGCGAAGTTGCCGGAAAAGTTCATCAGCTTCTGGATATTGACGATTAAGGTAGCTAAACCACTGTTTAATCCGCGCGGGGAAATAGAGGTTTTTCTCGTGCTCATATTGGGTATATTGCAGCAGCAGTTGCAAGGTTTGCTGCCAAGAGTAGGGCGTTTCAGAGCCCTTGATTGCATTTGCCAAATTTGGCATCGCAATGGCACCTCGTCCAATCATAAGATCAGTACAGCCGGTCACTTCTTGGCATCGCAAGGCATCCTGCTGATTCCAGATTTCGCCATTGGCGATAACCGGGATCGGTAGACGTTCACGAATATCACGAATGTATTCCCAGTAGGCCGGAGGACGGTATCCATCAACTTTACTGCGTGCATGAACGGCAAGCTCTGTTGCGCCAGCTTCATATACAGCTAGTGCGTTTTCCATGTACAGCGAACGGTCATCAAAGCCTAAACGTATTTTGGCTGTCACCGGCTGATCGCTGGGAACGGTTTGACGCATTGCTTTGACAATATCGTGTACTCGTTCAGGACAGCGCAACAGTATAGCGCCGCCATTGCTGCGATTTACCATTTTGGCTGGGCAGCCAAAGTTCGCATCAACACCGTGAGAGCCGAGATTAATGGCGGTGATGGCATTATCTGCCATGCATTGAGGATCTTGTCCCAACAGTTGCACGCGTACCGGCGTTCCAGCAAGCGTTTTGCCTTGCTGTTGCAACTCTGGGCATAAACGGTAAAACACTTTCTCGGGCAAAAGTTGATCAACAACACGCACGAATTCGGTGACCAGCAAATCGTAGTGATTGATACTGGACAGTAATTCTCGCATTAAATGGTCAACAACCCCTTCCATCGGGGCTAGGATAACTCTCACGTGGGCTAAACCTCATGATAACGGGCTGCGCATTCTACCGTAAAACCGTTTCTTGCCCAATCTCGTCACAGCAGTTTTCGATTGCGCTAATCTGTTGGGGCAGACTTGGGTATTTAAGCCATTTTAGCTAAACTGGATAACTGAGAATTGTTTTCATTTGGTGCATTGAATGCTGAAACGTAGTTTCTATTTAATTTCAGGCTTGCTGGCTGTCGGGCTCGGTGTGATTGGTATTTTTCTACCCTTGTTACCCACCGTGCCGTTTCTATTGCTGGCGGGGTTTTGTTTTGCCCGTTCGAGCCCAAGATTACATCGCTGGTTGCATGAGCATCCTCGCTTTGGTGCACCGCTTGCGGATTGGAATCAATCGCGTGTGATCCGCCGACCTATCAAAGTGCGAGCATCGGTGTTTTCCGCGCTCAGTTTTGCTGTCAGCATTTACTTTGTGCCACTTATCTGGGTCAAGTTATTGTTAGTGGGATTATTTATCAGTTTGATGATCTTTATTTGGCGTCAAAACGAAACAAACGCCATCCAAACACTGCCGGCTAAATAAGCAACCGTTGCCGCACAAACGCCCGATTGCGGTTGCAACCATAGTCAAAGCGGCTTAAGCTTTAGCCGGATTTTAGATGAGGTCCACCTTGGGTGGGCCTTTTTGTTGGTAAAGACAGGGTAAACCCGTCAAATTAAGTATTGAAATTATGGCAATAAATACCGAGCAGTTGGCGCTAATCAAGCAGAGTATCAAAACCATTCCTGACTATCCGAAGCCGGGCATCATGTTTCGCGATGTCACCAGTTTGTTGGAAGATCCTGTTGCTTACCAATTAACTATCCGTAGCTTTGTTGAACAGTATAAAGACCTCGGCTTCACCAAAGTGGTGGGTACCGAAGCCCGTGGTTTCCTGTTTGGCGCACCACTGGCGCTGGAGCTAGGCGTAGGTTTTGTGCCAGTTCGTAAGCCGGGAAAACTGCCGCGTGAAACCATTGCTGAGAGCTACGAGCTGGAATATGGTCATGACACGCTCGAGATGCATAAAGATGCCATCGTAGCGGGTGACAAAGTGTTGGTGGTTGATGACCTACTGGCCACGGGTGGCACTATTGAAGCCACCGTTAAACTGATCCGCCGTTTGGGTGGGGAAGTTGCTCATGCGGCGTTCGTTATCTCTCTGCCAGACTTAGGTGGTGAGCAGCGTTTGATCAATATGGGATTAGAAATCTCCAAACTATGTGAGTTTGAAGGGGATTAATTCCGCAATTACTCGCACCTCGGATCGTAGCAATAGCATGTCTTGAATCTGCATGGTATTGTTTGACGATCCGCGGAGCTTGCTCCCGCAATATCAAGCCAATGTTATTTGGGGAGTTTCATGTCATATCAGGTATTAGCCAGAAAATGGCGACCTGCCAACTTTGAACAAGTTGTGGGCCAGTCCCATGTCTTGCATGCATTAACCAATGCGCTCGGTCAGCAGCGCTTGCATCACGCTTATCTCTTCACCGGCACGCGCGGCGTTGGTAAAACCAGTTTAGCGAGACTGTTTGCCAAAGGGCTCAACTGCGAGACAGGAATCACTGCAAATCCTTGCGGTGAATGTTCCAGTTGCCAAGAGATTGCCCAAGGGCGATTTGTCGACCTGATTGAAGTCGATGCGGCGTCTCGCACCAAAGTAGATGACACCCGTGAGCTGCTAGATAACGTGCAATATCGGCCAACACGTGGCCGCTTCAAAGTGTATCTGATTGACGAAGTTCACATGCTCTCGCGCAGCAGCTTTAACGCGTTGCTAAAAACGTTAGAAGAGCCCCCTGAACACGTAAAATTCCTGTTGGCCACGACTGATCCGCAGAAGCTGCCTGTGACTGTGTTGTCGCGCTGCTTGCAGTTCAACTTGAAGAGTTTGAGCCAGCAAGACATTGGCGCTCAATTGACTCATATTTTAGCGCAAGAGCAGGTGCCGACTGATGCCGCTGCAGTGGACTTGTTGGCCAAAGCCGCTAACGGCAGTATGCGTGATGCATTAAGTCTAACCGATCAAGCTATTGCCTTTGGTGCCGGTCAAGTGATGCTGGAGCAGGTGCAGAAAATGCTCGGCTCCGTTGATGAGCGCCAAGTGCTCACTTTGCTGCAAGCGTTAGTGAATGGCGATATTGCCCAGTTATTGACCCAAGCCGACAAAGTGTTAGCGTTTGGCGCTGATGCCAACGAAATTTTACGCAGCTTGTTGGAGTTGCTTCACCAAATCACCTTAGCCCAATTTGCCCCTGCGGCGGCACAACTGGCGATCTATGCTGAGCAGATTAAGGCATTCGCGGTGGCATTGCCTCCCGAGCAGGTGCAGCTTTATTACCAACTGTTGCTTCATGGCCGTAAAGATTTGCCGTTTGCGCCGGATCCTAAGTCAGGACTGGAAATGGCACTGCTACGAGCCGTTGCCTTCGAACCGAAAGCCACTCCGACTCGTTGGCTGGCCACAGATGACAGCCGCGTAGAATCTATTCAATTGCCAACTCTGAGTGCAGCAGCGGTCAAATCGGCGAGTGCAACACCAGCGCCAGTTCAACATGGTGCTGAAAATGCCTCGCGGCCTCAGGTTATGGCGACGGCAGAAAAAACTGCCATCGATGTGGTTGTCATCGATAGCTCGGACAGTGATGACGATGATTTTGCTGACGCCGATGATGCTGCTTTAGCCGCTGAACAAGCATTGATCATCTCTCAAGCCGATAGTATGGGATATCAAGGCTACGATAAGATGGCGGCAGAGTATGACAACGAGCAGTCCTATGCCAGTATGGCGGCAGCTGACGCCATGCCTGAAAAGCGGTATGTGGTCGAAGATGCCGTTGATGAACAAGGCACCTATGAAGTGCCTTTTCACGATGAACTGACGGGCGATATGTTTGGTGAAGCGCCGGCAGCTGCTGCTCAGCGTCAGCCAATCGCTGAAGCGAGCGACTTGCAGAACAATCAGCCAGATGAAGCCGCTACTGCTCAAGGCACTACGGCAACGGACAGTGTCGCCACAGTTGTTGACAGCCTCTTTGGCGATGACCTGCTGGATCAGGTGTTAGCAAGCCGAGATAGTTTGCTTAAAGAGATAGAGGCGCTCTCTGCCGATGACGTGGAGAGTACTGTGAGTTCTCCGGGACGTGGCCTAAAAAAAGCGGCCCAGGAACCCGGTGAAGCTCTTCCTGAGCCAGAGCAACCAAAGCCTTCACACCGTGATGTAACGCCACCGCAGGCTCCAGTCACCAATCCATTGGTAGATGCGCGTGAACCTCAACGTGGTGCAACTACCACAGCAAGTGCTGAACAGCCGCAATCATCAGCGGTTGTTGAGGTTGAGCCGAATATTGCAGCTTCGGTACCTGCTGAGTCAGCCCAAGCAAACCGGGTTGAACAACCCACAGGCCACGCGGATGATTTACGTTGGTACAAGCTGGTGGCAAGTATCAACATTGGTGGGCGAGTGCGCCAGTTAGCTGCTAACTCCGTATGTTACGCATTAGGTGAACAGATAAAACTATTGCTAAAGCCCGATCAAAAGCATCTGGCTGCTAAAACGGCTGTGGTGCAGATGGAGCAGGCGATTAGCGCTGTGCTCGGTATCAGCTGTGAAGCCGTTATTGAGGTCGGCGTGGATGAACAGCGAGAAACGCCGCAAGAGATACGTCATCGCTTTAATCGCGAATTATTAGCCCAAGCCAAGTCATCGTTAATCGCCGATAGCAATGTGCAGTGGATGATGGCGCAAATGGGCGCTGAATTGGACGAGGACTCACTAAGTTACCCTGGTGAAATGCTGGCGGAAAAAACGGCATTAATTCAGCCGTAAATGCTAACCAGATCGAATTCGTTACAGCTCAACGGCTTTTAAATTGCGAATCATGAATATTTGGGTAAGATGGGCGGGTTTTCGCTGTCACTATTTGTTAATGAAAGAGAACTGAATATGTTTGGAAAAGGCGGTATGGGCAACCTGATGAAACAGGCCCAGCAAATGCAAGAGCGTATGGCTAAAATGCAGGAAGAGATTGCCCGCATGGAAGTTACCGGTGAATCTGGCGCAGGTCTGGTAAAAGTCACGATGACAGGCAGCCACAGCGTACGTAAAGTCGAAATTGATCCAAGCTTGCTCGAAGATGACAAAGAGATGCTGGAAGATTTGATTGCGGCAGCTTGCAACGATGCAGCTCGTCGTGTCGAAGAAACCCAAAAAGAAAAAATGGCGCAAGTGACTGGTGGCATGCAACTGCCTCCAGGTATGAAAATGCCATTTTAATTGAACGTCGGTTAATGGCATGAAATTCAGTCCGCTTGTTGATGAGCTGATCCATTCGTTGCGTTGCTTGCCCGGTGTTGGGCCTAAATCAGCGCAGCGTATGGCGTTTCAATTGTTGGAGCGCGACCGCAACGCTGGCCTTAAGCTGTCTGATGCATTGGCCAAGGCCATGAGTGAGGTGGGGCATTGTCAAAGTTGTCGCACCTTTACCGAAGAGTCCTTGTGTCCTATTTGCGCCAGTAGTAAACGTGGTCAATCTGACACTCTCTGTGTGGTAGAAACTCCTGCTGATGTATTGGCGATTGAAGCGGGTGGCCATTTCACTGGCCGTTATTTTGTGTTGTTAGGGCATCTGTCGCCACTTGATGGTATCGGCCCTGATGAGCTGGGGTTAAGCCTGCTTGAACAGCACCTAAAATCGGCCGATATTACCGAGGTGATTTTAGCGACTAACCCTACAGTCGAAGGTGATGCTACTGCGCACTATATTGCGGATATTGCTCGCCGTTACGCGGTAAAAGTTAGCCGTATTGCACACGGTGTGCCGGTGGGCGGTGAGCTTGAGTATGTGGATAGCACCACATTAGCCTTGTCTTTCAACGGACGTATCCAGCTGTAACCATCGCACATCATGTTGTTAGCCCGAAGAGCCTCGCATTTGCGGGGCTTTTTAATGGCCGATTGTCGGCTTTTTGCGCAATCTGTCTTTTTAGACGCTTGAAAAGCGCTGAATGACCCCCATCTTTTAATCCAGTTAGGTTTCACACTGTTTTTTTGATTGTCCAACCGGATGAACTGAGGAAGAAATTCATGTCACAACAAGAAACTCATGGTTTTCAGGCTGAAGTAAAACAACTTTTGCATTTGATGATCCACTCTTTGTATTCCAACAAGGAGATTTTCTTACGTGAGCTGGTGTCGAACGCTGCCGACGCCGCTGACAAGCTGCGTTACCTAGCCCTTACCAATGATGCATTGTACGAAGGTGATGGTGACTTGCGAGTCCGCATCAGTGCCGACAAAGACAAAGGCACTGTCACTATTGAAGATAACGGCGTGGGCATGAACCGCGACAGCGTTATCGAACATTTGGGCACCATTGCTAAGTCTGGTACTGCCGAATTCTTCAAAAACCTGTCTGGCGATGCCGCAAAAGATTCGCAGCTGATTGGTCAATTTGGTGTGGGTTTCTACTCAGCTTTTATCGTGGCCGATAAGGTAACGGTACGTACGCGCGCCGCTGGCGATACTGCAGATAAAGCGGTGCAGTGGGAATCTGAAGGTGAAGGCAGCTTCACCGTCACTGACATCGTAAAAGACACGCGCGGTACTGAAATTGTGCTGCACCTGCGCGAAGAGGAAAAAGAGTTTGCTGATGATTGGCGCTTACGTTCAATCATTACTAAATACTCTGATCATATCTCAGTGCCTGTCGAAATGTGGGAAGAGGGCACACCAGAACGCGATGGTTCGGATGGAGAAAAAATTCCTGCGACTGAAGGTCAATGGAAGGTGATGAACAAAGCCACCGCGCTTTGGAACCGCAATAAATCAGACGTGAGCGACGATGAGTACAAAGAGTTCTATCGCCATATTTCGCACGATTACGGCGACCCAGTCACGTGGAGCCATAACCGTGTAGAAGGTAAGCAGGAATACACAAGTTTGCTGTATATCCCAGCCAAAGCGCCTTGGGATTTATGGAACCGCGATTACAAGCACGGGCTGAAGTTGTTTGTTCAACGTGTATTCATCATGGATGACGCTGAACAATTCATGCCATCTTATCTGCGTTTTGTGAAAGGGCTGATCGACTCTAACGACTTGCCACTCAACGTATCGCGTGAAATTTTGCAAGATAACAAAGTGACCCAAGCGATGCGTTCTGGTTTGACCAAACGAGTGCTGGGCATGTTGGAAAAGCTGGCCAAAGACGACAGCGACAAATACCAACAGTTTTGGACTGAGTTCGGTCAAGTGTTGAAAGAAGGTCCGGCTGAAGATTACGCCAATAGAGAACGTGTCGCCGGTTTACTGCGTTTTGCTTCAACTCATAATGATTCATCTAAGCAAAATGTGTCGTTAGACGACTACATCAGCCGCATGAAAGAAGGCCAGAAACACATATACTACATTGTGGCCGATAGCTATGAAGCTGCAGCCCACAGTCCGCACCTTGAGTTACTGCGTAAAAAAGGCATTGAGGTGTTGTTGCTGTCTGACCGTATCGACGAATGGTTAATCAGCCACCTGACTGAATACAAAGAAAAACAACTGCATTCAGTGACGCGTGGTGATTTGGATCTCGGTGACCTTGAAGATGAAACTGAAAAGGCAGCACAAGAGAAAATCGCGACAGAATCTGCAGACTTAGTTAAACGCGTAAAAGAAGCCTTGGGCGATAAAGTCAAAGAAGTTAAAGTCACTACGCGTCTGACTGACACGCCTGCTTGTGTGGTAGTGGGAGAAGGTGAAATGTCTTCTCAAATGATTAAGCTGATGCAAGCGGCAGGACAGCCTGTGCCAGAAGTGAAGCCGATCTTTGAGGTCAACCCAACCCATCCATTAGTGGAACGTTTGAACGATCTGCAAGATGAGACTGCGTTTGCTGAATGGAGTGAGCTGCTGCTGCAACAAGCCTTGTTGTCGGAGAAAGGCAGCTTGTCAGATCCGTCTAAGTTTGTCAGTCTGATGAATAAGATGCTGCTGAGCAGTTTTAAATAATGATGCCGAAAAGGGCCGCAATGGCCCTTTTCCTATTTTTCAGCCATTGAAATAGGTGCCGATTTTATGCAAACAGCAATGGAATTGACCCGAGATAATATTCAGCAGTTGGTGGATATCTCCAAAGAAAAACTGGTGGCCATGGTGTTTTGGGCTGAGCAGATGCCTGAAACTAAAAGCTTGCTGGCGTTGATGGAGCAGATCTCTGCCTCGTACCAAGGGCTGCTGCAACTGGCGTCGGTTAACTGTGAAACTCAGATGGAGTTAGCGTCTTATTTTCGCATCCAAAGTTTACCTACCACCTTATTGCTGAGCCAAGGGCAACCGGTGGATGGCTTTGCCGGTAGCTTAGCGGAAGCCAAAATTCGTGAAATGTTGGCCAAACATCTGCCCGCAATGTGGCAGCTTAAACTTGATGAAGCCAAGCAACTGTTGGCTAATCAGCAAGCCGACGCTGCGTTGCCCGTGATTAAAGAAGCTTACAGCGAAGCGGCAAACGGAGAAGTCACGTTGGCTTATGCGGACATCGCACTAACCATCGGTGATGTTGAAACCGCTAAAACGCTTTTAGCTTCGGTGAAGCTAGAAGATAAGCAAGGTGAATATGCGTCGCTGATGGCGCGAGTGAAGTTAGCTGAAGAAGCCGCCGACACACCAGAAATTCGCGCTCTGCAGCAAGCGTTTGAGCAAAATCCTGCGGATTATGAGGTGCTGAGTCAACTCGCTGCCGCTTTGCATCAAGCGCAGCGTAATGAAGAGGCTTTAGAATTACTGTTTGCACCAATTAAGCAAGATTTAAATGCCGCAAATGGCGCGCTGAAGCAGCAATTACTGACAATTTTGTCGGCGCTTGGTCAAGGTAATGCGCTTGCCAGCCAATATCGACGTAAGCTGTACAGTCTGCTTTATTGAGCAAAGTCACAGATAAAAAATCAGCAGTGTGATCATCAAAACGTAATAGATAAGTGGCATTTGACCTTTACGCAATAATCGACTTAGTCGGCTAAAGTCGAAGTTCAAAGACTTCTCAATAGCCGCCTAATGTGCGAAGATTCCGCCCCTGATCATGTAAATCAATGCGAAAAGAGGACTCTTGTATGCGCATTATCCTTCTGGGTGCCCCAGGTGCCGGTAAAGGTACTCAAGCTCAATTCATCATGGAAAAGTACGGTATTCCGCAAATTTCTACTGGTGATATGCTGCGTGCAGCAGTAAAAGCAGGCACTCCCCTGGGTCTGGAAGCCAAGAAAGTTATGGATGCTGGTCAACTGGTATCTGATGACTTGATTATTGGTTTGGTTAAAGAGCGTATCGCTCAAGATGATTGCGCTAACGGATTCCTGTTAGACGGTTTTCCTCGCACTATTCCGCAAGCGGATGCAATGGTGGCAAACGGTATCAAGATCGACCACGTAATCGAAATTGACGTACCCGATGAAGAAATCGTAAAACGCATGAGCGGTCGCCGCGTACACCCAGGTTCTGGTCGCGTATATCACGTAGTATTTAATCCACCAAAAGTGGAAGGCAAAGATGATGTGACTGGCGATGAGTTGGTGATCCGTCCTGACGACGAAGAAACCACTGTGCGCAAACGTCTGAACATCTATCACGAGCAAACTGAACCATTGGTTGCTTACTATGGCAAAATGGCCGAAACCAATGATGTTAAATACAGCAAGTTCGACGGTACTCAAGCCGTTGCAGCAGTCAGCGACGCTATCGTGACCGCATTAGCTTAATGAGTAGATTCTCATAATCGAAAAAGCCTGCCTTCGCAGGCTTTTTTTATGCTTAACGCTTTGATAACTTAGCGCCATTAATCGAAAACAGGATGTCGACACGTGCAAACTAATCAACCTCCCTTTGGTGTGCTTCTGGTTAACCTCGGTACCCCAACAGCGCCAACTAAAGCTGCAGTACGGGCTTTTTTAAAGCAGTTTTTAAGTGATCAGCGGGTAGTGGATGTAAATCCTGTGCTGTGGTGGTGCATTCTGAATGGCATCATTTTGAATATCCGCCCAGGCAAAGTGGCGAAATTATATGAGTCCATTTGGTGGCAAGAAGGCTCACCGCTGATGGTGATTAGCCGTAAGCAACAGCAAGCATTGCAAAACCAGCTGTTAAGCCGCACCGGAATCGATATTCCGGTTGAACTGGGCATGAGCTATGGTGAACCTTCGCTGGATAGTGGCCTTAAAGCGCTTGAAGCAAAAGGGGTGAAGCAGGTATTGGTCCTGCCACTTTATCCGCAGTATTCATGTTCTACGGTTGCCAGTGTGGTAGATGGGGTCGCGGCAACACTTAAGTCGCGTCGTGATGTGCCTGAGTTACGTTTTATTCGTGATTATCACGATAAAAAAGGCTATATCTCAGCCTTGGCACACAGTGTGCGTCAGCATTGGCAGCAACATGGTCAATCGCAAAAACTGCTGCTGTCATTTCACGGTGTACCTGAGCGTTACGTAAACGAAGGCGATCCTTATCGTGACCATTGCTATAAGACTGCGGAGTTGTTGGCGCAAGAACTTGAGCTGAATGCAGAGCAATGGATGGTGTGTTTCCAATCGCGTTTTGGTAAAGAGCCATGGCTCACACCGTACACTGATGAAACGCTGGAAAGTTTGCCTAAGCAAGGGGTGAAGTCTGTCGATATTATCAGCCCCGCGTTTGCGGCTGATTGCTTAGAAACGCTTGAAGAAATCTCCATCGGCGGCAAAGAAACCTTCCTCCATGCGGGGGGCGAATCTTACCGTTTTGTGCCGTGTCTTAACGATGACGAACACCATATGGCGTTTTTAGCGGATTTGGTGCTGCAGCATAGCCAAGGCTGGCGTTAAGCGCTGGTAACATTAATAAGCTGTGGTAGAATCTGCCGCCCTTGAGTATGACGCGAATATTGCACACTGTTGCGCGATATTCGTGATGCCGAAGAGATGCCGTTATGAAATTCCCTGGACAACGTAAGTCCAAACATTATTTCCCAGTCAAAAACCGTGATCCCTTATTAGCGCAACTGATCCAGCAGCCTAAACCCACAGGCACCTGGATATGCGGTATTGATCAAACCTTAGTGGACATTGAAGCTAAGGTCGATGATGCGCTGTTAGCCCGTTATCAACTGCCGAAAGGTAACTCCACGCTGCTTGAGGAAACCCAAGCCGAAGCCCTGTATACGGAGCTCAAAGCTGCAGGGGTGATCAGCGGTCAGTTTGCTGGGGGCACCATTGGAAATACGGTACATAACTACTCGATTCTGGCAGATGACCGTTCGGTATTATTTGGGGTGATGAGTCGACAGGTTGAGGTGGGCAGTTACGCCTATCGTTATTTGTGTGATACCTCATCTAAAGTCGATCTCAATCATCTGCAACCGGTTAATGGACCTATTGGCCGTTGTTTTACCCTGATTTCAGAAAACGGCGAGCGTACCTTTGCTATTAGCAAAGGGGTGATGGATAAGCTTTCGGCTGAGTACATTAATCAACAGCTGGTACAAGGCAGCTCAGCACTGGTAATATCTGCCTATTTGATGCGGGCAGCTGAAGGTGATGGCATTACTCAAGCCGCCATGACCGCTATTCAATATGCCAAAGAAGCTGATGTTCCTGTCGTATTGACTTTAGGTACCCGCTTTTTGATTGAGCAAGATCCGCAGTTTTGGCGTGATTTTATTCGCGACCATGTCACTGTGCTGGCGATGAACGAAGAGGAAGGGCTGGCGCTGACGGGCTTTGATGATCCGCTACTTGCCAGTGAAGCGACCCTTGAGTGGTGTGATATGGTGTTGACCACGGCGGGTGCGACTGGGCTCTATACTGCCGGTTACGCTGAAGAGAGTGAAAAGCGCGAAACGGCTCATTTGCTGTTGCCGGGGGTCATTCCTGAGTTTAATCGCTATGAGTTTTCGCGTCCGAAGCGCCGTCGCGACTGTGATGCACCTATTAAGGTCTATGCCCACATTTCGCCTTACATGGGTGGGCCTGAGCAGATCCTAAATACCAATGGCGCGGGTGATGGTGCGTTAGCTGCACTGCTACATGATCTCGCGGCCAATACCTTCCATAAGACCAATGTACCTGGGTCTATCAAACACAGCAAAGGCGGCTTGTGTTATTCCTCGTTCTCACAAATTTGTAAGTACGCCAACCGTGTAGCGTATGAAGTGTTGGCGCAAAATAGTCCACGATTATCGCGCGGTTTACCCGAACGCGAAGACAGCCTTGAAGAGGCCTATTGGGAAAGATAATAAAAACGGCGTCCTTGTTAGGACGCCGTTTTTACAATGGATTATATCAAGTGACTAGGCAGATTTCTCACTGAGTTGCTCTTCTAAACCTTTGGTTTTTCCGGCTTCAGAATCGTTATAAACATCCTCATTGAAATCTTTTTCTGATTTACCGACGATAACGGTCGCCACCATATCCCCTGTCACGTTGACTGCAGTGCGAACCATATCCAGCAGACGGTCAACGCCAATAATCATTGCAATGCCTTCTACAGGCAGACCCACTTGCTTCAGTACCATCGCCAACATAATCAAGCCTACGCCAGGTACACCCGCAGTCCCAATAGATGCGAGCGTTGCGGTTATCACCACACTCACGTAATCACCAAAGCCCAAATGGACGTTGTAGACCTGAGCAATAAACACAGTCGCAACCCCTTGCATAATTGCGGTGCCATCCATATTGATGGTAGCGCCCAGCGGCAGGGTAAATGAGGCAACGCGGTTGTTAACGCCCATCCGGTGTTCTGCGGTTTCCATCGTTACTGGCAGAGTGGCATTGGAACTCGCTGTACTAAAGGCAAACAACTGCACATCACGCATCTTGCGCACGAACATCAACGGGTTGAGGCCAGAGAAGAATTTTAGCAGCACAGGGTAAACCACCATGCCGTGGAACATCAGTACTGCCAGCACTAGAACAAAATACATGAACACGTCTTTGAGTTTATCGACACCCAACGTCAGTGACAGTTTAGCGATCAAAGCGAATACACCGTATGGCGCAAGGCTCATCACTAAGGTGACCACCTTCATGATCACTTCATTAAGATCTTCAAACAGCGCAGCTACTCGGCGTCCCTTATCCCCCACATGTGATACGGCAAAACCAAATATGACCGCAAAGATAATAATCTGCAGCATATTACCATCGGTCATCGCTTTAATCGGATTTGTGGGTACCATGCTGATCAGTACGTCGGCTAACCCCGGCGCTTCTTTGGCATCGTAACTCAGGTTTGCGGTTAATTGACCGCCAGCACCAGGTTGGAAAATTACCGCCGCACTGATGGCAAAGGCGAGAGCAATTGCGGTAGTAAATAGATAAAATGCCAGCGTTTTACCACCTAATTTACCCAACTTTGACGGATCGCTCAACGAGCAAGTACCGCAAACTAGCGAGACAAATACTAATGGAACAACCAACATTTTCAAACAGTTAACAAATATTGTTCCGACGACGTGCAGCACTCCGTCGGATATGTAGTCCTTTACGAACTGACTGTCGGGGGCGATTTCACGAAGTAGATAACCAAATAAAAACCCTGTCACCATGGCGATCAGAATTTTACCTGTGAGCCCGAGTTTTCTTTTTTTCGCTGACATTTCTCTTCCTGTTATTGTTTTAATTTTTATAGCCACGTTAGCCTAGCAAGAAAGGGATTATGTGGGAACTGTAAACCCCCACAGAATTTTGTGAGTAAATAAAACCTCACGAGTTAAGTATGTAATTATTGTGTGAAAACCCTGTATATCCTAAGCTATAGCGGAAACAAATTTCTCATTAGCTCGAGATGACAAGGAGGCTGACAATGCAGTCAGCAATTAAGTTTTTAGGGGCGTGTCTGTGTTTGATGCTCACAGCCTGTGGTGGCGGTGGTAATCTAGACCAAAATACGGACAACGGAACAACTAATCCAACCGGGACCACTTCGGTCACATTATCCATTTCAAACAGCACGATTGCTGCCGACACTCCAGCCACATTAACGGCCACGGTGACAAACAGCCTGTCAGGTGCTGTTGCCGGCGAGTTAGTGACGTTTGCGCTTAACAATGCTTCTTTGGGAACGTTTGTTCCTACTATCGGCACAGCATTAACCGATGCAAATGGGGTGGCAACTGTCACGCTTGCGACGTCTAACACCCCAGGTGCTGGGCAGGTTACAGCGTCTATTTCATCCGGTGCGTCTGCATCCGTTGGCTTTACTATGGTCGGTGACGGTGGTGCAAGCGGTGGCTCAGCACAAATTTCGTTGAGTTTGACTGATAGTAGTGGCGTTGCAACGGATACCATTAATGCAACAAGCCCAGGCATTTTAACTGCACGTGTGACCGGAATTTCTCGAGCAGTCATTGTTACGTTTACTAGCAGCATTGGTGATTTACCGATTGCAACGGCAATGACAGATAGCAACGGGGTTGCTAGTGTGAATATCTATGCTGGTAGCACACCAGGGGCTGGCACTGCGACTGCGACGCTCGCAACCGGTGAATCGGCTGAGCGAGTCTTCGTTGTGGGTGCTACGAATGTCACTATGGGTAGCGGTACGCCGTTTGTGGCGCAACAGGCCGCCGTCAGCACTGCGAGCTTGTCTGCCGGTGGTACAGCGACAGTAAGCGTCGAGTTGCGTGATGACGAAGGAAATTTGTTCACTGACCCAGTTGATGTAATTTTCTCTTCTGTGTGTACCCGTCAAGGGTTGGCTCAATTGAGCTCGCCAGTGACTACGGTAAATGGTGTTGCCAGCAGTACTTATCTAGCTCAAGGCTGTGTCAATACTGACACCATTACTGCAACAGCGAATGTGGGCGGACGTAGCTTGTCAGCTTCAGGCAGTTTAACAGTGCTTCCTGCTAACGTCGGTAGCGTAGTGTTTTTGGACGCAACGCCATCACAAATTGGTATTCAAGGTACTGGTTTGGATGAATCATCTACCTTGCGTTTTCGCGTACTGGATACCAACGGGAATGCTGTACCAAACCAATCGGTAAGCTTCAGCCTGAACTCAACAGTGGGTGGTTTGTCACTGAGTCCTGCAAGCGCTACTACTAACAGTTCTGGCATCGTACAGACAGTGGTTAACTCGGGTACAGTGGCAACGTCGGTACGTGTGACGGCAACAATTGATGGTTCAAATCCAGTGATTTCTTCCCAATCTAGTGAATTGGTGATTTCAACCGGTATTCCAGACCAAGATTCATTCTCTCTCTCTGCGGAAGTGTTGAATGCTGAAGGGTGGGATGTAGATGGTACCGAAGTGATGGTAACCGCGCGCCTCGCTGACGCGTTTAACAACCCTGTGCCAGATGGTACCGCTGTGTATTTCACTACCGAAGGTGGTGCGATTGAACCCTCATGTGTGACCAGTAATGGTGCCTGTAGTGTTGCTTGGACAAGCCAAAACGCTCGTCCAGAAGGGCAGTCGTTAGTTGATAGTGCCACAGGCGCTATGCGCAATCCGCGTGCAGAGCTAGTCAATGGTGGCAACTTCTACGGTCAAATGTATGGTGGCCGCGCTACGATTAACGCTTACGCTATTGGTGAAGAGTCGTTCCCTGATCTCAACGGTAATGGTCGCTTTGATGTCTCTGAAGTTGCAGCGTTTGCGGGTAATGATGTATCTGGTCAGCCCTACGATTTAGATGATGCGTTCAGAGATTACAACGAAGACGGCATCTTCAATCCGCAGCAAGCAGGTGGTCAAGCGGGTGGCGATAATGAGCGTTTGATCGACTACAACAGCAACGGCGTGTTTGATACTGCTGATGGCGTTTACAACGGTGTGCTGTGTTCAATCCCTGCACATGCCGGTTGTGCTGATGGCGTAAACCAACCCAAATCAATTTATGTTCGCGGTAGTCTGGTGATGGTGATGGCAAGTAGCGCAGCTTATGCGACTGCAGCTTCAGATATCCGTATTATTGACCGTGATGGTGATAATCTGGGTGGGTCAATTGATATCACTGGTACTGGTGCTGCAACGGTGCAGTTCACTATCTCTGATATCCATAACCAACAGATGCCTGCCGGTTCAGTGGTGAACTTCAGCACCACAGCGGGTTCAGTGGATAGCACTGCAAGTTTCACTTGGCCGAGCTCAAATCACAACGGTGGTAGACAGTTCAGTGTGACCTTGGGTGGGGCTGATCAGCCAGACTCTGGTACCTTTATTGTAACCGTGACATCGCCAGGTGGTTTAGTATCAGAAGTTGTAAGTATTCCAGTCAATATTTACTAAAAGCTCGATTCGAAAAAGCCCGCTTTGCGGGCTTTTTTATTGAGGTAAATTTAGGCGGTATTGAACGGACATTATAAAAATGACTGATCAAATTTCCGCGTCAATAATTAGCGCTGAAACGGATAAATGCTGCCCAATTTTAAAATATGAGTAAGTTCGTCTAACGCGCTGCGAGTTTCTAATAACAGCTGAGGATCGGCTAAATCTGCTGGTAACAGTCGGTCACGATAATGACGTTCAACCCATTTAGTGAGAATCTCATAGCGTTCATCTGTCAGTATCACATGACTATTTACAGCGTTTAATTCTTCTTGATTCATTGCAACGCGCAGACGTAAACACGCTGGGCCGCCGCCGTTTTGCATACTTTGTTTCACATCGAAATACAGCACTTGTTTGATGGGAGTGCCCATTTCAAGCAACTCATCAAGGTACGCTTTCACTCCTGCATGCTCTTCACAGTCGCTAGGGGCGATAATCGCCATGTCTCCTGATGGCAGGGTGATAATTTGCGTGTTGAAAAGATAGGTTTTGACCGCATCGGTGACAGATACTTTGGCGCTGGGCACTTTGATAAGGTGAAGTTCACCCTCAAACTTATCGCGCAGTTCTTGAAGTTTCTGTTCGCGGTCAAAAAATGCCTGCTCATGAAACAGCAGCACATTTTGGTTGCCGACCGCAATCACGTCGTTGTGGAACACGCCCTGATCGATGACTTGCGGATTCTGCTGCAAAAATATGCAGCTATCATCGTCTAACCCGTGTAGGCGTGCGATGGCTTGTGATGCTTCTAGTGTCTGCCTTGCTGGATATTTCTGTGGTTTCGGCATTGAGGAATTAAAGACCGATTGGCCGTAGACAAAAATCTCCACGCCCGATTCATCAAATTGCTGACAAAGACGGGTGTGATTGGCCGCACCCTCATCGCCTAAGCTGGCATGCATAGGTAAGGGCGCGTGATGTTTAAAATGCCGCTTATCGTAAAACATTGCCTGCAAAATACGGCTGGTGGTGTTGGCTTCGATGCTGCGATGAAATTTGTCGACCAAATTCGCCGGAGTAAAATGGATTTTTCCGTCGCTAGTATCGGCACTTGGCGATACCGTTGCGGCATTTGCGGTCCACATGCTGGAGGCGCTGGCGCATGCTTGTAGCCACTGAGGCGCTGTTTTAGCGGCTTTTGCCAATACTTGTGCATCGGTGCCAGAAAACCCCAATTCGCGCAGTGTGTAAACGTCAGGGCGCTCCTGAGGAGCAATAACCCCTTGGACTAGGCCCATATCCGCTAACGCTTTGGCTTTTTTCAATCCTTGCAGGGCAGCAGCTTTAGGATTTGAAGGTGCTGCGGCGTTTTGACTGGAGGCGACATTGCCAAACGATAGCCCTGCATAGCTGTGTGTAGGGCCTACTAGGCCGTCGAAGTTGGCTTCGAACTGTTTCATCTCGTCCCCTTGAGAAATTTAAAATCTTGTTAAATTTGCCACCAGTATAGGGAAGAATTTATCGACGACAAGCGAGGTTCTGATGCTCAAAATCAGCGGGAACGCCAAATTTGAATAACTATTACTTGCTTACCGTTAAATAATGAAATATTAATTTTTTAAGATGAAATATTATTTTTTGAATATTTTTCTGTGTTTAAAAATTGACTCCCTGTCATACATAAAAGTGGGATTGACTTGAAACTGGGTCAACAACCCTCTATATATGGTGGCAAATTTTACCTTTCCGAGAATTTTGGCGCACTGAATAATGGGAAAATCGCTAGTTATTGTCGAATCACCGGCCAAAGCCAAGACTATAAATAAATATCTTGGTAAAGAATTTATCGTGAAATCGAGTGTTGGGCACATTCGAGATCTGCCTACCTCATCTACTGCCGAGTCCAATGGGAAAAGCGTTTCCGCTGCTGATGTGCGCAAGATGTCGCCTGAAGAAAAGGCGTTGTATAAGCAGGAAAAAGAGCGCAAAGCGCTTATTGCTCGCATGGGGATCGACCCTGAGCATGACTGGAAAGCCAGCTATCAAATCTTGCCTGGGAAAGAAAAGGTTGTAAAAGAACTTAAATCACTTGCTGAGTCGGCTGACCAAATCTATCTCGCAACGGATTTGGACCGCGAAGGGGAAGCGATTGCTTGGCATTTGCAACAAGTGATTGGTGGTGATGAACAACGCTTTAAGCGGGTGGTGTTCAACGAAATCACCAAATCTGCCATTCAGGATGCGTTTAGTCATCCGGGCGACCTGAACAACAATATGGTCAATGCGCAGCAAGCGCGCCGTTTCCTTGACCGTGTGGTGGGCTTTATGGTGTCGCCACTGCTGTGGAAAAAGGTTGCGCGCGGCTTATCCGCAGGGCGGGTGCAATCTGTAGCAGTGCGTCTAGTAGTTGAGCGCGAAGCTGAAATTAAAGCATTTGTTCCGGAAGAGTTTTGGGACGTGCATGCCAATCTGCAAACGCCTTCAAGTGCGTTGGAGATGGAAGTTGCTCGTTTTAATGGCGAAGCCTTTGAACCTAAAAATGAGCAGCAAGCATTAAAAGCGGTAGCTGATTTGCAGCAGCAATCTTTCGTGGTTACCGCCAAAGAGACCAAAGCGACGCAGAGCAAACCCTCCGCGCCGTTTATTACGTCCACCTTGCAGCAGGCCGCCAGTACGCGTCTTGGTTTCGGGGTGAAGAAAACCATGATGTTGGCACAACGCCTTTACGAGGCCGGTCACATCACCTATATGCGTACCGACTCGACCAATCTGAGCCAAGAGGCACTCGACAGTGTCCGCAGTATGATCGGCAAAGAATTTGGTGAGCGTTACCTGCCGGCCGAACCATTACGTTATGGCAACAAGGAAAACGCGCAAGAGGCTCACGAAGCGATCCGTCCATCTGATGTGAGTGTTGCAGCAGTCTCGCTGACAGATATGGAGCGTGATGCGCAACGTTTATATGAACTGATTTGGCGCCAGTTTGTGTCTTGTCAGATGACACCTGCGCAATACGATGCTACGCGCTTAACTGTTACAGCCGGTGATTATGAGCTGCGGGCAAACGGACGAGTGCTCAAGTTCGATGGTTGGACGCGGGTGCAACCTGCGCTGAAGAAAAAGAATGATGAAGAGGTCACGCTGCCGTTTGTGGAGCAGGGTGACAAGTTAGATTTGAACGAACTTACACCGAAGCAACATTTTACCAAACCGCCTGCACGTTACAGTGAAGCGTCGTTGGTGAAAGAGTTAGAAAAGCGTGGCATTGGTCGTCCATCCACCTATGCAGCGATTATTTCTACCATTCAAGACCGCGGCTATGTTCGTGTCGAAAATCGTCGTTTCTTCGCCGAGAAAATGGGCGAAATCGTCAGTGAGCGTTTGTTAGAAAACTTTAGCGAGTTGATGAGCTACGACTTTACTGCCGAAATGGAGCAAACCCTTGATGACGTTGCTCATGGCGAGTTGGAGTGGAAACAAGTCCTTAACAAATTTTACGGCGAGTTTACCGAAAAATTAGAACAGGCTGAGCAGACGCCAGAACAGGGCGGTATGCGTCCAAATCAGATGGTGTTGACCGATATCGTCTGTCCAACCTGTGGTCGTCCAATGGGCATTCGCACAGGGACTACCGGTGTATTCCTCGGTTGCTCGGGTTACGCCTTACCGCCGAAAGAGCGCTGCAAGACCACCATGAATTTGGTACCCGGTGAAGAAGCCATCGCCGACGGTGAAGATGCAGAAACTGATGCACTGCGTGCCAAACATCGTTGTGGCAAATGTGGCACGGCGATGGACAGCTATCTGATTGACGAAACGCGTAAGCTGCATGTGTGTGGTAATAACCCGTCATGTGATGGTTACGAGGTGGAAGCCGGCCAATTTAAGCTTAAAGGGTATGATGGCCCGCTTATCGAGTGCGACCGCTGTGGCTCAGATATGGAGCTTAAAAACGGGCGTTTCGGTAAGTATTTCGGTTGTACCAATAGCGAGTGTAAAAACACCCGTAAGCTGCTGAAAAATGGTGAGGCGGCACCGCCAAAAGAAGATCCAATCCATTTGCCTGAGTTGAAATGTGAAAAATCTGACGCCTATTTCGTATTACGAGATGGTGCAGCAGGGATTTTCTTGGCGGCGAGTACCTTCCCGCGTTCACGCGAGACTCGTGCACCTTTGGTGTCGGAACTGGTGAGTTGTCGTGATCAACTCTGGCCTAAGTACCAATATTTAGCGGATGCACCAGCACAAGATGATGCGGGTAATCCAACCTTGGTGAAATTTAGTCGTAAGACAAAAGAACAATACGTCGCCAGTGAAATCAGCGGCAAGGCCAGCGGTTGGGCGGCGCATTACCAAGCGGGTAAATGGGTGAGCACCGGTTCCGCTAAGAAAAAGTAAGCGGATATTAAGTCCAATAAAAAACCCTGCATCGCAGGGTTTTTTATTATCTTACTAAAACTTCAGGACTTGAATGTCAGCGCTCAACAACGGGCATCTAACAACAGGTGTGATATCTGGGTTACCACTTCTTTTTGGGTTGGAAAATCACATCAATATCGTTTTCTTCTTTCTTGGTTGTTGCTGCCGCTGGCGCGTTGGTTTTCACTGCACTGTTAATCTCATCCAACAGCAATTTAGCCTCTTCAACTTTCTTACCTATGAAGGGATCATTTGGCGTTTGTGCCTTAATTGCATTCAGTGTACTCAGTGCTTTAGTTACCATCTGCCGAGATGAACCATATTGCTTCATATAACAGCTTGAACGCGCTCTGGATAACATGCTTTCAACGTTAATGCGCAATTGCAGGTTATTAATACGACCTTCTTCATTAGCGAACACTGTTGGATCTAATTTACCTTTATTGTGTTCATCTCGAACGATGGCACGCAGCTTTTTCAGTGTTTGAACGAGAGTCAGGATTTGGCGATCGTTATCCGGCAGCTTAAATGACTCAAGTGAGGGAATTGATGCCCCGGAACTTTGTTGGGTGCTAATTAAACTATCGAGGTCAAGAATGCGGCGCTCATAGTCGCCACGTTGCTGCGGTGGTACGAGTTGTAATGCTTGTACGGCAGCATCTCTGATGCGGCGATACAGCACTAAGCTTACATTGGGCGAGCATGGAAACATACCGGTGTTAGAGAGGACTTCTTCGGTTTCTTCCATAATCGAGCGTTGTCGCGTAAGTTCGGTGCGACGCACCGCTTCAGCTCGTTCCTTTTGCTGCTGCATAGCATTGAAAACGATCACGACGACCAACAATGCTCCGATTAACAGCAGTACTAGGGTAAAGGCCATAGTCTTCTCGTTAATTTTATAATTTTGTTAATAATATAATAAATCGATTTAGTGAAATAGATATCTTTTACCTGCTTTTTTATGCGCTTGCACACAACTCAGCAGTCTGGGGGATATATATTCCAGATTGAATTATTGATTGCGATGCTCTATAACCAATGATTATAGTATCGCGCTACCAACTCACAAATTCTGGCATTTTGCGGAACAGGAATTCAAGGACTAGACAATGAAACTGCAGCAATTGCGATATATTGCCGAAGTAGTCAACCACAACCTCAATGTTTCGACTACCGCCGAGAACCTTTACACCTCACAACCGGGGATTAGTAAGCAGGTTCGTATGTTGGAAGATGAGCTGGGTATTCAAATCTTTGGCCGTAGTGGCAAGCACCTTACCCATGTGACCCCAGCGGGGCAGCAGGTGATTCGAATCGCCAATGATATTCTCGGTAAAGTCGAAAGTATCAAAAAGGTCGCAGAGGAATATACTAAACCCGATCAAGGCGATCTCAATATCGCCACCACTGATACACAGGCGCGTTATGCCTTGCCACACATTATTAAACAATTCATTCAACGCTATCCCAAAGTGAATTTGCATATGCATCAAGGCAGTCCGGCGCAGATCAGCGAAGCGGCTGCTCGTGGCGATGCTGACTTTGCCATAGCAACAGAAGCGATGCACCTCTATAGTGATTTGATTATGTTGCCTTGCTATCACTGGAACCGTTCTGTGGTGGTGCAAAAAGACCACCCACTAGCGAGTCGTAGCCATATCTCCATTGAAGAGTTAGCGCGTTTCCCGCTGGTCACTTATGTGTTTGGCTTTGACAAAGCGTCAGAAATTGAAAAAGGCTTTAAGCGCGCCGGTGTTGAGCCTCGGGTGGTGTTCAGTGCCACGAGTGCGGATGTGTTGAAAACTTATGTGCGTTTAGGTTTAGGGGTGGGGATTATCGCGTCAATGGCGGTTAACCCGCAAATTGATACCGATTTAGTTGCAATTGATGCCAGCCACCTGTTTGCCCATAGCACCACTAAAATCGGTTTCCGTAAGGGCAATTTCCTAAGGGGCTACATGTACGACTTTATTGAGCGGTTTGCACCGCACTTGACTCGAGATGTGGTTGAAAAGGCAGAGGCGATTAAAGATTCTACGCTGATTGAAGAGATGTTTGCCGATATGGATCTGCCAGTTCGCTAATCTCTATGCGCCGATTAAAACAAAGCCTGCAAAATTGCAGGCTTTGTTGTCTTTAACATTCAACAATGTTGACCGCCAGCCCACCTTTGGCGGTTTCTTTATATTTGCTGCGCATATCTTTGCCGGTATCCATCATGGTTTTTATCACTTTATCCAGCGATACCTTGTGGTTACCATCGCCGCGTAGTGCTAAGCGCGATGCATTAATTGCCTTGACTGCGCCCATCGCGTTGCGCTCAATACAAGGGACTTGCACTAAGCCGCCCACGGGGTCACAGGTGAGCCCTAGATTATGCTCCATACCGATTTCAGCGGCATTTTCGACGTGAGACACTGTGCCGCCCATGATTTCAGTCAATGCCGCTGCGGCCATAGAGCAAGCAACGCCCACTTCACCTTGGCAGCCGACTTCGGCACCGGAAATTGAGGCATTTTTCTTATACAGAATACCAATCGCTGCCGCAGTTAATAAAAAGCTGCAGCAGGTATCTTCATCGACTTTCTCAACAAAGGCATCGTAATAGCACAATACCGCAGGGATAATCCCCGCCGCGCCGTTGGTGGGCGCGGTAACGACGCGTTCGCCCGCAGCGTTTTGCTCATTTACTGCCATGGCGAATAAATTCACCCAATCCATGGTATTGAGTGGATCAACGTTGTGTTTGCTTTCGGCTTTTAGTCGACGATGTAACGCTGCCGCGCGGCGACGCAGTTTTAATCCTCCCGGTAGAATGCCTTCTTTCTTGCAGCCCTTATCCACGCATTGCTTCATGGTTTGCCAGATCTGCCACAACTGCTGTCTTACTTGCGTTTCAGCGCGTTGACTGGTTTCATTCGCCATCATTAATGCGGCGATACTCAGGCCATTGTCATGGCAAAGCTGTACCAATTCTGCAGCGGTATCAAAATCGTAGGGTGCCTTTTTCATTGGCGTTGCAGGCGAAGCATTCTTCGCAAGAATTTCATCCTGATCGAGAATAAAACCACCACCAACCGAGTAATAAGTGCGCTCGCAGATCACTTGCCCCTGTTGAAGAGCATACAGTGTCATGGCATTCGCATGGGCAGGCAGAGTTTTGCGACGGTGGAACGTAATGCCCTGTTCGCGGGTGAATTTTACCGAGCGGCCAGTGGATAATGGCAGGCACTGTTGTTGCTCAACCAGCTGTAGAATGGCGTCGATGCTATCGGTATCGACGGTTTCAGGCTCTTCCCCCATCAACCCGAGAATAACCGCTTTGCCTGTGCCGTGGCCTTTACCTGTTTGCCCAAGCGAGCCAAAAAGCTCAGCTTGCAATTCATCAACCTGAGCCAGTAACCCTTGTTGTTGCAGGTGGGCGATAAATTGCTTACCCGCTTTCATTGGCCCAACGGTGTGGGAGCTTGACGGGCCAATACCGATTTTGAACATATCGAAAACGCTAATCATCATAGAATCCTGATTTCAGCTTTATTATTATGCGTTCGCCGTAAACAGCGTTGATTAGGCTGTTACATCGATTTAAATACCGTTACTCTGGAACGATATTTCAGTGCTATGTCGCTCAGTATCCCACAAACAACAGCCATATTTGCATTAGATATTTTTATCGATGTTTAGTCGCATTAGTCAGATTAAAATAACTGACCATAACCGTTTGCAAAGTATAGCTGAGCGATGAAAGGCTACCGAGTTAACGCTGTGTAATGATGAGAAATTGTTTGGAGTAAGGAAGGCCCATGAGTTATTTGATGCTGGATATCGAAGGCACCACCCTGCAAGCGGATGAAGCGGACGTTTTACAACATCCAGCCGTTGGCGGCTTGATTCTGTTTAGCCGTAACTATCAACATCGACAGCAGCTCAATGAGTTAATCGCCGCGATTCGAGCAGTTAAACCTGAGATTATTATCGCAGTGGATCATGAAGGTGGCCGTGTACAACGCTTTCGAGACGGCTTTACCCAAATCCCGGCGATGGGCGATATTCTGCCTGCCGCCAAGGATTTAGCGGAAGCGCAGCGCTGGGCAAAATCGTTAGGATTTTTAATGGCCACAGAGCTTCTGGCATGCGACATCGATTTAAGCTTTGCGCCAGTGCTTGACCTTAACGGTGTCAGTGAGGTGATTGGCACGCGCAGCTTTTCAGCAAAACCGGATGAGGTTATCGCGCTCGCATCGGCATTTATAGACGGAATGGCGCAAACCGGGATGGCCGCGGTCGGTAAGCATTTCCCTGGGCACGGCAGCGTGGTGGCTGATACGCATCACGCCAGCGCGATCGACCCACGCGAATTGGCGGCAATTTCGGCGCAAGATATGCTGCCGTTTAAGCAATTGATTAACGAACAGAAGGTGCAGGGCATCATGCCTGCCCATGTGATTTATTCGGCGGTAGACAACCAACCAGCGGGCTTTAGTGAGTTTTGGTTGCAGCAGGTGCTCCGTCATCAGTTGAATTTCAACGGAGTGATTTTCTCCGATGATCTCGGCATGAAAGGCGCTGCAGTTGCCGGAGACTACCGCGCTCGAGCCCATGCCGCATTGAACGCGGGCTGTAATATGGTGTTGGTGTGTAATGATCCACAAGGTGCACGCTCATTACTAAATGATTTTGATTGGCCAACTGCCGATAACGCCTTGTTCGCGGCACTTAAGCCTGATCCGCTCAAAGTGATGCAAGCGCTCGAGAATGAACCTGAGTGGCAACGTGCGATTGCCATCGTTCAGCAGATCCGCGCTGCATAATATTTGATATGGCACAACAAATTTGATCGAGATCTCAGTTAGCTTGAATAGAACCGTAGTGACGTAAAAGGAATACTTGGATGATTTTATACCTGCACGGTTTTGATGCTACCAGTCCCGGCAACCATGAAAAGGTGCGTCAGTTGCAGTTCATTGATGACGATGTACGTTTGGTCAGTTACAGCACCCTGTATCCCAAATATGACATGCAACACTTGCTCAATGAAGTAAATAAGCATCTCAAACTCACCGATGATAAACAGCCGTTACTGCTTGGGGTTGGTTTGGGAGGATTTTGGGCTGAACGGGTAGGCTTTCTGTCGGGTATGCGCACTGTTCTGGTGAATCCTAATCTGTGGCCAGAAGAAAACATGCAGGGCAAAATTGACCGTCCAGAAGAGTATGCGGACATTGCTGATAAATGCGTTAGCGAATTTCGCCGCAAAAATCGCGGAAATGCCTTATGTTTATTATCCGCGCAAGATGAGTTACTCGACAGCGAGCGCAGCGGCAATTTATTAGGCGAGTATTATCAGGTGATTGTGGATAAAAATCAGCCACACAAATTTCCGTCGCTCTCAAGTCACCTCACCAGTATTAAGGGATTTAAATTTAGCGATTAATATCGTCAGCAAACTTTGCTTTTTGCTGCCAGTAGTGCTTGATTTAACAGTAGAACTCGAATGAGGGGGCTGTGATGAAACGCGTATTGCTTACAGTAAAAGGCAAAGTGCAGGGCGTAGGATATCGACGATTTACCTTACAAAAGGCGCGTGCCTTAGGGCTGACCGGCTATGTCTGTAATTTGGAAAATGGCGATGTTGAAGTGTTAGCGCAGGGCGCTTACCCCGCCGTCGACCAGTTGATTGCCAGTTGTGAAGCTGGGCCATTCGCGGCCGATGTCAGTCATGTGTTGGTTGAAGACGATGAGGGCGATGAGATTTATCTCGATTTTTCAGTCACTGGCTGAAGCCAAATGCACTTCAGCCAGCGTTAGCTGTCTTGATTAATGGACCCCGTTCGGCGTAGTTGATTCAGGCGCTGTTGATTCAGGTGGCGTATCGGCGCTGTCGTCAGCTTGCTCTTCCGCTTCCACCGCGACACCAGAAGGCTGTTGCATCTTTCTTACCTGTAACAACATTCCCATCCGTGGATGATCGAAGTAATGGATTTCAGTGCTTCGAATACGGCGGTTTTGCTCCATAGGTGCCACGCCTAAAAACGGAATGATGGATGGTGTGGTGTCCGAGGTGGCATCGCCTTCCAAGGTTTTCTGCTCAAGTGCTCGTAAATTAAAGCGAGTTTCCACAAACAGATAATGATTTAGATAGATGGTGAGTAAGCCGTCAAATTGCCAAACGGGAGCCGTTTGATTGCCATCCTGTTTGAGTTCATCAAAACCATAACGGTTAGATTTTGCTTCCACCGATACTGGCATTCCATTGGCTTGGAATTGCTCGGCATAATCTTTACCTGCAAACAGATGCAGTGGCTGCGCATTGCTGCGTGGCTTCATCTCTTGCTGCCATGTCATATGCAGCAGTGGTTGAATTCCACCTTGGCGATTTAACTTGGCGATGTAGTTCTTAAAATTGGCGTTATTCGCACCGAGTAACACCGCAGATGGCACCGCAGCCGAATGCTGGTTGGCTGGCACAACTTGTACCGGTAGTTGCTTGGGCAATAGCAGTTTGTTGGCACTGGTAAGACCATGACAAGGTTGCTGATTTGGTGTTTTTTGTGAGGTCGTCAGTGTGGTATCTAGAGTGGCGTTAACCCCAAAATCTTGGCTGCTGACATTGTTCCAATTGCGATTACCACAATCGCCCAATGCCATGCTTACGCCGGTGATATCATTGGCCACTTGTGGGGTAATTAAATCGATGGCGTTATCGGTTTTTAAGGTGAGTGGCGTGGACGGCCAGTGTTCGTCGCTTACTGCTTGGCGTTCAAACACAAAAATCTCAACTTCATACCAAGGGTATTGGGCAGCTTGCGCCGCAAATGCACTTAGTCCTGCCAGTGTTGCTAACAGACATTGTTTAATCACGCTTGGTCTCCCACCCTGTGTTGCGATAACTGCGCTAATAGCAGCTGTGCGGTATCGAGTCGTTCTTTGCTGCTCTCCATCGCCATGGCAAACTTTAACTTATTCGGTCCGTCCATTCGATAGATTTGTGGTTGTGATTGCAGTAAGCCAATGATAAAGCCTGGGTCGATCACATGGTCGTTATTAAACTCTAAACTGCCACCACGGCTGTGCATTTCTAGCTTTTTGATGCCGAGCACAGTGGCTTGATGTTTAAGTAAGGTCATCGCCATGAGATTCTTGGTTTGCTCGGGTAACAGACCAAATCGGTCAATTAACTCAACTTTGAGTTCATCGAGCGCAGCTTCGGTGTGGCAGTTGGCGATGCGTTTATATAAGGATAGGCGAATATTCACATCGCCGACATAGTCCTCTGGCAACAAGGCCGGAATACGAAGTTCCATCTCGGCTTGTTCGTTCAGCATTTGTGCCAGTGATGGTTCTTTACCCTGTTTCAGGGCTTTTACAGCCGACTCCAGCATCTCCATATACAGGCTAAAACCAATTTTGGAGATATGACCGCTTTGTTCTTCACCGAGCAATTCACCTGCGCCACGAATTTCTAAATCTTGGGTCGCCAACATAAAGCCTGCACCCAAGTCTTCCAGCGCATCGATTGCTTCTAAACGTTTGCGCGCATCAGCGGTCATTCGCTTCGGATGGGGCGTCATTAGATAAGCGTAGGCTTGATGGTGTGAACGGCCAACGCGTCCGCGTAATTGGTGTAACTGTGCCAGACCAAAGTTATCGGCACGTTCAATAACGATGGTATTGGCGCTTGGCACGTCAATTCCGGTTTCGATAATCGTGGTACACACCAGCACGTTAAAGCGGCGGTGGTAGAACTCTGACATAACCCGTTCAAGTTCCCGTTCCCGCATCTGTCCATGGGCGACAATCACCCGTGCTTCCGGCACCAATTCGCGCAATTCTTCTGCGGCACGCTCGATACTCTCGACGTTATTGTGCAAGTAATATACTTGACCGCCGCGCAAAATTTCCCGCTGTACTGCTTCACGAATGGTGTTCTTATCATATTCGCGCACAAAGGTTTTCACTGCTAACCGTTTTGCCGGTGGCGTGGCGATTATCGACAGATCACGCATGCCGGACATCGCCATATTGAGGGTTCGCGGAATCGGCGTCGCTGTCAGCGTTAGGATATCCACGTTGGCACGCAGCGCTTTGATTTTCTCTTTTTGACGCACCCCAAAGCGGTGTTCTTCATCGATAACCAATAACCCTAAATCCTCAAACTTCACTTCTGAGTTGAGCAACTTGTGGGTGCCAATCACGATATCAACCTTGCCTTCGGCCAGTGCCTCAATCACTTGATTTTGCTCTTTGGCGGTACGGAAGCGTGACATCACTTCAATCCGCACTGGCCAGTCAGCAAAACGGTCTTTAAAGTTTTCAAAATGTTGTTGGGCGAGCAGGGTCGTAGGCACTAACACCACCACCTGTTTGCCAGCGTTTACCGCGACAAATGCTGCGCGCATTGCCACTTCGGTTTTACCAAAACCCACGTCACCACACACCAGACGATCCATCGCGGTGGCCGCCTGCATGTCATTCAGCACAGCGTCAATCGCATTCTCTTGGTCGACGGTTTCTTCAAATGGAAAACTTTGGGCAAACTGGGCGTATTCGGTGTCATCCAGCTCACAGGCAAAGCCGGGGCGTGCTTGGCGACGGGCATAGACATCTAATAGCTCGGCCGCGACATCACGGATCCGCTCAATCGCCTTTTTACGTGCCTTCGCCCAGCTTTCATTACCCAGCTTATTGAGTGCTGGCTCAGCTTCTGGCCCTGTGGTGTAGCGGCTGATCAGATGTAGCGAAGACACCGGCACATACAACTTGTCGCCACCGGCATATTCAAGCTTTAAGTACTCGGCGACCATGCCGCCAGTATCTAAGGTTTCCAGACCTTTATAGAGTGCAACCCCGTGCTCGATATGCACAATCGCTTGGCCGACTTTTAACTCGGCCAGATCGCGGATCAGCGCATCTTGACTGACTTGACGTTGTTTATCGCGGCGGCGCTGCTGTGAAATACGCGCACCAAACAGCTCTGTTTCACAAATGATGCTGACATCGGGAGTCGCTAAACGACAACCTTGTGACAACGGCGAAACAATTAAGCCAATGCTGTCTTGCGCCTTGATAAAGTCGGCTATGTTGTTAAACCTCACTGGCTTAACATTAATCTTACTCAGCAGCTCTTGCAGCGCTTCGCGGCGACCTTCAGATTCGGCACTAAATAACACTCTGCTGGCGCCAGTTACCATGTAGTCGGCAACGGCGGCCAAGGGTTGGCGAAGCTTATGGTTAACGGTTAAATCGGGCAGTGGTTGCAGTGCCGCGTGCAACTGGTGTTTTTGCTCGGTGGCAGCCAGTTGCACTCTCGGTCTTGTTTTTAATTCGGCAAATAGCTGCTCATTTAAAAGATAGAGATCTTGCGGCGCTAATAATGGCCTTAATGGGTCAACGCGGCGGTCTTCATAGCGTTGTTGGATCTGCTTTAAATGCTCATCTGCGGCGCTGGCTAAGTCACCCACGGTCAGCAGTTGCACTGCGGGGGTCAAATAGTCAAACAGGGTCGCGGTTTCATCAAAAAACAGCGGCAGATAGTTTTCAATGCCCGCTGGCATGATGTGGCGGCTAACTTGTTGGTAAACCGATTCTGGCTCTTTAACCACCACTTCAAAATAGCGGCGATAGCGTTGGCGGAACCCTTCAATCGCGGCGTCATCAGTTGGAAATTCACGCGCTGGCAGCATGCGGATCTCATTGACCGGCGCTTTTGACAACTGACTATCCGCTTCAAAATAGCGAATCGATTCCACTTCATCGTCAAATAGTTCGATCCGCAGTGGTTCGTTCGACCCCATTGGAAAGATATCGATGATGGAACCTCGGATGGCAAATTCGCCATGCTCATAAACTTGGCCAACATTATGATAGCCCGCATCCACCAAATATTGGCGCATCTGCTCCAGCGGATATTTGTCGCCTTTTTTCAGCAACATCACATTGGCTGACATAAAAGATTTCGGCGGCAAACGCACCATCAGCGTGCTGACCGGCACAATCAATAAACCTTTATTCGCCGTTGGTAGGCGAGACAGGGTTTCTAAGCGTTGTGAGATCAAATCCTGATGCGGTGAAAAGCTATCAAATGGCAAGGTTTCACGATCGGGAAACAGCCATACCGGCAGTGAGTCGGCCAGCAGATAACTCAGTTCGGCTTCTAGCGTGATCGCACTAGGTGTATCCGGGGTGATTAGTAACGAAATACCTGAATGCGCTTTGCTGAGTTCGGCCAGCGTTAGCGCGCGTGCAACACCGTCAGTAACGTTAAGAAAACGCACATCGCCAGCTTGAGTAGCGCTCGGTGGCGCTAGAACAGAAAAAGTGGTCATTAGTGGTGGAAAATCAACTGCTCGCAACGAAATTGCGCATCATTGTATAGTGCTGTTTGCAGCAGTGCCAGCCCGATGCTGGCACTGGCATGTTTTGGTTAACGATTGGCTTTTCGAAGTTGCAGCTGTTTTTGTTGAACGTTAAGACTGGCCTTCACCAAATGTTCAACTTCGGCATCGTTAATGACACTGTAAGCTAACTCCACGACGAAGTGGTTTGGTTGCTGCGCATCTGGATGGCAATCCACCACTGTGGCGAAACACAGGACACTCAGCACCTCTTCTCGGATGAACAGTGTGACCTTAACTTGCTCTCCAAGCTGAAAAGGCTCAGGGCTCGCCACCCGAAAGTTGCTGCCACCAAATTGCAGTCCGGTGCAGCGCAAGCCATCTTTGGCTTCTTGTTCCAGTAGATGCTGCAATACCAAGTCAATTTTACGCGATTGCAGTTTCATGTAATCGGCGATTGCGCGGGCGTCATCCCCGAGATGACGCAACTGCAGCATGTAACTTCCTTCGAGGGCTTTTACCTCGCTGATTAGCTGCATGCCGGTGGATTTCATGCCATGCAATTGCTCTTCAGTTGGCAGTGGATTTTCAGTGGGCCAGCGCGATAAATAGGCATCAAATGGATGCAATACACTGAAATAAGCGTTACTGTCGGAATTCAACGGCTGTGCCTCTTTTAATTACAGGTTATTCCACCTATTATCGTGCGCACTTCAATGATTTAGCAAGGGAGATGCGGCGCTTCACATGAATCCAGCTCTGTCATGTTTTATAGGCTATCGCTACTGGCGCGCGCGTAAGTCCAACGCTTTTGCCTCATTTATTACTTTTTTTGCGGTCAGTGGCATCTTTTTGGGTGTTGCTGCGCTGATTGTTGTCAGCTCGGTGATGAATGGCCTCGAGGGACAATTAAAACAACGCATCCTTGGCGCTATTCCGCAACTGACGATTCATACCCAAGCCCCGTTATCGGACTGGCAAAAAGTGAAACAACAGTTGCTGAGTTTGCCGGGCGTGAAGGGTGTTGAGCCGAGCATTACCAATCAAGCGATGGCGCAGTCCGCCAGTAATATTCAGGCGGTGGCCGTATACGGTATTTTCCCTGATGAGGACAAGGCGCTGTCGCCTTTAGCAACGAATACCTTTAATGATGCCTACACTGCGCTACAAGCGGGAAAATATAATGTGCTGCTGGGCAGTGAATTAGCCCGTCGGCTAAATGTCTCTAGCGGGGACAAAGTGCGTTTGCTCAGTGGGGAAGGGGTGATCTATTCGCCATTAGGCCCAGTGCCCAGTCAACGAACATTTACTGTGGCTGGCGTGTTTGAAATGGGCTCTCAGGTAGATGCAAACGTCGCCTATCTGCACTATAGCGATGCTCGCCGTCTAATGCGTAAATCCGCAGACGATATTGAAGATTTGCGCGTATTCCTCAGTGATCCTTTCTTAGCGCCTAGTCTATCTCCCGCGGTGAGCACTCTGCTTCAACAGCAAGGTATCAATGCCGAGGTGAGCGATTGGCGCGATAATTACGGCCATCTGTTCGCTGCAGTGAAGATGGAAAAAAACATGATGTCACTGTTACTTAGCCTGATCATTACTGTAGCAGCCTTCAATATTGTGTCGGCGTTGGTGATGATGGTCGTGGATAAAACTGCTGATGTGGCAGTATTGAAGACCCAAGGGCTCAGTCCATTTGGGGTGATGTTAGTGTTTATCAGTCAAGGGTCGCTGAATGCCTTGGTGGGCTTGGTGTTAGGTATCGCATTGGGCGTGACCGCGACGCTGAATATCAATGGCATTATGAGCACATTGGGCATGCAGATTTTAGGTGTGGGGCAACGTCTGCCAGTCATTTTAGACCCGAGCCACTTGGGCCTTATCGCATCGGGGTCAGTGGTGTTAACACTGTTGGCAACGCTATATCCCGCAGTACGCGCCGCTGCCGTACAACCCGCCAACGCATTACGTTACGAATAAAAGAGATGAGTTACATGGAAAAGCCGCCGTTGTTGCAAGTTGAGGGTGTCAGCAAAAGTTATCTTGAAGGCAAAGTGAGTACGCCTGTGCTGCACGAGGTGTCGCTTTGCATCAATGCGGGGGAACAGGTTGCGATTGTGGGGAGTTCGGGTTCAGGCAAAAGCACCTTACTCCATATTATGGGCACTTTGGATAAGCCGTCAGCAGGTAAGGTTTTGTTAAATGGTCAAAATCTGTACCAAATGTCGTTGGCTAAACAGGCTAAAGTGCGCAATGAGCAGATTGGGTTTATCTATCAGTTTCATCATCTGCTGCCGGAATTCACCGCGTTAGAAAACGTCTCGATGCCAGGGTGGATTGCTGGACACAACAAAAAAGAGGTTGCCCAGCGGGCGACTGCATTACTCGAACGGGTGGGTTTAAGCCATCGTTTGACTCATCTTCCTTCTGAGTTGTCAGGGGGGGAGCGCCAGCGGGTCGCCATCGCTCGCGCCTTGATTAACCAGCCTAAGTTGGTGTTGGCCGATGAGCCGACAGGTAACCTCGATGCGGCCAGTGGTGAAGCTGTGTATCAACTGGTGCAAGAGCTGGCAAAGCAGTTCGATACGGCCTTTGTGGTGGTAACACATGACCAAGCACTCGCTGACCGAATGGATCGGCAACTGCGTATGGTGGACGGCCATTTGTTAGTGAACGAGGCGGAGAGTTAAGCATGGGACTGCCGCTACCAATCACCATCGGCTGGCGTTTTTATCGTGCGCGCGAGCGGGGCGGATTCGTCAGTTTTATCTCGTTTGCATCGACATCTGGCATCGCGTTAGGGGTGGCGGTACTGATCTTGGTACTGTCGGCCATGAATGGCTTTGAGACCGAACTTGAGAAGCGCTTGTTAGGGGTTGTGCCGCATGGCGAACTGATTGCCGGTGATGAACCGCTGGCAAATTGGCGAGAAATTCTCACCCAAGCTAAAGGCATTAATGGCATTGTGGCCGCTGCGCCGAATGTAAAAATGCAAGGGTTGCTGCAAAAACCTGGTGGCTTTACCGGGGTAAAAATCACCGGTATTGATCCAAGTCTTGAAGCGGAAGTATCCAGTTTGCCGCAGTTTATGTCAGCGGAAAGTTGGCAAAGTCTTGCTGGTGATGGTGCCAATATCGTCATGGGGCAAGGTGTGCTCGACAAGCTCGGATTGAAGGTTGGTGATGTGGTGACCTTTTACTTGCCGCCTGCTGCGTCTGATCGCACCGCTGGTCAAATCGGGCGTGCTCTTAGCCATAGCCTGACGGTTAGTGGCAGTTTTAGCATCGGTGGTGAACTAGACTACAGCAACGCTTATGTACCGCTGGCCTATGCGCAGTCGCTGATGGATTTGGGGGATGCGGTCAATGTGGTACGCATCAAAGTAGAGCGCGTCTTTGACGCGCCGACGTTAGTGCGGCAGCTCGGTTATCAGCAGCATCAGATTATGTATGTCAGTGACTGGACGCGTACCCAAGGCCACCTGTACCAAGACATTCAAATGGTACGCACCCTGATGTATCTGGTGCTGGCACTGGTGATTGCTGTTGCCTGTTTCAATATCGTATCGACCTTGATTATGGCGGTGCGCGATAAAGCAGCCGAAATCGCCATTTTGATGACTATGGGCTTAAAACGCCCCAGCGTGATGGTGGTGTTCATAGTTCAAGGTGCGCTCAACGGCGTGTTAGGCGCTGTTATCGGTGGCGTTACTGGCGTTTTGATGGCGAATAACTTGTCTTATTTGGTCGCGAAATTAGAAACGCTGATTGGTCATCGGTTTTTATCTGCCGATGTCTACTTTATTGACTTCCTGCCATCCCGAATCGAACTGCAAGATATTGTGTTAGTGATTGCAACCGCACTGGTGATGAGTCTGTTTTCGACTGTTTATCCTGCTTATCGCGCCAGCCAGATTTCGCCAGCTGCGGCATTGGCAGGGCGGTAAAGTTACCTGAGTCTGCGGGATCAGTTTTTTGCGCTGAGTATCTTGATAAAGCTTGATCTCAGCGAAGATTCTTTACGAATTCTGCTGGTTACATTTCACTTAAAAGCTGATGGCTTCTTGGTTCAGCGGCAAATGGCAATGTGCTTTTTCTGAGCTGATGATAAAAAGAAGCTAACGGTGCAAACATTGAATTGTAATCGCTTCAGATTTAGCAAACTGATTTTTGTATGCTCTAGCCATTCAATTACAAGGACGTCAGATGACTTTAGCAAATTTAGTGCATACTCCCTTTGGGTTTACGGTTTATTTATCCTTCCGATCGGCATTCAGGTTTTTTCCTTCTTTTGTGTTTTGTCCAGTTTTGGATATGACACGCTGACCATCCTGCTGTGGGGCGTTGGCGGTTGTACATTAATTGGACTCAAGCTGTTTTCGTCGTCATCTGCGGTTTATCAACCCAACACATCGTCATTTAATGTGTCAGGAAATTAGTGGTCGCGTTTGCCTTCATCACGGGCATAATTGTTATGTATTAAACCAGAAGTGCTCAGTAACCTTGCCGTCACACTCAGTTTAGCGTAGCTATATAGCACTTTGTCCGTACTTCGAGAGTTGAAGGTTAAATATCATTAAAAATCAAGATGTTAAACATCTCTGGCTGAGTGTTCTTAGCACAAATGTTGGACATTATAGAACTGTTAAAATAGTCGACTAACTGGCGCTGGGGATATGTATCAGTGTTGCATTAGGTTGCAGTATAGGTGTTATTCTGGGAGCTTCGCATTAGCGCTTAAAGCCGTGATCACGCTTGGTAGTTAGATTGGCCAAAAATCAATCGCAGATCAATAACGATAAAGCCCCTTGTTTTATAAGCTGAGCGTTTACTAATAAAGGCCGATTTAGCTGGTTAGGCCGTCAGGTAATCTTAGGGCAGGGGTTAGCTGAGATGCTATTGCCTATCCATGTGCTTGACGATTATTGTTTTGGTAAGCGAGCGTGAAATTGTACTGCCGCTCGAAAAGCCGCCGTACAGGCTAGCTCTGCTTCACTTCCCATTTTTGCGTGACAAAACTGTACACTGTCATTGCCTTGTTTAATTACTAAATGATGACCGTGGTGCTGATATTGGATGGCGTTATCAAAACATAGCAAGGTTCTTTGCAACACTCGGCCATTACTTTGAACCCGTTGCGACATGACACCCTTATCACCCACGATATCCCAACGAGTGGAATATAGCTGTGGAATATTACGGTAGAGGGCAACGCTTGCCAGGGACCACAATAGTAGAAAAAACAGCAACGCAAGGTGAGTGTTGATGGACGCTGCGACGGACAATAGCGCTAGCACCGGATACAACAACATTAACCAGCAGATGAGTAGCCACAATACTCTCCATAGTGCCAAGGGTAACTGTTGACGTATCAGTTGCGCTGGCGACGTTGCGGGACGATAGAGAATTTTACCTAACTTTGCCGTCGCCGCAGAGCTTGCATGACGGTGTTTAGTGTTCATTATTCTGCTCCGTCGCCGTGATGTCTGTTAATAGGGAGGCGGATAGTGGCGTTAGCTGCTGTACCCCATAAATGGGTAAGGCATAGGCGCTGTACAGCCATTGTCCAAGCCAGGAGCGATGTTCGCGAAAACTGATCGCACTGAGATGTGCGGTTAGCTCAGCAGGTAGCTTCAACTGGCGCCGCGCCAGCGCTTGCAGCAGCGTATTAGTGGCTATTACTTCCCCTAAATAGCGTGCTTTCGGGGCGATACTGTGGCTTTCAACTAATACCACTTGGCCATCATTTTGTTGATAGGCATACAGCTGATATTCGTCCAACACATAGACTGTGCGTTGCCAATGTCCGCGAAACTGACTGTCATTATTCAAGGTGATTTGCCAAGTCGGCATCTGCGCTGGCTGAAAATACATCGCATAGCCATTGGCTGATAATGAGCTCACCGTGCGGCTGGGTTGCTGGCATAGCCAATAGTTGCTCAGTGGCCATGCCAGCAGTAAGCCGACGATCCCGCCCCACACCAGCTCACGCGTTAGCAACTTAATGAACACGGTGACCTCGGCATCGCCGTAGATGTCGTTCGCTGTCAATCGTTTGCGGCGCTATCATTGCACGGTACCTGCAAGTAACAGCTGTTGCAGCTGGGCTTTATGCTTGGCCTCTAGTGAGTTTTCGCTCGTCTCGGCATATTTTTCAAATGCCATCCTGATTAACTGCAACACATGTTGTTGGCGCTCAGGCGTCAGTAACGGTAGTACGTCGTCGGCCAGTTGCTGCAGTTGTTGAAGCCAGGCTTCGATATCTATGTGCGGTAAGGTCCAATCGCTGGCCATTTGAATGGATGAAACTATCAAGCTGTCAGCGGTTTCTTGGTTAAGGGGGTAGCGGGCACCGAAGAGTTGTAACAGTCGTGAAATGGCACGAAACGCTTTGCCACGCTCACTTTGATGCAGTGCTTGGTGAAACAGCGTGACTTGCTGCATTACGGCGAACAGATATTGAGGGCGTTGCCTGGTGCTGTCTACGGCTAAGGCGGGTAGATCGTCGCCGTTTAATAACCATTGGAGTTGTTCGTTACTGTCACATGCGGCGAGTGCTTGGGCTAATGCGCCAAATTTTAGCCTGAGATGGGCAATAAAGGGCGTTAGATCAATGTGCTGTGTGTCGATATCGTGCTGTAACTCGCTGAGTACCTGACTCAATTTGTCATTGCATTGATCGATACGCGACAGCACGGCACGATCTAGCTGCTGTTCAATGTCATACTCATACCTGTCTTGTTCACGACAATAACGCAGCTCATCACATTCTTCATATTGGGTGAGTACTAACCCCAATTCACGCTCAATCGCATTAAAATAACGCGATAACTGCTGTTCCACCGCGGCATCACTGGTCGCATCGAGTGCCAGCGGCTGCTCGCGGTCAGGCGCTTCGATGCGCTGATGCGCCTCCGTAAGTGCGTTGAGCTTGGCATAAAATTCGGTGGCTAGTTGTGTCTCTATGCGGGCAGCCCCCGCTGTGATTAATGATGCTGGCGTTTGGTTGATAAACGCCGCGAATGCCCAGTTTGGATATTGATTGATCTGTTCAAATAAATGGCTTAACGACAGCGAATGATTATTAGCATGGGGATCGATAAGTTGCAGTGATGCTTGATGAATAATGCGCTGGCAATAATCCAATAGCTGATGCTCACGTGCCTCATTGTAGGCGTATGTCTCTTTGGCAAAACTCAGGCGGTGCTGCGGATAACGTTGATCCAGTTGGTACCATTGATAACAAAGTGAGATGTGCACGGGGTCGGCACCCAGTGCGAGGTTTTTTAATACCTCCAGCCAGCTATTTTGCTGAAATACATTGAGCCGCTCCTGAGTTTTTTGTAAACGTGCCATCAAACGTTCACAGAGATGGATGATATCCACCTGTTGTGCTGCAGGCGTTTCAAGTAACAGTGGCAACAACAACAGCTCGAGGTCGTTGATGGTATCTGGCAAGGTTTTAACGCTACGGTCGGCCACGATTAAGCCAGACTTTAATGCCATGATGCGCAGGTAGCTTTCAGCTTCTGCAGAGTTGAGGGTAACGTTGCGATAGTAGGCAACTTGGTTATAGGTCATGCGTTTGGTGCTATCAAACGCAGGATATTGCGCCAAAAATGTGGTTAACAGCTGCTGCTCGTTTTCACCGTATGAACTTAGACGAAAACTGAGTGCACCAAACAGCAGGGCAAAGTGCACTGAAAAGTCTAATACCACCTCGTCAAACCGCGCTTTTAACGGTGTGGTCTGCCTCAGTGCCAATATCTCTTGTAGCAAATTAAGCCACTGAGGGCGGATCTCATTATGCGGCAAACTAATGATTTGCTTAGCGCAATTTACACAAGCAAACATGAGTATATCGGGATCTTTTTCGATGGATTGCAGCGGCTTGATGAAGTGTTGCCACGGCCAGATAAAGTATGCCAAAGCTACGAATGCCGCCACAACGAGCAGTAGTACGGCCCATACTGACGGCAGTGCTGCCACAATTATTCCGCCACCGAAAAACATCACTAACAACACCTGCCAGTAGCGTAATGCTTGTGCTTTGGTGGATAAGCAACTGATAAACAACAGTAACGTCGCCATCACGGTTAATAGCGCAAGATGCACGGGAGCATAGGTGGGCAGAATATCTTGCTCTGGTGCGCTAATTAACGGTTCGAGCGCAGCTAAACACCACAGATACCAGATGGCATAGCCCATCATTAACACCAGAAACGTTGCTATGGTTAACGGCCATGGTGTGGTCTTGATAATACGTTTCACGCGACTATCCATGACGGATTGAATGGCATCAAGTTGTTCTTGGAGCATAACGGGGGAACATCCTGTATCAGATGAGTGCTGCAGTTGAGTGATTGATGTGGCAAGCTGCTTACAGAGTGAGTGACAGCAAGTGAACTATGCCATAGATAGGTAATAACATATTATAACGATTGATAAAAATTTGTGATGTAGGTTTGCGTTGGAACGACAATTCGCAAAAAATTAGTGTCTAATTTGCTTGGTAAAAAACAGTTAAACTTTGTTAGTTACCAATGTGCTTTGCTTAGGTGTAAATAGAAAAAGCAGAGACTCATTAATGAGCAATTGAGCCTCTATTACGGGTGCTTCACGTTATCAAATATAACGGCGGCGCGGTTTACCGCTTTTGGCTCTGTTGTTGCCACTTTGACCCAGTGCTTTAGCGCGCAGGGTTTTCTTAGATGGTGGCCGCTTATTATTGCTGAGTTCTTCCTGTGCCAGCAGATTCGGCTCAAACCCTTCCATCCATTGCAGTAGAAATTGCTCGCCAGTGAGCTTTTTCACATCCTCGAACAGGTATTTTTCTTTACCAGACACCAACGAAACCGCGGTGCCGGTTTGGCCTGCGCGGCCAGTGCGACCAATGCGATGAATATAGTCTTCGGCGTTGTATGGCAGCTCAAAGTTAACCACATATTGCAGCTGTTCAATATCTAAGCCGCGAGCTGCAACATCGGTCGCAACCAGCACCCGCACTTGGCCGGATTTGAACTGTGCTAAGCTACGATCGCGAGCGCCTTGGGATTTGTCGCCATGGATACCCGCAGTGCTGATACCATCTTTTTGCAGCTCTTTTTCGAGTTCATCGACGGTTTGTTTGGTGCGGGTAAAAATCAGCACCTGCTGCCAGTTTTTAGACCCAATCAGATAGGCCAATAACGCGGCTTTTCGTTGGCTATCCACTTCGTAAAAGCGTTGTTCAATTTGTGCTGCAGTCGCATTTCTCTGTGCCACTTCAATCAGTTTTGGTTGCTTAAGCAGGGTTTTGCTAAGCGCAAAAACCTCATCATTAAAGGTGGCTGAGAAAAACAGGGTTTGCCGAGCTTCAGGCAGACGTTTAAGGATGCGTTTGATATCAATGATAAAGCCCATGTCCAACATGCGATCGGCTTCATCCAGTACCAGTGTTTCCAACGTGCTTAGGTCGATGAGTTCTTTGATAGCCAGTTCCAACAAACGGCCAGGCGTCGCCACTAATACATCGCAACCTGCGTTTAATGCATCGATTTGAGGATTAATACTCGCACCGCCATAGGCAACCACGGCTTTGAGGCCAAGCCCTTCGCTGTAATTCACAAAGCTTTGATGGACTTGTTGCGCGAGTTCCCGTGTTGGCGTCAGCACCAATACTCGAATAGCGTTTGCGGCGTTAGTGCGAGCGAGGTGGCGCTGGATCAACGGCAAGGCAAATGCGGCAGTTTTACCTGTACCAGTTTGTGCGCCCGCCATCACATCGTGACCAGCTAGGACTTCTGGAATAGCGGCATGCTGAATTGGCGTTGGCGTTTGATATCCAAGTTTATCGAGGATAGCCAATAATGCAGACTGAAGACCTAGGGAGGAAAAACTCATAAACAAGCACCGCTGATAGATAATTTTGACGGCGCGATTGTAGCATCGAAACGGGTAAAAGGTGACAACCGCCGCAGTGAGAATAGCGGCAAAGGTAATCAAATGACGCCATAAGTGGTTGTTGTATTAGCGTTAGGGCGAATTGGGCGTGGAAATGTTGAACATGCGGGATGTCACGACAACAAAAAACGTACACCCGGAAAATCCATGTGTACGTTTTTTTCTTTGTTCGTTTTCAACTCGCAGCGCTGTTTTGGGATGCGCTATTTATTAATGCGATGTTGACGCTTCTTTTGCCAATGGCGATAGATGGAATATTGCCAAGCGCCTTTCACCACAAAATAGCCGAGCGCGGAGCTGACCACTCCAATTACAAAACAGCCTAATAAAAATGGCGGTGCAATACTGGCAAATGAGGTTTCTAGCCAGCTCCATGTGGCTTCAAAATGAAACGGTTCTGGCGGATGGTTCAGAATGATAGCACCCAATTTATACGCCAGATAAAACATGGGTGGCATGGTGATTGGGTTGGTGATCCACACTAAGGCAACCGATACCGGCAAGTTGACGTTAAATACAATCGCTAATGCGGCAGCCAGTACCATTTGAAATGGCATAGGTACCCAAGCAGCAAATAATCCTACTGCGAATGCCCCTGGCGTTGAGCGGCGGGTAAGTGCCCATAAATTCGGATTGTTGAGCAATCCACCAAAGATGCGTAGATATTTATGGTCTCGCAGCACTTCAGGATTTGGTGTGAGACGTTTAAGAAGTTTTTTTGGCATAGGATTCGATTGCTGTCTTTACTAATGATATGAATCTTTTTCTCTCAGGCTTTGGCATCGCGATTATCTCCGCGATCGTTTGGCCATCAATGATACCGTTATTATGGTTGCCAATTATTGCAGGCGCTTTACTCCTGTGTGTCTTTTGGCACTGCAAGCATCGCTTTCGAGGGGGTTGCTCCGGGATAGCGGGCGTGCTTGTGGGCGTAATATGGATAACAGCATATTGCCACTGGCTGCTGCCATCGGCCGCAGTTGAACAGCAATCATCTGTCCGGGGACATACTACACCCCTCACAGTGAGGGCTGAAATCATATCACTAGTTTCTGTAAACGGCGACTGGATTAGTTTTGATGTTCAGCAATTAGCCAACGGTGATTCTGACGCACCATTACGACGTTGGCGATTGGGTTGGGATCTCACCAAACAAGCGTCGCAATTACTGCCGCAAGTTGGTGAAATCTGGCAGTTTGAACTCAAGCCTAAAGCATTTTCGTCGGTGTTGAACCAAGGCGGTTTTAATCAACAACGGCAGTTGCTAAGTCAGCATATTGAGGCGCGAGCCAATGTTATTTCAGCGCAAAAAGTTGCCGAGATTGCTGGGTTAAGGGCGGGGCTGCTTGCATCGGTTAAGGCGCAGCTGCAAGGCGTTGCGCATCGTGACATCTTACTGGCGTTAACCATGGGCGAGCGCAGTGAGATTAGTGCAGCGCGTTGGCAGCAGTTGCGCAATAGTGGTACGGCCCATTTAGTGGCGATTTCGGGGCTGCACCTGTCGGTGGTATCGCTCTATCTGTTGCTGATGATGAAGTGGGCGCTCAATCGATTCTGGCCGGTGGAATCACGCCGAAATTTCATTCTCGCCAATCTCAGTGCCATCGCGATTGCGGCGGCTTATGCTTGGTTGGCAGGTTGGGGCATTCCGGTACAACGGGCGTTATTGATGTTAGTGGTGGTGGTTGTCAGTCAACTGACCATGCGGGCGAGTTCGAGTTGGGAGCGATTATTGTGGGCGTTGGCTTTGGTGCTGTTGTTTGATCCGCTGGCGCCATTGAGCAACGGCTTTTGGCTGTCGTTTTTTGCGCTGGCACTGATCCTGAGCGAATGGCGCTCGCCAGCGGCGAATGAAATAAATAATGGCATCTGGCCACAGGTTAAGCAGTGGGGGCTTAGCCTATGGCGCATTCAATGGCGTTTGTGTTTGGGGATGAGTTTGCTGCAGCTGCTGCTGTTTGGTGGCTTAACCCTGCACAGCTTTTGGATCAACTTACTGCTGGTGCCTTGGTTTTCATTGCTGGTGATCCCGCTGGTGATGCTGTGTTTTTGTCTCGGCATGCTAGGTTCAGCGCTAGGTTTTACCGAATTAAGCACCGCGTTGTGGCAACTGACCTCCAATTCCTTGGTCCCCGCCGAGTGGTTATGGCAGCTCGCGGATCACCTTGTGGCGGCGTGGTGGCCTTTGTCTGCAGAATTGGCGATGGCATTAATGCTGGCGCTGATAGCCGTTACTGGCGGTTGGCGCTTACTTCGGCCACAACAATGTTATTGGCTAGTGATCCCCTGCGTGCCATTGGGTTTGCAACTACTGCTAATGGCTGAATGGGTTAGGCCTGCGGGTTGGCAACTGCATGTATTGGATGTGGGGCAGGGGCTGGCCGTGGTGGTGCAGCAAGGCCAGCATGGTTTACTGTATGACACCGGCGCCAGCTTTGATGATTTCAGCTATGCCGAGCGTGTGATCGTGCCTTTTTTGCAGCATCGCGGTATTGCCAAGCTGGATTACTTGGTGGTGAGTCATGGCGACAATGATCATGCTGGCGGTGCCACATACATCATGCAGCAGTATCCCGAGGCGCAAGTGATTACTGACTTAAGCCAACTCAAAGCCAGTGATAATTGTCGTCCACATAGGCAACAATGGCGGGATCTTAATTTGGGGTTCCTCGGCCCGTTAACGCCCTCAACTGGCAATAATGGTTCTTGTGTGCTGCGCATTTATGATGCGGCGTTTAGCGTGTTATTGCCCGGTGATATTGAGCTGCCGGCAGAAATTGGCTTAACCAAACGTGAGGCTGAACTGAATAGTGATCTGCTGTTAGCGCCGCATCATGGCAGTAATACCTCGTCAACCGATGATCTGCTTAGCGCGGTTGCGCCGCGTTGGGCGATTTTTGCGGCTGGATACCAAAATCGCTGGGGCTTTCCCAAAGCGGAAGTTCAACAAAGGTATCAGGCGCATGGTGTGGAAACCTTTGTTACTGGTGAGCAAGGCCAGCTCAGTATTGAAATCGCCAATGGTGCGCAAAGCGTTCGCAGTTACCGAGCGGATATCGCCCCCTATTGGTATAACCGCCTGATAGCATTTGGTAACCCCGTCAATCCAGAGTAGAATGCCCTCTTTGTTTTGTTAGTGAATTAATTCTGCCTCAATGACGAAAATGCCGAATCCGCGAAATCGCGATATTTTTAAGCGATTACTCACCTATGTTGCTGACCTCAAAGGCATCTTTATCATCTCAGCCTTAGCATTGGTTGCCTATGCGATTGTTGATGCGACCTTTTTGTACCTGATCCGGCCATTTATTGATGAAGGCTTTGCGGCAACGCCAACACCGAGCATTGTCGATGGTATCGAAGTTGCGAATACCCATGGTTTCAAGTCAGACAGCAATGTGTTGAAAATTGCCCCGTTTATTGTAATCGGGCTGTTTATCCTGCGTGGCTTTTTTAACTTCGTGGCCACCTATGGCGTGTCTTATATGAGTACTCGTGTGGTGGAAACCATGCGCCAGCAGGTGTTTGACCATATTTTGCGTTTGCCTGTGAGCTTTATGGACAAGATGAGCCCAGGTGAACTGATTTCCAAAGTGACCTACGATACCGAACAAATCGCCCGCGCCTCAGGCAACACCTTGGTAACTCTGATCCGTGATGGCGTGAGTGTTATTGCCTATCTCGGGGTGATGTTTTCAATGTCGTGGAAACTATCACTGTGCATTTTGATCATTGTGCCGCTGATTGGTGTTGTTGTGTCTGTGGTAAACAAGCGCTTACGCAAGGTCTCGCGTCAAATCCAAAATGCGATGGGCACAGTGACTGCCGCTTCGGAGCAGATGATCAAAGGCCACAAAAACGTGCTGATTTTTGGTGGGCAGAAAACTGAGTCGGCTCGCTTTGCCAAAGTGAATAAATATAACCGTTACCAGAACATGAAGCTGGCCACGGTGCAGGCGATTAGCCAACCCACAGTGATGGTGATTAGTTCACTGGCGCTGGGTGCGGTTATTTATGCCGCTAGTCTTGATAGTCTGCATGATGAACTGACCGCCGGTATCTTTGCGGCAATGCTCAGTACCATGTTAGCGCTGTTGCAACCGATCAAAAACTTAACTCGCCTTAACGCCGAATTTCAGCGTGGTATGACGGCGTGTGCCACAGTGTTTGAGTTGATCGACACGCCAGCAGAGAAAGATGAAGGCACCCATGAAGTTGAACGCGTTGCCGGTGATATTAAGTTTGATAATGTCAGCTTTAGCTATCCAGAGCAGGAAAAGCTGGCGCTTGACCAAGTGTCACTGGAAGTAAAACAAGGCCGCACTTTGGCGTTGGTGGGGCGTTCGGGTTCAGGTAAATCGACCATTGCGAGTTTGATTACCCGCTTCTATGGCGAACTGCGTGAAGGCCAAATTATGCTCGATGGTATTGATATTCATGACTATTCGCTCAAAGGATTACGTAGTCAGATCGCACTCGTATCGCAACAGGTCACGCTGTTTAATGACACTATCGCGAACAACATCGCCTATGCCTACCCGGGTGAAGTGACCCGCGAACAAGTGATTGAAGCGGCCACCCTCGCGTATGCGATGGAGTTTATTGAACGTCTGCCAGATGGCCTAGATACTGAAATCGGTGAAAACGGGGTGATGTTATCCGGCGGTCAACGGCAACGTATTGCGATTGCGCGTGCCATTTTACGTAACGCGCCGGTGTTGATTTTGGATGAAGCCACCTCTGCATTAGACACAGAATCAGAAAAAGCCATTCAAAAAGGCTTAGATAATCTGCGCCGTAACCGTACATCTATCGTGATTGCCCACCGTTTATCGACCATTGAAAACGCCGATGAGATTTTGGTGATTGACCAAGGCAAAGTGGTGGAGCGTGGCAATCATAAATCCTTGCTTGAGCAAAATGGCATGTACGCCAAACTCTATCAGATGCAATTTGGGGGCTAAGTGGAAGCCTTTGTAAACCGCATCTGGTATCAAAACCACTGGCTGAAATGGCTGTTGTGGCCATTGTCTTGGTTGTTTGGCTTGATAAGCGGCGTACGCCGCCAGCTGTTTCGGATTGGGCTAAAGCCAGTTGAACAGTTGCCAGTGCCGGTGTTGTTGGTGGGCAATATCACCGTGGGTGGCAGTGGTAAAACGCCGCTGGTGATTTATCTTATCGAGCTGTTGCGGCAGCAGGGATATCATCCCGGTGTCATCAGCCGCGGCTATGGTAGTGAGCAACAGCAGCCGAGGATTGTTAGCACCCAGGCCTTAGCCAAAGAGGTGGGTGACGAGCCGGCGATGATCGTGGCGCGTACGCAAGTCCCAATGGCGGTGGGGCAAGATCGCATCGCCACGGCAAAATTGCTATTAGCTGAGCACAAGGTTGACATCATCATCAGCGATGACGGTTTACAACACTACCGTTTGGGCCGAGATATCGAACTGCTGGTGTTAGATGGTAAACGCCAATTAGGCAACGGCATGCTGTTGCCCGCTGGTCCGTTGCGAGAAGGTAAATGGCGTCTATCGACGGTCGATTTTATTGTTGAAAACGGGGCTAAACAGGATTCGCCAACCCGGTTTGCAATGCAGTTATCAGCCGACAAATTGCAGCCGTTGCAGCGTGACAATTCGCCAAGTTGTGAGCCAAAACGCATTAAAGCGATCGCAGGGATTGGCAATCCGCAGCGCTTTTTCGATACTCTCACCGAGTTGGGGTATGATATTGCGCAGACCAAGATATTTGCTGACCATCACCCCTATAGCGCGGCGGATTTTGCAGTCAACGAAGCGGAATTGGCACTGGTGATGACGGAGAAAGATGCGATTAAATGTCGCGAATTTACCCTTAAGAACGGTTGGTATCTGCCGGTAGATGCTCGCCTATCTGATGAATTTTCGGCGCAATTGCTCGCAAAAGTTGCGAACGTAGTTGCCCAAAAAACTAATGCTAAAAATGAAGGATGAACTAATGGCGTTTGATAAAAAACTTCTCGACATCGTGGCGTGCCCAGTATGCAAAGGCAAACTGGAATACAACAAAGAGCAGCAGACGCTGATCTGTAAAGCTGACCGCTTGGTTTATCAAATCAATGACGGTATTCCAGTGTTGTTGGCCGAGAAAGCAACCAACCTGCAAGAAGTGGCTGAATAGTTTTCCACTTTGTCACCATGATGAAATACCGCTTTTGGGCGGTATTTTTTTATCTTTCGCTAAGCGAAAGGTTACTGAACGGCAACAGAACTGTGCTCAAGTGTTAAAAATTGTTTGATAACATGATGTTATCTGATACTTGTTAGCGGCTTATTATTGAGTGGCTTGCTAAATTAGCCCGATAATAACACTCTCGATTTTTACACGGAGTGTCATCATGGCCGCAACCATTGAGCAAAAAGTTCAGCAGTTGTTGCTAGAGCATCGAGGTGAACGGATCATCAGCTTCGATTTTTCCGGGCGAAAGTACTGGTTGAAACAACCAGAGCAATTGCACGGCAGAATGCGTCTCCTTAAAGCTCATCCAGCGTCCTCCCTCGAACAAGAAAAATCCTGCCTATTACAATTGGCCGAACAACATGCGCCAGTGCCCAATGTTGTGTATGAACAACCTGGTTATATGGTGCTAGAAGATGTTGGCCCCACCTTGAAACAGTGGATAGCGCGCCAAGATCTGTCGGCCGATTTTCGACGTCAAGTGTTACTCGACAGCGCTGAGGCGCTCGCACAACTGCATCAATTGGGTTTGGCACACGGTCGACCCGCGCTACGCGATATCAGTTGGCAACAAGGTCGGGTCAGGTTTATCGATTTTGAAGCCAGAGCACCGCGAAAAGGGCTGTTGTACCAACACATTCGCGATTTGCTGGTGTATATCCACAGCCTTTATCGGTATCTCGGCCCCAATAACGCACTTATTACCGAGGTGGTTGCCCAGTATCGCCGTTGTGGTGGTGAGCGCATTTGGCAGGCGAGTAAAAGTTTTCTCGCTAGCTGGCAATGGTTGTATTACCTGATGAAGCCATTTCGTCATCGCGGTGGCCGCGATGTTACGCCGATTTTCTGGTTACTGTGGCATTTTCGTCATGTCTAACCTGGTAACCACAAGAGCAAAATTTATTTGCTCTTGTGGCGCAGGGTGTTTTTCTAAGATCCAAGCCACGGCAGTAATCGTTGACTTAGCTTAAGCGAACGTTGCCAACCAACGGATGAGCGATAGCGTAGGCGGAAAAAGGCTTGATAACATAACGGCACTAAATAAAGGCTGGTGGCGGTTGAAAACGCCAAGCCGCCAATAATGGCGATTGCCATTGGCGAGTAGGGTGGGCCTCCACCCCCTATCTGAGTGTCGCCCATAGCCAAAGGAACTAAGCCTAATATTGTGGTGCCAACCGTCATCAACACTGGGCGCAAACGAGTGATACAGACATCGGTAATGGTGCTTGATAACTCATCGAGTGCCGGCGTCATTTGGTTGATTTGATCGACCAATACAATGCCGTTATTAACCACAATGCCTAATAACACCAGTACCCCGATCATTGCCATCACCGACATGGGGGTAGCGGTTAGCCACAACGCCCAAAATACGCCAGTAATCGAAAACAGAATACTGGTAATAATGGCGCTAGGCAGTAGCAGTGATTCAAACAATGCCGCCATCACGATGTAAATCATCGCTACCGCCAATAGCATATTGACCATCATCACCGATTGTTCTTTATCTTGCTTCTCAAAACCGCCGCGAAGTGAATAGCCATAACCGGGCGGAAAATTCACATGTTCCATGGCTTGTTTAATCAACTGCTGCGCTTTATCCATCTCCAGTTTCTCGAGGTTGGCACCAATCGATAATGCGGTTTCACGGTTGTAGTGGCGAATGGCATCAAACCGCGGCTGAATTTGAATGTCAGCGAGCTGCGCTAGTGAGTAAATTCGACCATCAATGTTGGCAACAGGAAGATCTTTGAGGTGTTGCAGCGATTGTTGCCATGACTTGTCATACAGCAACTGAATCCGTAGCTCACCGCTTGGATCATGTCGAAATGAACGTAATTGTGAGCCCCTTAATGCAGTGGATACGGTACTGGCGATGTCACGTACTTTGAGGCCAAGTCGGGCAACACTGTCACGATTAACGTTAATAATGACTTCTTGTTGCTCACCGTTCAGCTCAGAACGCACATCTTGTAAACCGTCGATATTGGAGAGCAGTGGTAACACTTGCTCACTGATCTTAATGAGCTCGGCGGTAGACCTGCCGGTTAAGGTTACCCGTACACCCGAATTATCGTCGCCCCAACCAAATTGTGGTTTGGCAGCCGCTAAGCGAGGAAAACCTTCACGAATTTTCTTTTTTAACTCAGCGATATCCATGGGCAGATCTGGCAGCAATATGACACTGGAACTTGCCTCATCCGGTGAGTAAAAGCTGTACACGGTATCAATATGAAACGCTTCCTTGTTGGCATATAAATAGCTTTCCATCCGGTTTACCATCGCCTCAGTTACTGCCAAACTATGGCGACCTTCGACTTCATAATTGATGTAAAGTCGCTCTTTACTCTCACTGTCTTGGCTGTCCTTAGGCACCAAACTTAATGGCAGTGCCGTTGAGGCTAACAGCACTACAGCGATAAATGTGGAGAGTTTGGGATGGATTAACACCCATTTGAGTGACCGTTGATAGCCAAGCTGTAATCGGCTTTGTTTCGGCTCAGGGAGTGTGATTTTGCCATGTAGTCGAGATAGCAACAGCGGGATGAGGGTTTTAGCGACCAATAAACTCGCTGCCAACGAAATACAGATAGCCACCGCCACGTGTTCGAGAAATATCGTCAGTTCTACCTTTACGCCGAAGATATTCGGTAAAAATACGATGGCCGTTGTCAGTGTGCCTGCCATGACCGCCAGCGCCACTTTATTCACCCCAAGCAGCACTGTTTCATCGCCACGATCCTCTTTTTGCTGCTCCTGCAATACGCTTTCAGAGACGACCACCGCGTTATCAATCAACATGCCCACAGCCAACAACAGGCCCATCATCGACAGGACGTTGAGGCTGTAGCCGAGGAAATACATGCCCGCGAGTGTTAATCCAATCGAGATTGGCACAGAGGAAACGACCACAAGCGTCATTGGAATATTACGTAAGAACAGGTACAACACCGCAAATGATAGCAAAGCACCAATCAGGCCTGACATCAGCAGGTCATTGAGTGACGATTTTACTCCTTCGCCTTGGTTATCCATGATAAACAGCTTAATGCCCTGAAATTGGGGATCCTGTTTAACTTGGTTAATCACCGTCATGACTTTGTCTGATACGTCGACCAGATTAGCGCCAGATTCTTTGTAGATATCGAGTCCGACGGCGTATTTCTGATCCAGATGGCGTCCTACCGTCCGTTCTGGCAACGCGTAGAGCACATCGGCGATATCGCCAAGATGAATGCCGCGGGCGACGATTAGTGCTCGAATCTCATCAAGATCGCGAAACTCGCCTTTAGGCGACACTTGATAAACCACGCCGCTATCGCGTAGGGTACCGCCACTGACAATGAAGTTTTCGGCGAGCAGTTGGCTGCGCAACTGCGGCAGTTCAATGGTACTGGCGCTAAGTTTGTCGGCATCAATGCGCACTTCAATCTGCTTTTGCTCAACACCATAAAGAGTGACTTTTGATACGCCATCAACCCGCTCTAGTGGTACGCGCAGTTGTTTATCTAACAGGTCAAATGCGTTCGATAACTCCCGTTCGCTGGAGATGCGAATGTTCAACACCGGCATATCGGCGGTAGAAAATTGCTGGATCAGCACACGCTCTACATCATCGGGTAACAGATTTCTGACTTGATCGATTTTTTCGCGCGCCTCAAGACTCCGGGTGGCGACGTTTTCACCCCATTTCATCTCGATTTCGATTTCACTGCCATTTTGATTGGAATTAGATTTTAAAGTCTCAATCCCGCCCATGGTGGCCAGTGACTCTTCCAGCACGTTGGTAATATCGCGCTCGACTTCGGCTGGCGATGAGCCTTTGTACGGTACATTGATATAGATTTCAGGAATATCAATCCCTGGAAACATCTCGAGCGGTAACAAGCGAGAGGCGGCCATACCGAACAGCAATATTGCAGTGAAAAACATGCTGGTGGTCACTGGGCGTTTTAACGCTAAGCGAGTGAGGTTCATACGCTGACCTCCTGCTGAGTTGCGACATCATCAAAACGTTTGCGATCAAACATGGCATACAGCACGGGGATCACCACCAACGTTAGCAAGGTGGAGAGTGATAGACCAAAGATTACCGTGATAGCCATCGGTGCACGCACTTCTGCACCATCACCTAAACCTAATGCCATTGGCAGTAAGCCGAGATTGGTGGTCAAGGTGGTCATCAAAATTGGCCGCAGACGAGAAGCGCCGGCTTCTTTAATTGCGGCTAATTTGTCGACGCCCGCCATTCGCAACTGATTGATACGATCCACCAAAACGATGGCGTTGTTGACCACAATCCCCGCCAGCATGATGAGACCAATAAACACAATCACCGATAGCTGGCTGTTGGTGAGGTATAAGCCATAAATACTGCCGGACAGCGCAATGGGGACAGCCGCTAATATCAGCAGTGGGTGTAACAGCGATTCAAACTGGCTGGCCATCACCAGATAAACTAAGAATACCGCCAGCACCAGCGCAATCTTGAGTGAATCAAATGAGCTTTGCATCTCTTCATTCTGGCCACCAAAGCGGGTATGAATGGAGTTAGGCAATCCAAGTTTGGCAACAATCCCCCGTGCTTCTGCAACCGCCGCATCGAGATCTCCGCCAGTAATATCGGCCGAGACAATCGCCACCCGTTGTTGGCTGATGCGATTGATCGCAGAGGGGCCAATCGTCAGCTTGACATCGGCCACCGCCGATAACGGAATGGGGCGTTTACCATCAGGGTTAATCAGCATCGAATCGATATCGGTGATGTTGTTACGTTCACTCTCTTCGCTACGTACCAAAATATCGATTTTGCGTTCACGCAGGGTATATTTGCTGGCGACGGTTCCGCCCACCCGTTGTGCAATACGATTGGCAATTGTCGGTGCATCTAACCCCAGCGCGGCAATGCGGGCATGATCGAAGCGAATGCTAATTTCAGGTTGGCCGTCTTTTAACGAGGTGTTGATATCGGTATAAAGTGGATTGGCAGACATCGCATCGACCAAACGGTCGGCACTCTGTTTAAGCTGATCCAGCTCATAGCCGCTTAGCTCAATTTCAAGCGGTGTTTTAAAGGTAAACAGTTCGGGGAATTTTACCTTAGCCTCCAGCTCAGGAATGGCTCGGGCTTTTTGTCTCAGTTGTTCTGCTACTTGTTCAAAGGCGAGATGATCCGCCAATACTACCTGCAAACGGCCCCAATTTTCGCCACCACGGCTGGTATCTGAGGTCATCAAACCACCGCTACCAGCTTGAGTGTAGGCATGTTTAACCGCTGGATTGTCGGCGATTTCACTTGCAAGTTGCTGCAATACGTTATCAGTTTGTGAGACTTCAGTGCCGGGTGGTAGCAGTATCTCTACGTAGAATTCACCTTGGTTCATTGGGGGGATCAGCCCGGTACCTAAGCGAGACAGCATAAGCCCGGCAGATGCAGTAAATACGATGGCTATTGCGAGGGTGATTCCTTTGTGCGCCAATGCACTATTTAGCAGTGGGCGATAAAGTTTTGCCAATCCTTGATAGGCGAGGTTAAAACCCATTACCAATGGCTTCATAAGCCATGAGGCAAGCCATGCAACAAGGCGAGTGACGGTCAAGATGAAGGTAGTGAGTAACTGAGGCAATAGGTTAAACAACAGCTTGAACGGAAAGCCAATAACTTTAACTGTGTAGAACCCCAATTTAGCCCAACGCGTAGTAGGTATCGGTTGCGGCATTTGCGGCTCAGCAACCGCATCCCCTTTAAAGCCTTGGCGAGAAGCCAACATTGGGATTGAGGTCATCGCCACCAATAATGAAGCTAATAGGGCGAAGGTGACGGTAAGCGCTTGATCAGCAAACAGTGCCCCGGCGATGCCATCCACAAAAATAAGTGGCACAAACACCGCAAGCGTCGTCAGTGTTGAGGCGGTGATCGCACCCGCAACTTCCTTGGTGCCATTGATAGCCGCATCGACTTTATTCATGCCTTGAGTTTTACAGCGGTCGATATTTTCCAGCACTACAATGGCGTTATCAACCAGTAAGCCCACCGCTAGGGCGATACCGCCGAGCGACATAATGTTGAGGCTGATACCCGCAAAGTACATCATGTTAAAGGTGGCGATCACCGAAAACGGAATCGAAATCGAAATAATCAGTGTCGGCACGATATCGCGCAAAAAAAGATAGATAACCAGCATCGCTAAGATGCTGCCGATTAACGCCGACGAGGTGACTTCACTTACGGCACTCTGAATAAAGTCAGACTGATCGTAGATCACCTCTGGTTGCATCTGGTTGGCATTTTGGCTGTCTTGCTTCAACTTTGCTAAGCGCTGTTTTACTTGGTCGGCAACGGCGACAGTATTGGCATCGCCTTCTTTGTAAAGCGCGAGCTCGATGGATTCTTTGCCGTTAATGCGGGTGATATCGCTGCGCTCTTTAAAGCCGTCGGTGACCTCCGCAATATCACCTAAGCGCACTAAGGTTGCGCCTTGTTTGTAGACAATAATGTCAGCAAGTTCAGCCAATGATTGGAACTGATTAACGGTGCGCACCAAAAATTCGCGGTCGCCTTGTACCACTTTACCTGCAGACAGGTTGATGTTTTCAGCGGCAATGCGACTACGAATGTCATCCGAAGACAGGCTTAGTTGTGCAAGTTTCTGTTGATTAAGCAGAATGTGGACTTCCTGCTCCAACCCGCCAGATAAGCGCACGGACGCAACACCCGGTAAAGATTCTAACTCGCGTTTTAGCTCTTCCTCAGCGTAAGTGCGCAGCTGTTTGAGTTCCTTCTCTGTCGCAGATTTTGCCGGCAGCGCGAGTCGCATGATCGGGTCAAGATTGGGGTTAAACCTTAGCAGCAGCGGTTTATCAATATCGAGGGGTAACTCAATGGTGTCGAGCTTTTCCCGCACTTCTAAGCCCGCCATGTCCATTTGGGTGCCCCATTCAAATTCCAGCACCACATCTGACATGCCTGAGCGAGAAACAGAGCTTATTTTTCGCAGACCTTTCACGATACCCACGGCTTCTTCAATGGGTTTGCTGACCAATTGTTCGACTTCAACGGGCGCGGCACCATCGTATTGAGTCCGAATCGTCAGCGTTGGGTAGCTCAGATCTGGGAGTAGGGTGACTGCAAGTCTGGAAAAGCCCACCATGCCAAATAGCATAATCGCGAGCATAAACATCCATACGGTGACGGGACGCCGCACCGATACATTAATTACTGACATTGTGCTTTCCTTGCGATTATTTAGCGGCGGTAAGCTTGAGTGGGCTTAACACTTCGACTTGTGATTGGTCTTTGAGGTTATGCTGACCGCGCACAACAATCTGTTCACCAACTTTAATCCCCGATTGGATTTCGACACGATTGTCTTCGCGGTAACCTAGCGAGACTTCACGGCGTAATGCTTTGCCATCTTCTACCACATACAAGGTTTGTACATCGTCTTGATTGACGACAGCGTTGAATGGCACCACCGCCACATCACTATGTGTATCGTATTTAAGTTGCACATTGGCATACATGCCCGCTTTTAACTTTTGTGCTTGGTTAGGAATGGTCAAGGTCACTTTAAAGGTACCGCTATCGCTGTCGATAACGGGACTGATGCGCAGTACCGACGCTGAGAACACTTCACCACGCTTATTCGGTTGCACTATTGCTTCTTGACCGAGTTTCAAGCTGGTGAGTTGTTGCTCGGGTAAATGGACGATGCCATATAGCTCATCTTGACTGACAACGTAAAACAGTTGGTCGAACTCTTTGGCCATGTTGCCTTGCTTGACGTAGCGGGTTGCGATCACGCCATCGATTGGCGAGCGAATTTCACTTTCAGTGACTTGTAGTTGCGCTAAGTCGCGCTGTGCTTTTGCTGCTTTTAGATTGTATTCAAGCTTAGCTAAACTGTCGGCGCTGATGAACTCACGGTTATTCATCCTTTTCAAACGCTCTAGCTCTTGCTCAATGATTTTTACTTCAGCTGTAGAACGTTCCAATTCGTAGTACTGACGACGCGCATCGATTTTGGCTAACAGCTGACCTTTGCTAACTCTGTCGCCTTCCTCAACATACAATTGCTCAATCAGTCCCGCAATGCGGGTAGTTACGCCAGCTTCCTCGGGCGCTTCGAGTGTGGCAGTGGTGTTATAGAACGAGGAAATGTGGCCTTGAGTAACGGCCGCAGTTTCAACTGGAATCGCGTAGCTCTCTTCTTTTTTTGTTTGTTCTTGCTCGCCGCAGCCAGTCAACATAAAGCCAATAACTAGCGCACTGATAACAGGTTTAAAAAATGATGGTTGGCGTTTCATGAGAAAGTCCCTATTAAAATCGTCAACGAGTATAAGCAAACTGGATGCCAATAATTATTTACGTTTACAATCAATGAGTTGGATTGTATTTGGCTAAATAATTTTACTTTTAGTGCTAACAGTTAGTGAAACTTTTCAGTTGTTAGCGATTTTCACCATTTTTCGTAATGGATGTTAAGTGTAGGTGACAAATGAGCAGGGCAAGGATTGATAGGGCGGATAACGGCAATAAAAAAGGCGCTGAAAGCGCCTTTTTTGAAGTGGGTAAGTGATTAGCGGTCAGACAACTTAATGAAGTCACGTTCAGCTTCACCAGTATAAAGTTGGCGAGGACGGCTAATTTTATGACCTGGTTGATCCAGCATCTCTTTCCAATGGGCAATCCAGCCTACAGTACGTGCCAACGCAAAGATCACGGTGAACATACTGGTCGGAATACCAATGGCTTTCATGATAATGCCAGAGTAGAAGTCGACGTTTGGATACAGTTTCTTAGAGATGAAGTATTCATCTTCAAGCGCAATGCGTTCCAGTTCCATCGCAACATCCAACAATGGGTCATCCACTTTCAGTTCAGTTAACACTTCGTGGCAAGTCTCGCGCATCACTTTAGCGCGTGGGTCGAAGTTCTTATAAACCCGGTGACCAAAGCCCATCAGACGGAATGGATCATTCTTGTCTTTTGCTTTTTCGATGAATTCAGGAATGCGATCAACACTGCCAATCTCTTCCAACATCTTCAAGCAAGCTTCGTTAGCTCCACCATGCGCCGGACCCCACAGTGACGCAATACCCGCAGCGATACATGCAAATGGGTTAGCACCCGATGAACCCGCAAGACGCACAGTAGAAGTAGAGGCGTTTTGTTCGTGGTCAGCGTGCAGAATAAAGATACGATCCATCGCACGTTCAATGATTGGGTTAACTTGGTATGGTTCACAAGGTACGCCAAACATCATCGACAAGAAGTTACCGCTGTAACTGAGGTCATTACGTGGATATTGGAACGGTTGGCCAACTGAGTACTTGTAGCACATAGCCGCTAACGTTGGCATTTTCGACACTAAACGATAGGCCGCGATTTCACGGTGTTTAGGGTCGGCAACGTCTAATGAATCCTGGTAGAACGACGCCAAAGCTCCTGTCACACCACATAGCATTGCCATCGGGTGCGCATCGCGGCGGAAACCGCGGAAGAAAAATTCTACTTGTTGATGAACCATGGTGTGGTTGCGGACCGTTTTAGCGAATTTTTCATACTGATCTTTTGTAGGGAGCTCTCCGTACAACAACAGGTAGCAAAGATCTAGATAGCTAGACTCGACTGCGAGTTGATCGATTGGATAACCACGGTGCAACAAGATACCTTTGTCGCCATCAATAAAAGTAATGGCAGATTCGCATGATGCGGTGGCAAGAAAACCTGGGTCGAAGGTAAAGTACCCTTTACTGCCTAATTTGCTGATATCGATCACATCGAAACCAGCGGTGCCTTGTTTTACTGGCAGTTCGATCGAGTCACTTCCTGGAAGTTCCAATTTGGCTACTAATTCAGCCATAACCCGTTCTCCTTACTTCATTTTATTGTGAGTGCGGCGTAACAAATTTGAATTACTGTACAAGTAATCTAGATCACATTTCAATTTAATTGGGCGTTTAAATTCGTTAGACAATAGTATAGGTCTGACCAATTTCCCTGTAGTGACTTATACTTACGATTAAAAGTTTCAAAAAAAAATAAAATTCCCAATATGTGATGTTTGTATTTGACTTTTTCGACGAGTATACTTGCCTCGGTTCAAAAGGGCTGCATTTTAGTAGCCGAATTCATAAAGTTTTACTGAATGAATTACTAAAGTAGTCAATCAGTTAGTTGATTGTTCAACCTAGTCCATTTGCCGAAAGTACGATGTGATCTACATCACAAGTTGTCCTCGCTAGAAGGACATTTCGCATAACAAAAAATGCTCAATGGAGCTGAGTGAGCAGAACGTGAAAAAGCAAAGACCTGTCCATTTAGATTTGCAGACGATTCGCTTTCCGGCGACTGCAATTGCGTCCATTCTCCACCGGGTATCCGGTGTCATTATGCTGTTTGCTGTTGGCGTGCTTTTGTGGTTGCTCAATGCATCCCTGAAGTCTCCAGAAGGCTTTCAGTATGTGCAATCACTGCTTGATAGCTTCTTCGTGAAGTTCATCGTTTGGGGAATCCTTACCGCACTGGGTTATCACTTATTAGGTGGCTTGCGTCACTTGGTAATGGACACTGGTCGTTGGGAAGAGTTGGCGTCAGGTAAGGCGTCAGCGAAGGCAGTTTTTGTACTTGCCATCATCTTTTCGATTCTGGCGGGGGTTTGGGTATGGTAACCAATGCAGCATCGTTTGGACGCAGTGGTGTCCATGACTTTATTATGTTGCGCGCAAGCGCAGTAGTTTTAGCCTGTTATACCTTGTTCTTGGTGGCATTCGCCGCTTTCAGTAATCCTCTCACTTATGAAGTTTGGCATGGCTTATTTGCCAGCTTGCCAATGAAAGTGTTTACCTTGCTGGCATTAATTGCGCTGCTAATCCACGCCTGGATTGGGGTGTGGCAAGTACTGACCGACTACGTTAAATGCGTTTCTTTACGTGGTGTACTTCAGTTTGTTTTTGTCGTGACAGCCTTTGCATATTTGGCGAGCGGCATTCTGATTGTGTGGGGTGTATAAGTGGCTATTCAGGTAAGAGAGTTTGATGCGGTCGTTATCGGTGCTGGTGGCGCTGGTATGCGAGCTGCACTGCAGATTTCTAAGGAAGGCAAAAGCTGCGCGCTGCTGTCAAAAGTATTTCCAACACGTTCTCACACTGTGTCTGCGCAGGGCGGTATTACAGTTGCATTGGGTAATGCCCATGAAGACAACTGGGAATACCACATGTATGACACAGTGAAAGGCTCTGATTTTATCGGTGACCAAGACGCTATCGAATATATGTGTCAAACCGGTCCTGAAGCCATTATTGAACTTGAGCATATGGGTTTGCCATTCTCTCGTTTCGATGACGGCACTATCTACCAACGCCCTTTCGGTGGTCAGTCTAAAAACTTCGGTGGTGAGCAAGCTGCGCGTACTGCGGCTGCCGCTGACCGTACCGGCCATGCATTGCTTCACTGCTTGTACCAGCAGAACGTAAAAAACAAAACTCAAGTGTTTTCTGAGTGGTACGCACTTGATCTGGTCAAGAACGAAGACGGTGTTATCGTTGGTTGTACTGCACTAGAAATCGAAACAGGCGAAGTCGTTTATTTCAAAGCCAAAGCAACTGTACTGGCAACCGGTGGTGCAGGTCGTATCTTTGCCTCTACTACCAACGCGCACATCAACACGGGTGACGGTGTTGGTATGGCTGCCCGTGCCGGTGTGCAACTGCAAGACATGGAAATGTGGCAGTTCCACCCAACGGGTATCGCTGGGGCTGGTGTGCTGGTAACTGAAGGTTGTCGTGGTGAAGGTGGTTACCTGCTGAATAAAGATGGCGAGCGCTTCATGGAGCGTTATGCGCCAAACGCGAAAGACTTGGCATCACGTGATGTGGTTGCACGTTCAATGATGACCGAAATTCGTGAAGGTCGTGGTTGCACCGATGGTGGTTTGCCACCACATATCAAATTGAAACTGGATCATTTGGGTAAAGAAACTCTCGAAGCGCGTTTGCCAGGTGTTTGTGAATTGTCTCGTACCTTCGCACACATCGATCCAGCGGATGGTCCAATCCCAGTAATTCCAACTTGTCACTATATGATGGGTGGTCTGCCAACACGTGTTACTGGTCAAGTTATCCATAAAGATACCGACGGCACAGAAAAAGATGTGGTTGGTTTGTTTGCAGTAGGCGAAATTGCCTGCGTATCTGTACACGGTGCGAACCGTTTGGGTGGTAACTCACTGCTCGACTTGGTGGTATTTGGTCGTGCAGCAGGTCAACACTTGGGTGCAGCTCTTGAACAGATGGATACGCCAAAACCTGCATCTGAAGCTGATATTGCGAAATCTCTGGCGCGTTTGAATCGTTGGGAAAGCAATAAAGACGGTGAAGATCCAGTTCAAATTCGTAAAGACATGCAGATGTGTATGCAACTGCACTTCTCGGTATTCCGCAGCGGTAACGCAATGGCGGAAGGCTTGGAAGAGTTGAAAGCGATTCGTGAGCGTTTGGCTAATGCTAAGTTGTCTGATAATTCGAAAGAATTTAATACTCAGCGTATCGAATGTCTCGAACTCGATAACCTGATGGCAACCGCTATTGCTTCAGCTTATGCCGCTAACTTCCGTACGGAAAGCCGCGGTGCACATAGCCGTGAAGATTTCCCAGAGCGTGATGATGAAAACTGGTTGTGTCACAGTCTGTTTGACCCAGTGACTGAAACCATGGATCGCCGTGCAGTCAACATGGCACCAAAATCACGTGAAGCCTTCCCTCCGAAGAAACGTACCTACTAAGGAGTCGCGAGATGAAATTAGACATTGCAGTTTATCGCTACAATCCTGATGTAGATAAAAAGCCCTACATGAAGGATTACCAACTGGAAATTCCAGATGGCTCGGACATGATGATGTTGGATGTGTTGATGCGATTGAAAGAGCAAGATCCAACGTTAGCGTTCCGTCGTTCATGTCGTGAAGGGGTTTGCGGCTCTGACGGTATGAACATGAACGGTAAGAATGGTCTTGCCTGTATTACCCCTGTTTCAACCTTTAAAGGTAAGAAACTGGAGATCAGACCACTACCAGGGATGCCGGTTGTTCGTGATTTAATTGTTGATTTAAGTCAGTTTTATAAGCAATACGAAAAGATTAAGCCATACTTAATCAATGACGATAAGCAACCAGCACGTGAGCATTTGCAATCTCCTGAAGAGCGCGCACACTTGGATGGTCTGTATGAATGTATCATGTGTGCTTGTTGTTCTACGGCTTGTCCTTCGTTCTGGTGGAACCCTGATAAATTCGTTGGCCCAAGCGGCTTGTTGCACGCTTATCGCTTCTTGATTGATAGTCGCGATACTGCAACTGAAGAGCGTTTATCAGAACTAGACGATGCATACAGTGTATTCCGTTGCCACGGCATTATGAATTGTGTTGATGTCTGTCCTAAAGGGCTTAACCCTACTAAAGCGATTGGACACATCAAGTCTATGTTGCTGAATCGGGCGGTATAAATGCAGCAAGACGGGCAAGCATTCATAATGATATAGCTCGTGCGGGAGTCACTTTCTCATGTGCAGGGAGTGGCTCTCTTTCGTGTGTAAAGGACGACAAGTTGATTGCAAGAAATGGAACGAAATTCATGTAGTCAGTTTCAGTGAAGTAGCTGAATTAAAGCGATGCACATATACCAAGATTGAAAGGAATAAAAATGCACCAAGGCATCATGAAAGCTTGGCTCGAATCGTCTCACTTGAGTGGGGCAAACTCGGCCTATGTAGAAGAGATGTATGAAGCCTATCAAGAAGACCCCAGTGCAGTCTCTGACGACTGGCGTGCCGTCTTTGATAATCTCCCACCAGTAAATGGTACCGATACCAGCGTACCAGAACCTGCCCATTCCAAAATTCGTGATTATTTCAGAGCGTTAGCGAGCGACAGTCGAACTAAGACTACCAGCCGCGTCACAGACCCTGATCTCGATGCGAAACAGGTTAAAGTGCTGCAGTTAATCAACGCTTACCGCTTCCGCGGTCACCAAAATGCCAATTTAGACCCATTGGCCTTGTGGAAGCGTGACGCTGTTGCCGAACTCGACCCAGCATTCCACGGCCTAGGTGCCGAAGATATGGATCGCGAGTTCAATACAGGTTCTTTCGCCTACGGTAATGGCACCATGAAGCTCCGTGACTTGGTTAAGGCGCTTAAAGCGACTTACACCGAATCTATCGGCGCCGAATACATGCACATTACCGACACCGAAGAGAAGCGTTGGATCCAGCATCAGATCGAATCTTCTTTAGGTAAGGCAGCCTATTCAACAGCTGTGAAAGCACGTTTGTTGGAAGGTTTGAACGCTGCCGAAGGGATGGAAAAATATCTTGGTGCAAAATTCCCTGGCGCAAAACGTTTCTCGCTTGAAGGCGGTGATTCATTAGTGCCAATGCTGCGTGAAATCATCTATCGCGCTGGTGAAGCTGGTACTAAAGAGATTGTTATCGGTATGGCGCACCGTGGTCGTCTAAACGTGCTGGTGAATATTCTTGGTAAACGTCCAGCAGAGCTGTTTGACGAATTCGCCGGTAAGCATCATGAGGACGGTTTAGGCTCTGGTGACGTTAAATACCACCAAGGTTTCTCTTCTGATTTTGAAACCCCCGGTGGTAATGTGCATTTGGCGTTGGCGTTTAACCCATCGCACCTCGAAATTGTTAACCCAGTGGTGATGGGCTCTGTGCGCGCACGTCTAGACCGCCGTGGTAGTGACGATGGCTTGCAAGTGATGCCAATCACCATTCATGGTGACTCGGCCATTGCTGGTCAAGGTATTGTGCAAGAAACCTTTAACATGTCGCAGACTCGGGCATTTAAAGTGGGCGGTTCAATCCGTATCGTAGTGAACAACCAAGTGGGTTTTACTACCTCTAACCATCATGATACCCGTTCAACAGAATACTGTACTGACATTGCTAAGATGGTTCAGGCGCCAATCTTCCACGTCAATGGTGATGACCCTGAAGCCGTTGCTTTCATCTCTCAAGTGGCGGTTGATTACCGTAACACCTTCAAACGTGATGTGGTGATTGAACTGGTATGTTATCGCCGTCATGGTCATAACGAAGCTGATGAGCCAAGTGCAACTCAGCCAATGATGTACACCAAGATTAAAAAGCATCCAACAACGCGTAAGATTTACGCCGATCGTCTGGTTGAAGAAAAATCCTTGGGCGCTGACGATGTTACTGGCTTAGTCAACGATTATCGCGATGCCTTGGATAAAGGGGATTGCGTGGTCAAAGAGTGGCGTCCAATGACGTTGCACACCGTTGACTGGTCACCTTATCTGAATCGCGAATGGGATGAAGCGTATAACGGTTCTATCGGTTTAGATCATATTAAAGAGTTGGCAGCAAAAATTAGCTATGTGCCTGAAACCCATAAACTGCATAGCCGTGTTGAAAAGATTTATACCGATCGTGGTGCCATGGCAAAAGGTGAAAAGCTGCTGGATTGGGGCTTTGCTGAAACTTTAGCTTACGCCACAATTTTGGAAGATAAAAAGCGTGTCCGTATCACCGGGCAAGACTCCGGTCGCGGTACCTTCTTCCATCGTCATGCCGTGTTACATAATCAAAATGATGGCACGACTTATCTGCCATTACGCCACGTGGCTGACAAAGAAGGGCCGTTTGATGTCAACGACTCTGTGTTGTCAGAAGCCTCAGTACTGGCCTTTGAATATGGTTATGCCACCGCGGAACCTGCTGGTTTGACGATTTGGGAAGCGCAATTTGGTGACTTTGCCAACTGTGCACAGGTGGTCATTGACCAATTCTTGTCTTCTGGTGAGCAGAAGTGGGGCCGTTTGTGTGGTTTGACGCTGTTGTTGCCACATGGTTATGAAGGTCAAGGTCCTGAACACTCATCTGCACGTCTGGAACGTTTCCTTCAATTGTGTGCAAACCACAATATGCAGGTATGTATTCCATCTACGCCTGCACAGGTTTACCACATGCTGCGTCGTCAGGTAGTGCGTCCTATGCGTCGTCCTCTGGTGGTGATGTCGCCTAAGTCGCTGTTGCGTCACCCAATGGCCGTATCTTCACTGGAAGAGTTGGCAGAAGGTTGTTTCCGCAACGTGATTGGTGAAGTAGACCCACTTGAACCTGCAAAAGTCGATCGTGTGGTTTTCTGTAGCGGTAAAGTTTACTACGACTTGCTTGATCGTCGTCGTAAAGAAAATATCGATAATGTTGCGATTGTTCGCGTGGAACAGCTTTATCCGTTCCCGCATGAAGAGTTAGAAGCAGTGTTAGCCGATTATCAACATGTGAAAGATTTCGTTTGGTGCCAGGAAGAGCCTCAGAACCAAGGTGCATGGTATTGCAGTCAGCACCATTTCTGGACTTCGATTCCAAAAGGAGCCCAATTGAGCTATGCCGGCAGGGAAGCGTCTGCAGCACCAGCTTGTGGTTATCCGGAATTGCATACGCGCCAGCAGGAATCTCTGATCGTAAGCGCATTAAATCTGAAGTAATAAATTTATATAAAAGGAAAGCTTTCCATGAGTATCGAAATTAAGGTACCTGTACTGCCAGAATCAGTAGCGGATGCAACCATCGCCACTTGGCACGTTAAGCCGGGAGAGGCTGTTTCACGCGATCAGAACCTGGTGGATATTGAAACTGACAAGGTTGTTCTTGAAGTTGTAGCGCCAGAAGATGGCGTTATGGGCGACTTCTTAGCGCAAGAAGGCGACACAGTGTTGGGCGAACAGTTGATTGCCACCATCACCCCAGGTGCAGTCGTTGGTCAAGAAGTATCAAAAGAGCAAGCTGAAGCGGCAGCACCCAAAGCTGATGCTGAAGCTGCTGGCGAAAGCAACGATGCGCTGAGCCCATCAGTACGTCGTTTAGTGGCTGAACACAATGTTGACCCAAGTAAGATCAAAGGCACTGGTGTTGGTGGCCGCATCACCAAAGAAGACGTTGAAGCCTTTGTGAAATCTGCAGCTAAACCAGCTGCCGCTGTTGCAGCGCCAGCGCCGGTTGCATTGAGCGGTGATCGCAGTGAAAAACGTGTTCCTATGACACGTCTGCGTAAAACCATTGCTACCCGTCTGCTGGAAGCTAAAAACTCAACTGCAATGTTGACTACTTTCAACGAAGTGAACATGAAACCTATCATGGACATTCGTAAGAAGTATCAAGATGAGTTTGAAAAGAAACACGGTATCCGCTTGGGCTTTATGTCTTTCTACGTGAAAGCGGTGACCGAAGCGCTTAAACGTTACCCAGAAGTGAACGCTTCTATCGACGGTAACGACATCGTGTATCACAACTACTTTGACGTGAGCATTGCGGTATCAACGCCACGTGGTCTGGTAACCCCAGTACTGCGTGACACTGACACCATGACCTTGGCTGAGATGGAAAAAGCGATTCGCGATCTGGCCATTAAAGGCCGTGATGGCAAGCTGACTGTTGAAGACATGACCGGTGGTAACTTCACCGTGACCAACGGTGGTGTGTTCGGTTCATTGATGTCGACACCAATTCTAAATCTGCCACAAAGTGCCATTCTCGGTATGCACGCCATTAAAGATCGTCCAATGGCAGTGAATGGTCAGGTAGAAATTCAGCCAATGATGTATCTGGCACTTTCATACGACCACCGCATTATTGATGGTCGTGAATCTGTGGGCTTCTTGGTCACCATCCGTGACTTGTTAGAAGACCCAACACGCTTGCTGCTCGACCTTTAAGACAGCAAAGCAGTACCTCGTGACTGGCCTTCAGTAGAGGGCCAGTTTGTCCAAAAACGTTGTTTACGGATAATCAATCATGAATTTGCATGAGTATCAGGCAAAAGCCTTATTTGCAGAATACGGTTTGCCAGTGTCGGAAGGCTATGCTTGCGACACCCCTCAGGAAGCAGTTGAAGCTGCTGGCCGTATTGGTGGCGACACTTGGGTTGTTAAGTGTCAGGTACATGCGGGTGGCCGTGGTAAAGCGGGTGGCGTTAAAGTTACCAGCGATAAAGAAGAGATCCGCGCATTCGCTGAGAAGTGGTTGGGCAAAAATCTGGTGACTTACCAGACAGACGAGAAAGGTCAGCCAGTTGCCAAGATTTTGGTAGAAAGCTGCACTGATATCGCAAATGAATTGTATCTGGGTGCCGTTGTTGACCGTGCTTCACGTCGTGTCGTGTTCATGGCATCAACAGAAGGTGGCGTTGAGATTGAAAAAGTTGCTGAAGAAACGCCAGAGCTGATCCATAAAGCCATTATCGATCCAATCACTGGCCCACAACCTTTCCAAGGCCGTGATCTCGGTTTCCAACTGGGTCTGAATCCAACTCAAATCAAACAGTTCACCAAGATCTTCATGGGTTTAGCGACCATGTTCTTGGAACACGATTTTGCTCTGTTGGAAATCAACCCACTGGTAATTACTACCGAAGGCAACTTGCACTGCTTGGATGGCAAAATTGGTGTTGATGGTAACGCTCTGTTCCGTCAGCCAAAAATCAAAGACATGCATGACCCTTCACAAGACGACCCACGTGAAGCTCACGCTGCTAAGTTCGAACTGAACTACGTAGCATTGGACGGTAACGTAGGTTGTATGGTGAACGGTGCTGGTTTGGCGATGGGCACGATGGACATCGTTAACCTGCACGGTGGCAAGCCTGCAAACTTCTTGGACGTTGGTGGTGGCGCGACTAAAGAACGTGTATCAGAAGCATTCAAGATCATTCTGTCTGACAGCAATGTGAAAGCCGTATTGGTTAACATCTTCGGTGGTATCGTGCGTTGTGACATGATCGCTGAAGGTATCATCGGCGCGGTTAAAGAAGTCGGCGTAAAAGTACCAGTAGTTGTTCGTCTTGAAGGTACTAATGCTGAACTTGGTGCGAAAGTATTGGCTGAATCCGGTCTGGATATCATCGCGGCGAGCAGCCTGACTGATGCAGCTCAGCAAGTGGTTAAAGCTGCGGAGGGCAAATAATGTCTGTATTAATCAATAAAGATACCAAGGTGATCTGTCAGGGTTTCACTGGTGGTCAAGGTACATTCCACTCTGAGCAAGCACTGGCTTACGGTACTCAGTTGGTCGGCGGTGTATCTCCAGGTAAAGGCGGTACTACCCATTTAGGTCTGCCAGTATTTAATACTGTAAAAGACGCAGTCGCTGCGACTGGTGCAACTGCTTCTGTTATCTATGTTCCAGCACCATTCTGTAAAGATGCGATTCTGGAAGCAATCGACAGTGGTATTCAACTGATCGTTTGTATCACTGAAGGTATTCCTACATTGGATATGCTGCAGGTGAAAGTGAAGTTGGAGCAGACTGGCGTACGTATGATCGGTCCTAACTGTCCAGGTGTGATCACCCCAGGCGAATGTAAGATCGGTATCATGCCAGGTCACATTCACAAGCCAGGTAAAGTAGGTATCGTATCTCGTTCAGGTACTTTGACTTACGAAGCGGTTAAGCAAACTACCGATGAAGGTTTCGGCCAATCAACTTGTGTTGGTATCGGCGGTGACCCAATCCCAGGTACTAACTTCATCGACGTATTGGAAATGTTCCAAAACGACCCACTGACTGAAGCCATCGTGATGATCGGTGAAATCGGTGGTACTGCTGAAGAAGAAGCAGCCGCTTACATCAAAGCGAACGTGACTAAACCTGTTGTATCTTATATTGCAGGTGTGACTGCTCCAGCGGGTAAACGCATGGGTCACGCTGGTGCGATCATCGCCGGTGGTAAAGGTACTGCAGCTGACAAGTTTGCAGCCCTTGAAGCTGCTGGTGTAACGACTGTTCGTTCACTGGCCGATATCGGTAAAGCGCTGCGCGAAAAAACTGGTTGGTAATCTCGAGTTAACAGCTTGTGCTAAAAGGCGCCGAATGGCGCCTTTTTTGTACTAACGTGTTGGCTGAAAGGCAGAAAAAACCGACTATCAGGTCGGTTTCTTCACTCAGGTGTTACAGAAGATTACTCTTCATCACCATGATCACATTTACCATCTACGCTCGTACCGTACAGATATAAGCTGTGGTTGGTGAGCTTGATATTATGTTTTGTGGCTATTTCGTGCTGACGACGTTCAATCACTTCATCAGAGAATTCAATCACTTTGCCACAAGTCAGACACACGAGGTGATCGTGATGGTCTTGAGTTGACAGTTCAAACACCGCTTTACCACTTTCAAAGTGGTGGCGTGACACTATCCCTGCATCGTCAAATTGGTTCAGTACACGATAAACCGTAGCTAGACCAATCTCTTCGCCCAAATCGAGCAACTTTTTGTATAAGTCTTCTGCGCTGATATGTTGATTTTCTGGGCCTTGCATCAGCTCCAGAATTTTTATTCTTGGCAGGGTGACTTTCAAACCCGCTTTCTTTAGTGCTTGATTTCCATCTGTCATGGTGAATCTCTTGATTGCAGAACCCCTTGTCACAGCTTAGGGTTCATCAGTGGGTGTTGGACTCATTATATGAGCAGTTTTTACAAACTTAAACCTTCGCTAGTCTTTTTGAGGCTATCTTAAGCATAAAAGTGGTTTATTGAGCTATATCCCAATAAAAACAAACAGATTGGCACTGATTTTTGTAAGGTTATACCAAGGAACTATTGCTCGCTCGGTTGGTGCTGTGCAGTATGTGATAAAACGCATAAGGGGTCAGGCATGTACCATCGAATAGTTGTGCTGACCGGGGCAGGGATCTCGGCAGAATCTGGGCTACGTACATTCAGAGATCAAAATGGGTTATGGGAAAATCACCATATTGAAGATGTGGCCACGCCAGAGGGGTATGCACGCGATCCAGAATTAGTTGAGCGGTTTTATAACGAGCGTTGGCATCAATTGCAAGATCCCAGTGTGAAACCCAACGCGGCCCATGAAGCGCTGGCGCGGCTTGAGCAAGAGTTTACCGGCGATTTTTTACTGGTAACGCAAAACGTTGATGATTTGCATGAGCGTGGCGGGAGTCGCAAGTTACTGCATATGCACGGAGAATTGTCCAAAGGGCGCTGTCCACGTTCTGGGCAAATTTTTCGGCTGCATGAACCGTTTGGCAATGATAACTGTTGTACTTGTTGTATTCCGGCGCAACGTTTGCGGCCACATATCGTTTGGTTTGGCGAAATCCCCATTGGCATGGATCGTATTCATGACGCGCTAGAGGAGTGTGATCTGTTTATTGCGATTGGCACTTCAGGCACGGTTTATCCGGCAGCAGGTTTTGTTGAAATTGCCAATCATCATGGTGCGATGTCGGTTGAAGTGAACCTCGCGGCTAAGGAGCGCCACAGCTTGTTCCATCTCCATTACGAAGGTAAGGCCAGCGAGATCCTGCCGGGGCTGGTCGATAAGATTTTGGCAGGCAGCTTATTTGCGAATAGCCCATAATTCAACTGATTGCTGTTAAACAGGCGCTTAACGTTTGCTCGTTAAGCGCTTTTTGCTTGCTATCTCAAAACAACCGATTTGGTGCTGGACATCTATTGCAGGCTACTAGCCGTGACTCACAGCGTGTTCTGCCAGTGTGTGTTGCGGTAATGCAGCAACCTCAAGCATGGCGTTAGTGAGTTGCGAGAGTTCTTCTGCGCTGATGACATATGGCGGCATGATGTAGATAAAGCGGCTAAATGGTCGCACCCAAACGCCACGGTTAACAAATTCCTGCTGCAACTTACCGGTATCAACCGTGTGGTGCATTTCGATAACGCCTACAGCACCTAGCACCCGCACCGCTTTCACCTGTGAAAATTCAGCGGCAGGGGCGAGCTCAACTTGCATTTGCGCCTCGATTCTTGCCACTTGAGTTTGCCATTTGCCACTGGCGACTAATGCTAAACTGGCGCGTGCCGCTGCGCAGGCGAGTGGATTGGCCATAAACGTTGGGCCATGCATAAATACGCCAGCCCGTGAATCGCTGATCCCGCTGGCGACTTCATCAGTACACAGTGTAGCTGCGAGGCTGATATAGCCGCCGGTCAGTGCTTTGCCCACACACATAATATCGGGCTGAATATCGGCATGTTCACAGGCAAACATTTTGCCGGTACGGCCAAAACCGGTCGCAATCTCATCCAAAATCAGCAACACCCCATATTGGTCACATAGATCACGCACGCGACTAAGGTACTCAGCGCTGTAGAACCACATTGCACCAGCACCTTGCATTATCGGCTCGATAATCAGTGCGGCGATATGCGCATGCTGTGATGCCAATATTGCTTCGAGCTCATAGGTATCTTCGGTTAACAATGGCGCGCCGAACGGAGTTTTTGGCGCGGGCGCGAATAACTGCTGCGCCACATTTGCGCCAAACATGCTGTGCATGCCTTCTGCTGGGTCGCAAACACTCATCGCCGCAAATGTATCCCCATGGTAGCCACGTCTCACCGTGAGGATTTTACTTTTATCCGCGGCATGGCGACCTTGCCAATACTGCAACGCCATTTTCATCGCCACTTCCACTGCGATTGAACCTGAATCGGCTAAAAACACTTTGCTAAGATTATTGGGCGCTAAGTCCAATAGCTGCTTACACAGTTCGATAGCAGGGGCATGAGTGATGCCTCCGAACATCACATGGCTTAGCTGCTGCAGCTGTTGCTGCATCGCCGCTAAAATTTGTGGATGTCCATACCCATGAATACAAGCCCACCATGAGCTAGTACCGTCGATCAATTGTTGACCATTATCAAGGGTGAGGGTGACAGCGTTTGCCGAGCTAACCCCAAAAACGGTGGCGGGGTTTTGCATCGAACTGTAGGGGTGCCAAAGGTGTTGCTGGTCAAACGAGTAGTCAATATTGCTCATAATGTAATCAACAGTAAACTTGAATTGGTCGGCCGTGTTGACAGCTAACCGGGCACAGGTATGCTAGCCAAAATGAAAATTGGCTTCAAGCCGCATTGTGCAGAGCACGAAATAACAGGAACGCAGATATGGTAGATGCAGTGGTGCGTCACGATTGGCAAAAACAAGAGATTGAAGCGCTGTTTGCGCTACCGATGAACGACCTATTGTTTCAGGCGCATACGATTCATCGCCAACAATTCAATCCCAATGAAGTACAAGTCAGTCGCTTACTCTCCATTAAAACCGGTGCCTGCCCAGAAGACTGTAAATATTGTCCTCAAAGTGCGCGCTACGATACGGGCTTAGAGCAAGAGCGCTTACTCGAAATGGAAAAGGTGTTGACCGAAGCTCGCAGTGCCAAAGCCGCAGGTGCCACGCGTTTTTGTATGGGTGCCGCATGGCGTAACCCTAAAGCACGCGATATGCCTTACCTCACCGAAATGGTGAAGGAAGTTAAATCGCTCGGCATGGAAACCTGCATGACCCTTGGCATGTTGGATCAACAACAAGCCAACGAATTGGCTGCAGCAGGGCTTGATTACTACAACCATAACCTTGATACCTCGCCTGAATTTTATGGCGATATCATCACCACTCGTACCTATGAAGACCGGTTAAACACGCTAGAAAATGTGCGTGCCGCGGGCATGAAAGTCTGTTCTGGTGGCATTGTCGGCATGGGTGAACAAGCATCTGATCGCGCAGGTTTACTGCAACAGCTGGCAAATATGCCGAAACATCCTGATTCAGTGCCGATCAATATGTTGGTCAAAGTAACGGGCACCCCGTTGGCGGACCAAGAAGCACTCGATCCGCTGGAGTTTGTCCGTACTATCGCCGTTGCGCGGATCATTATGCCGCTCTCTCGTGTACGTCTTTCGGCAGGTCGTGAAGAGATGAGCGATGAGATGCAGGCGATGTGTTTCTTTGCGGGCGCGAACTCGATTTTCTACGGTTGTAAGTTGCTAACTACGCCAAACCCAGAAGAAAACGATGATATGTCATTGTTTAAACGCCTTGGGTTAACACCAGAGCAAGGCCGAGCGGCAGTGCTTGAACAGGAAGGTGCTGAAATCGCTCAAGCCGCGAAACACCAACAGGCAAAACAAGCCAAAGCAGCTGGCGAATTTTATGATGCAGGCGCGCTGTAATTGGATTCAACCCATCTGTTAACTCGGATTTCGCAGCGACAAGCAACATTGGCGCAGCAAGGTTTATTGCGCCAACGTCAGTTTCGCACAGCGGTACCAGGCCAGCCGGCAAAGATCTCACAGGCGCAAGCTGAGTTAGTTAATTTTGCCAGTAATGATTATCTCGGACTCAGTTTCGCGCCTGAGGTGGCCGATGCACTGTATCAAGGCGCGCAGCAATATGGTGCAGGTAGTACGGCGTCACCTTTGGTGTCTGGCTATAGTGATGCCCATTACCAATTGGAACAAGCCTTAGCGACGGCCTGCAATGCTGAAGCCTCACTGTTGTTTAGTTCGGGGTTTGCTGCCAATACGGCGTTGTTAAAAACCCTATTTGCTGCGCAAGACCTTGTGCTGGCGGATAAGCTCATTCACGCCTCAATGATTGATGGGCTGCGAGATGCCCAAGTGAAGTTAAAACGCTTCCCCCATAATGACGTTACAGCCGCTGCTCGCATGTTTGAGTCCGCGGTGCCGTTAGCACTGGTAACAGAATCTGTGTTTAGCATGGATGGCGATGAAGCGCCGTTATTGACGTTGCAGCAATTATGCGCCGAACACAATTGCCCGTTGATTGTAGATGATGCTCATGGCTTTTTGCTGACTGACAACGTCCCAATCGTCCCGTTTGCGCGTGTGGTCACCTTTGGTAAAACCCTCGGATGTCAGGGCGCTGCGATAATTGGCAGTCAGCAACTGATCGACTTTCTGGTGGCCAACAGCCGCGAATATATCTATTCCACGGCGCTATCCCCTGCTTGCTGTACGGCAACGCTGGCTGCACTGCACATTGCGCAAACTGGCGCGCCGCAACAACGACTTAAACAAAATATTGCGCTGTTCCGCCAGTTAGCTGAGGCTGCTGGCTTGACGTTAATGCCATCGGCGACTGCTATTCAGCCATTAGTGGTCGGGGACTGTGAGCGAGTGTTACGTATCGCTCAGCAACTCAGTTGCAAAGGTTTTTTAATCGGTGCCATTCGTCCACCGACTGTCCCACAGGGCAGTGCGCGTTTGCGAATTACCTTGAGTGCTTCTCATACCGCCGAGCACATCCAGCAACTGGTTGCTGCAATCACTGAGGTGCTTGATGTCAACGCCTAAACCGCAGGCGGCCACAGAGCTTGTGGCGCAGCGATTTTCTCAGGCCGCCCGCCAATATCAGCAACATGATGTGGTGCAACGGCAAACTCGGCGCCGACTGCTGGAGATGTTACAGGCGCCCGTTGGGCGTCTGCTCGATGTTGGGGCTGGACCCGGAACAGACTTTTACCAACTTAAGCCTAATCAAGTAGTTGCGGTTGACATAGCGCAAGGAATGTTGGCGCAACTTAGTCAAAGCTACACCGATTACCTCGCATTGGCTGGGGATGCGATAAAACTGCCGCTACTCGATGCGTCTGTGGACTGTTATTTTTCAAATCTTGCATTGCAGTGGTGCGACAATCTGGCGCAAGTCGCCGCTGAGGCGTATCGTGTGTTACGTCCAAATGGGCAACTGGCGGTTGCGGTTGTGATTGCCGATAGTCTGCTTGAGCTTCGCCAGTTAGGCTTGCAACGGCGCACTTTTGTCGAGCTTGAGTCGTGGCAAAAAGCCTTTGGCAGCCAAGCGTGGCAGGTGTTATCGGTATCTTGCGAGACGCATCAATGCTTTTTTAACGATTTACGTAGTTTGCTGTATTCCATTAAAGGCGTGGGTGCGTCTTCGGTGACCGAATCCAGCGGGCTGCGAGGTAAGCGACATTGGACACGGTTGCAACAGCAAGCCGAGTTGATGCGCCAACCACAAGGTTTGCCGCTGAGTTATCAGGTTTTATATATTACTGCGCGCAAATAGCCGAACAGAGGCGCTGCAGCGTGACAACTAGGTGAGTCGATGATTTTCTTTGTAACAGGCACAGATACTGACAGCGGCAAAACAGCAATTACTGCCGCGCTATTGCATAAAGCGCGTACCAGCTATGGTATGCGTACCTTGGGGCTTAAGCCTGTGGCTTCGGGGTGCGATCAAACAGAGGATGGCTTACGTAATAGTGATGCCTTGTTGCTTAAATCAGAATCGAGTCTGCAACTGGATTATCAAGCGATTAATCCGTTCAGCTTTGAACCTGCGATAGCACCGCACATTGCGGCTGCCGATCTTGGGGTAGATATCAGCCCGGAAACGATTGTTGCATCGCTGGATTTTACCCAGTTTTCAATGGCCAATTTTTGTTTGATGGAAGGTGCGGGTGGTTGGCGTTTACCTTTGGGCGACAATCGTTTTCTATCTGAAGTGGCAACTGCCTTAGCAGTTCCCGTCATTATTGTGGTAAACATGCGTTTAGGCGCATTAAATCACGCCTTGTTAACCCGTGATGCGATTATTGCAGATGGGTTGGAAGTGGCTGGTTGGGTTGCTAATAATGTGGAGCAACCGATGCAACGCTATCAAGAAAATCTCAGCAGTTTGAAAGAGATGATGCAGGCGCCGTTGCTTGGCGAAGTGCCGCATCTGGCACAATTTTCGGCGGCTGCCGCCGCGCAGCACTTAGATATAACGCCGCTGCTCAAAAAGCGCTACTAAGCCTTGATGAAAACCAAGCCGACATTACGTCGGCTTGATTGTCTTGGGGCATATTTTCACCCCAAGTGTGGTGTTAATGTAGGCGCAATACCTTAGCCCAGCATATGCGACAGATCGCTGCCCGCTGGAACCGGCAACTCTTGCTCTGGACCGCTGAATAGATAGGCGGGCAAGTCACCTAGCAATTCCAATTTGTTCCCCGTCAGTTTAAGTGCGGTGCCCTCTTGAATGCCCAGCACAGGCGTGAGCGGATCAACACAGGTAAATTCCAAAATACGCTGAGCCCGTGTTTCACCGTTATGGCCTGCAATGGTGACATTGCTGTAATGCGGATTAATTTGGAACGGCAGCAGCCCGATGGCGCTGAAAGAGGGCGGTTCGATAATGGGCATATCATTGGTGGTGCGGATGCTTTTCCCTGCAATGTTGGAACCAGCACTCCAACCAATATAAGGTTTACCCGCAATCACTTGCTCACGGATCAAGTGCACCAGATCATAACGATACAGCTCATGCAGCAAATGAAAGGTGTTGCCGCCACCCACTAAAATCCCTTCGGCATCTAGAATGGCTTGCTTAGGGTCACCATATTGATGGATAGACGAGATATTCAGCCGTAATTCAGACAATCCCTGAACCACAGTTTCCAAATACTGCTCGTAAGGCTTACTGACACCCGCATAGGGAATGAAAAGCCACTTCTTGGCATGGCTGGTCATGGGCTTAATAAACGGCAGCGCATGTTGCAGATAAGGGCTATCGCCCGCACGGGAACTGCTCAGTAAAAGTGCGTTTGTGATCATTGGGTTTCTCTATGCTGGTACAAAGGTAATACCATACTAACAAAGGACGTGGTTGAACCTCAATCTACAGCGATTATTCAGCAACTTAGCATTAAGCTTTGATTAAGTTGAGCGCCCTAGACTTCGCCCAAATACAAGGGAAACCCTAATTAAACATTATTTAATATTTGGGTGCTTGAATTCTCAAAAAACGGACATATTATGTCTGGTAGAGCGTACTAATTAGTGGCGAATATTCTCCACAGGAGTCTATATGAAGCGTGTCATTCTTTTTCTGTTAACCAACTTGGCGGTACTGGTCGTGGCATCGGTCGTGATGTCAGTACTGGGCGTGAATACGCAAACCATGAGTGGTTTGTTAGTGTTTGCGGCCATCTTTGGTTTCGGTGGTGCCTTTATCAGCTTGGCGATGTCAAAGTGGATTGCCAAAAAATCAATGGGCTTAGAAGTTATCACCCATCCGCGCGACAACACTGAGCGCTGGTTGTTGGAAACTGTTGCCCGTCAAGCGCAGCAAGCGGGTGTGAAAATGCCAGAAGTGGCGATTTACCAATCGCCAGAAATGAACGCCTTTGCAACCGGTCCGAGCAAAAATAACTCACTGGTTGCGGTGAGTTCAGGCCTGATGTATGGCATGAGCGCTGATGAAGTTGAAGCGGTATTGGCGCACGAAATGAGCCACGTTGCCAACGGTGACATGGTGACCTTGACCCTGATCCAGGGCGTGGTGAACACCTTCGTGATTTTTGCCGCGCGCGTGGTGGCAGGGTTGATCAGCAACTTCCTGTCTAGCGATGAAGAGGAAGGTGAAGGCTTAGGCGGTTTGGCTTACTTTGCCGTGGTTATCGTGCTAGAAATTCTGTTTGGTATTCTGGCATCTATCATCGTGGCCTATTTCTCACGGATTCGTGAGTATCGTGCCGATGCTGGTGCGGCGACGTTAGCAGGGCGCAATAAGATGATTGCTGCGCTTGAGCGTCTTCGTAATGGCCCAGAAACCGGAGAGATGCCAGCCAACATGTCAGCGTTTGGTATCAATGGTAAGCGTTCTATGGCGGAACTGATGATGAGTCATCCACCATTAGAAAAACGTATTCAAGCGCTGCGCGACGCTCGATAAGTGCAAATAAACGCGTGATTTATGCAAAAGAAGGCCATAGAGCCTTCTTTTTTGTTGTAAATTAGTAAAACTTGTAATTAATCTTTACTCTCTGTTTTATCAGCTAAATTTTTTGTGAATCTATTTCCATATTAGACATTAAGTTGATTTAGCGCACATTTTGGTTTTTTATAAGTTGTTAAAGTATCGCAGACTGATATTTAGTTTCGTTACTTGCCGTATTACGGCAGTAAATCTTAAGTCGTGCTATTAAAGCAAACTGGACTGGCATCATTGCGATCAAAAGAATTCCGGCCAGTTTGTGTTACTGGAGGATATATGGTGAGCAAAAAAATTCTTAGCGCTCTGTTTGGCGCAGGTTTAGCAGCAATGGCGTTGTCAACAGGCGCTTTCGCTGAAGAGAAAAAACTGGCTGAGTTCCACGTAGAAATGAACGGCGGTTGTGAATCTTGCCACGCAGACGGTTCACCATCTGCTGACGGCGAACATGAATTCAAACAATGCGTTGGTTGTCACGGTGGTCTGGCTGAAATGGACGCAGTTCATAAGCCACACGACGGCATGCTGAAATGTGCTGACTGCCACGCACCACACGATATGAACGTTGGTCAACGTCCTACTTGTGAAGCTTGTCACGACGACGGCCGTACTCCAGAGAAAATTCTGGGTAAATAATCTCAGCGTTTACGCGTCAAATGCCGGCTTTATGCCGGCATTTTTATGCCTGACTTTCTCAAAATCTGTTACAACTAAAGCATACCTATCGTAAATTCGAGCAAAGGTAGGCAGTCAAATGGGGCGTTACATTGCATGTTTTTCGCTGTTGGTGTTAATCGCTGGATGTGCGACTCAAACGCCGACGTCCGTTCAGCTTGTCCCACCCGTGGGCAATTCCTTTCTTTTTAACGACGTTACCAGCGCCGCGTCAGTGCCAGAGCCTGAAACTTTCTACCGTATTGCTGAGGCAGACACCGCGCGTTTTTTCGCATTTAGTCAAACCCCCGCCGCTAAGCCGCTACCGAAATATCAACAGCTCACGCTGTATCTGCATCAGTTGATGGAGAACTACAGTTACGAAGGCGAAAACTTCACCGCGGCAGAGGCATTGCAGAAAAAGCGTGGTAACTGCATGACCTTAGCCATGCTTACGTATGCACTCGCTAAGTCGGCAAAAGTGAACATTGGCTTCGTTGAAGTGAACGCCGCGCCAATCTTATTGGATGTTGATGATGCGCTTGCCATGTATTCCTCTCACGTGCGTGCTTTGCTGATCGGTGAGGCGGTTGATGGCAAACCGCTAGGGATTAACGCGATTGATTATTTCCCTGACAACAGCTTGGTCATAGCCGGAGGGAAAAGCGTTGATGAAGCCACTTTCATGGCCATGTTTTATCGCAATCTTGCCTCAGATGCGATGTTAGCTGGGCAGCCAAAGCGGGCGTACTGGATAGCGATGAAAGGGTTAGCGATCGCGCCTCAATATACACCGTTAATTAATATGGTTGGCGTGCTGCATCGCCAAGCCGGAGACAACGCCACTGCGATTCAGTTTTACGAATATGGCCTAGCGATAGACCCAAACGATAGCGACATATTGAATAACTACCACATCGTCGCCCTCGCTGAAAACGATCAACACAAGGCGCAGGCGTTGGCTCGGCGGCTGGATGCAGTGATCGAGGTGAAGCCCATCGCCCAATATTTGAGCGCCTTAAGCGCGATGAATGAAGGACAGTACGGCGAAGCGAAGCGCTTACTCAGGCGTTTTCTGAAGGAATATCCCTATTTTCATCGTGCACATCTGTTATTGGCACAATGTCAGTTTGCTCTTGGTAATTTGTCGTCAGCAAAGCGCTCTCTGGCTGATGCAATTCAATATGCTGGGGACAGCGGCAACAAGAATTTGTATAGCGCGAAATTAGCTTGGCTAAAAGATGGACAACCCTAAATGGTCGTTATATTCCCTCAAGGGAACCCGCAACGGCCAGCAGGCAATTTCGGTGTTAATACCTCGCAAGGCATACCTCTTTAGGGGTATTAATTTACTTATATACCTCTTTATAGGTAGTTGATTTATAAGGAGTTTTTGCACCAAACTTGTTCATGGGGGTATTTTTTTGCACTTGTGTTGCGCAAAAGTTAAAACTGACAAATAGCCCTTTTTTGAAAAACTTGTTCTAAATCAAAGTTGTTTAAATATTGGCCTAACCGTTGCAATAAACCTTCTATCAAGATAGGGGGGCTCGCGGTGAAGCAAATTCAAACAAACTGTGCATATTGTGGAGTAGGCTGTGGCATTAGCGTGTCAGCAGCAGCGCAAACTGGCGTAGCAGTTTCTCCGTCGATCTGTACCTTGAAAGGTGATGCCGACCATCCAGCCAACTTTGGTCATCTATGTCAGAAGGGCGAGCGCCTGCTCGACACCCTGCCATTACCTCATGCCTTGCGTTATCCACGTTTAGCCAACGCGGCTGCAACCCTCAGTTGGGATGACGCCACTGATCTGGTCGCCGAAAAGTTTGCCAGCACTATTGCGCAGTACGGCGCTGACTCCGTCGCGTTTTATCTTTCAGGCCAACTGCTCACCGAAGACTATTACGTCGCTAACAAGCTGGCGAAGGGCTTTTGGGGCACAGCCAACGTTGATACCAATTCTCGCCTGTGTATGTCGTCTGCCGTCAGCGCCCATATTCGCGCCTTTGGTGAAGATGTCGTGCCTGGCTGCTATCAAGACTTTGAACTGGCCGATGTGGTGGTGCTGGTCGGCGCCAATACCGCTTGGACTCACCCGGTGCTGTTCCAACGTATTTTGCGTGCCCGTGAATCGCACGGCACTAAGCTGGTGGTGATTGACCCGCGTCGCACCGCCACTGCCCGTCAGGCGGATCTGCATTTAGCGATCAGCCCTGACAGCGATTTATGGCTGTTCTCACTGCTGTTTAAAAAGTTGCATCAGTCAAGTGCTGTCAACCCAGCGTACCTTGAGGCGCATACCGACGGCTTAACCAATGCACTGACCAATCTCGACAACTGGTTAGCCGCTGACAGCGACGTACTGGCGTACTGTGGCATCAGCCAACTGCAATTCGATCAACTGCTGGCGCTGTATCGTGACCACAAAGCTGTGCTGACTGCCAGCTGCATGGGCGTGAATCAATCTATTCACGGCACTGATACCACCAACGCCATCATCAACTGTCATCTGCTCAACGGCGATATTGGCAAACCGGGACGTGGATTCTTTTCGTTGACCGGACAGCCGAATGCAATGGGCGGCCGTGAAGTGGGTGGCTTAGCAACGCAACTCGCCAATCACTTGGGCTTTGCCGAAGATGAGCGTGCGCTGGTGGCTGACTTTTGGGGCAGTGACAATATTGCTACTCACGCAGGGGTTAGTGCGCTGGATATGTTCCAAGCGATGGCCGATGGCAAAATCAAAGCGGTATGGATTATGGCGACCAACCCGTTAGCCTCATTGCCAGACAGCACCTTGGTGCAAAAGGCGCTCGAGACTTGTCCGTTTGTGGTGGTATCGGATATCAGCAGTGATACCGATACAGCCCGTATGGCTGATCTGTTATTGCCAGCCCAAGGTTGGTCAGAAAAGTCGGGCACAACCACCAACTGCGAACGTCGTATCACCCGTCAACGCGCGTTTATTACCAGCAAAGGTGAAGCGAAAGCCGATTGGTGGATGGTGGCTGAAGTGGCTAAAAAAATGGGCTACGCCGGTTTTGACTATGCCAGCGCCGCCGATATCTTCCGCGAATTTGCTGCCTTGTCGGCCAAAGTGAAACAGGCCTATCCGCATAAGCAGCTGGATTTGGCCAAGTTTGCCGAACTCAGCGATGCCGACTATGACGCGCTGAAACCACAACAATGGCCCCTGAGCGCTGACCGTAATCCACGGGTATATAGCTATGGTGAGTTTTCTTTTACCGATGGTCGCGCCCGTTTCGTTACGCCTGCGTTAGTTGACACTCACTACACCGCTGAGCAACTGCTGCTGATCTCTGGCCGTAGCCGTGACCAATGGCATACACGCACTCGCACTGGTCACGTGGCGCAACTGGTGTCGCACGAACAACAGCCTTGCGTGTACGCCCATTCAAGCACCATCAGCGCATTGCAACTGGTTGAAGGCCAAATGGTTGCTTTAACTAGCCCTGTTGGTGGCGAATTACTGCTGCAACTGATGGCGGATGATGCCTTACAAGCCAACCAACTGTTTATGGCAATGCACTGGACTGGCCGCGAAACCGGCAGCTTCAGTGTCAATCAACTGCTGGATACGCGTCGTGATCCTGTGTCTAAGCAGCCTGCATTTAAAGGTCAACCGGTCACCATCACTAGCCGCAACGACATTTGGCAAGGCATTGAATGGGGCGATGTTTCCGCTATCGATAGAGTGCTTTATCGCTTCACTCAAGTATTGAGCGACAGCCATTGCCAGCATGTGGCGCTGCAACAGCAATACCTGCCACAGACCATCAATGGCCTTAAATGGCAGATTGGCCAAGTGGATATCCACTGTGAATTAGCTAATGGCCGTATCAGCGCCATTCGTTTGCTGTCACCTCTGCGTGTTGCGGTAGATAAAGACGCAGTCGCAAAGTTGATCGGGCAAGTGGCCACGGCGCAACTGCTGGGTAAGTTGGAGCAGCTGGTGCGCGCAGGTGACAGTCCGCTGGTGTGCGTCTGCAAAGGCGTGACCCGTGAACAGATAATCACGGTGGCACACAGCTTTACCGGCAAATGCCGTATTGAAGGCGTGCAGCAGTTGACTGGCTGCAGCACCGGTTGTGGTAGCTGTCGTGGCGAGCTGATCTCAATTCTTGAAACTGAATTTTCTGATGCCGCAGCGGCGGTGGTTACTCTGGGGGGAGCACACAATGCATAACATGCAAGCGATGTTGGCGAGCAACCAACTGCCACAGTTGATGGCAGGTGAAGTGGCGTTAGTCGGTGCAGGCTGTGGCAGTTTGGGCAACCTGACCTTAGCGGCATTCAAATTGATTAGCACTGCAGAAGCCGTAGTGTTTGACGCGCTGGTCGATAGCGACATTCTGGCGCTGTTACCAGAAAGCTGCGAGCGTTACGACATGGGCAAACGCGGCGGCGTAGTGTGCGGTGGCAAGGTGTCTTCCAGCCAAGATGCAATCAACCACAAGCTACTGTCACTGGCACAACGCGGTTTAAAAGTGCTGCGCCTCAAAGGCGGTGATCCCAACGTGTTTGGTCGTGGCACTGAAGAAGCGCTGTTTTTAGCCGAGCATGGCATTAAATCGCAATTTGTGGCGGGCGTGACTGCCGCATTAGGCTGTGCCGCAGCTGCCGCAATCCCGCTGACCCATCGCGGTGTATCACGCTCGGTGACATTAGTGACGGGCCACCAAGCCAGTGGCAACACGACTCACCATTGGCGCGCATTGCTCGATCTTGGTAGCACTCTGGTGTTCTACATGGGCAAAGACCAAGCGCAGAAAATCGCGGCTTCTTTGCTGCTCGCCGGTGGTTCAAGCGAGTTACCTATGGTGTTTATCAGTGCAGGTTGCCGTGACAGCCAACAACTGCACTACGCCACAGTGGGCACTATGGCGGCGGTGGCAAAAACCATCAGCAGCGAAGGCCCAACCCTGATGATCATCGGTGAAGTGGTCGCCGTGGGGCGTGAGTTACAACAGCTGATCAACGACATCGACGTTGGCGAACATCAGGTATCTGTGAACGGAGGATTGCGCCATGCTATCGCCGGTTAATTTTGAGTTCACCATCACTGCTCGTGAACTGGTACATGCCTTGGCCGCTGGACCAAAGAAAGCGCGCACGCTGACCGTCGACGAAACTCGCGCCATGATCCACTTATGGGCCAAGGGTGAAATGGACGACCTGCAATTTGGCGCACTGCTGATGATCATGCGTCATCGCGGCGAAACCGCCGAAGAAGTCGCCGGTGCAGCACTGGGCTTACGGGATTTCAGCGTATTTGTCAGCGTACCTGAGCTGGCAGTGAGCTTGGATTGGCCATGTTATGCCGGTAAACGCGAGCAGTTTCCGTGGTTGCTGTTTGCAGCACTGCGTCTTGGAAAAAAAGGCCAACGGGTATTGCTGCATGGTGATGAATTAGCTTCACCTAAGCGCAATCATGTAGCGGCGTTTGTGAAACAAGCCGGCATTGCTACTGCGATTGATGCCAAAAGTGCTGCCAAAGCGCTCGATAGCAAAGGCGTTGTGTATATGGCGCTCGATAGCATGCTGCCGCTGTGGTCACGTATTCGTGAACTGCATCGTACCTTGGGATTACGTAGCTTACTGACCCAAGCGGTACGTTTCTTCAACCCAGCAAACTGCCAATACGGTGTGCGGACGTATTTCCATCACGGTTTAGATGATCACTATCTGGCGGTACTGAGCGCGATGGCAGCTCACAGTCAGCCACAACAAATTTTGATTTTCCGTGGTCATCAAGGTGAAGCGGAGATTAACCCACGCGTTGAGAATGAATTGGTGTTTTGGCGCAATGGTGCGGTGACGCGTGAACTGTTGCCAGCATGTGCGCCACAAGGCACCCAAGCACAGTTGCAACTGCTCGGCACCGATGACGAAGTGTTAGCCCGTTTTGCTGACGTAGCTCGCCCAGGTGCCAGCGATAACAGTCTGCAAGCCGCCGCGGTGAATGCCACCTTGGCCGCCATGCTGTTGCTGCTTGGCAAAGCGGCAACAGCCGAATCGGCAGTGGCTTTAGCTACCAGTGGTAAAGGGCTGGCCAACCCAGCAATCGACGCCCTGTGTCGCGTGTTGATTAAGCAAGGCTGCCGTGATGAGCAGGAAGCATTTCAACTGCTCAGACAGAAATCAATGCACTGCGGCATCAGCATGGACAAGTTAGCGCAGCAATTATTGCTGCACGTTGCTGCCGCGTAGATAGCGTTACCGATATTGTTTGGCCACCTTCGGGGGGCGACCGCAACGAATAGCACCCAAGGGTCATCGCGCGGGTTAACTGAAAATTTAACCATGGCAAAGGCGCCAACTTCCTCACGCTCAGTGAGCTCGCGAATTCGCGGCTGTTGAGCGAGGGCAGGTTGGCGCCTTTTGTTTTTATGGATTGTTTTTAACGATTTTTTGAGCTTGAAGCATCGCTGTTCGCAGCGGATTCAACACCAGCAAGGCCAGTGAGCACGGGAGAAAGGTATGTCAAACTTTGAATCAAAGCCAAAATTAGTGGTCGTCGGCAACGGCATGGTGGGCCACAACTTTGTTGAACAGCTGTGCGAGCAAGGCCTGCAGCAGCATCTGGATGTGTTAGTCATCGGCGCTGAAAAACGTGTGGCATACGATCGCGTGCAGCTATCGTCCTACTTTAATGGCGCTGCGCTGGACGATTTAGCCATGACCACCGCCGAGCAATATGCCGAGTGGGGCGTGAGTTTGAAACTGGGTGCCACTGTGGTCGGCATCGACAGTGACGCCAAATCACTGCTACTGGCTGATGGTACTCGTGAAAGTTACGACAAGCTGGTGTTAGCCACCGGCTCTTACGGTTTTGTGCCACCGATTAATGGCCGTGACCGCGAAGGTTGCATGGTGTATCGCACCACTGACGATCTACTGGCGATTGAAGCGGCCGCTAAAAATGCCAAAACCGGCGTGGTAATCGGTGGTGGTCTGCTCGGCTTGGAAGCGGCCAATGCGCTGAAACTGCTCGGATTAAAAACCCACGTGGTGGAGTTTGCCCCACAGTTGATGCCGGTGCAGTTGGATGCCAAAGCTGGCGCGTTGCTGAAGGCCAAAATCGCCGCTCTCGGGGTGGAAATCCACACCAGCAAAGTGACCCAAGAGATCGTTGATGGTGAAACTGGCCGTCTGCGCCTCAAGTTTGCCGATGGCGCACTGCTCGATACCGACATGCTGGTGTTCTCTGCCGGTATTCGCCCATACGACAACCTGTCTGACAGCTGCGCGCTGGAAAAAGGCGCCCGCGGCGGTTACGCGGTCGATAACTTCTGCCAAACCACAGTGGCGGATGTGTACGCCATTGGTGAATGTGCCAGCTGGCAAGACCGCATCTTTGGCTTAGTTGCCCCCGGCTACCAAATGGCGAAAGTGGCGTTAGGGCATATTGTTCATTCACTTGAAATTGCCGAGCAACACCACGGTGACTTCTTAGGTGCCGATATGAGCACCAAGCTCAAATTGATGGGCGTGGATGTGGCTGCAATTGGTAACAGCCGTGGTAGCGACGACACCCGTTTTGTTGAACTGATGGATGAGCCTGCAGGCATCTACAAAAAGCTGTGGCTCAATGATGCAGGTAACGTGATCACCGGCGCGCTGCTGGTGGGCGATACCAGTGATTACGGCACGCTGCTGAACCTCTATCTCAGCGGCCACAAAATTGAAGGTAGCGCAGCCGCCATGTTGCTGTCGGGTGATGCGCCAGCCTTGCCAAAATCCAATAACGATTTGATCTGCTCCTGCCATCAGGTGAGACGTGGCAGTATTCTCAAAGCCGTGGCCGAAGGTGCGGCGTCGCTTGGCGATATCAAACGTTGTACCAAAGCAGCTTCTGGCTGCGGTGGTTGTTCGGCCAGTGTGCAGAAGGTGATCAACGAAGGCTTGGCGGCGCAAGGTGTTGAAGTGAGCAAAGCGCTGTGCAGCCACTTCGAGTACAGCCGTCAGGAGCTGTTCCACCTGTGCCAAGTGGAAGGCATTAAAGACTTCGCCACTTTGCTGGCCAAACACGGTAAATCACACGTGCATGGCGTGGGTTGTAATACCTGTCAGCCTGCTGCAGCGTCAATTTTTGCCTCGCTCTACAACGGTCATGTGTTGTCAGAGAGTCGCGGTCAACTGCAAGACACAAACGATGCCTTCCTCGGCAACCTGCAAAAAGATGGCACTTACTCCGTCGTACCGCGCATCGCCGGTGGCGAAATTACCCCAGACAAACTGATTGCTATCGGCGAAGTAGCCAAGCGTTACGATCTGTATACCAAAATCACTGGCGGTCAGCGCATCGATCTGTTCGGCGCCAAGTTATCTGAACTGCCAGAAATTTGGGAGCAACTGATCGCCGCTGGGTTTGAAACCGGCCACGCCTACGGCAAATCACTGCGTACCGTGAAGTCTTGTGTCGGCAGCACTTGGTGCCGCTACGGGGTGCAAAACTCAGTCGGCATGGCGATTGAGTTAGAGAACCGTTACAAGGGCTTGCGCTCACCACACAAACTGAAAATGGCGGTATCGGGCTGTACCCGAGAATGCGCCGAAGCCCAAGGCAAAGATATCGGCGTGATTGCGACCGACAAAGGCTGGAACCTCTATGTCTGCGGTAACGGTGGCATGAAACCCCGTCACGCCGACCTGTTCGCCAGCGATTTGAACGATGCCGAATTGGTTGAGCTTATCGACAAAGTGTTGATGTTCTACGTGCGCACTGCTGACAAGCTGCAACGTACCTCCGTCTGGCTCGAAAGCCTCGACGGTGGCCTTGATTACCTCAAACAAGTGATTTTAGAAGACTCGCTCGGCATCGGCGATGAGCTGTTAAGCCAGATGCAAGCTGTGGTGGATAGCTACCAATGCGAGTGGAAAACCAGTGTTGAAACCCCTGAACTGCGGGCGCGCTTCAGTGAGTTTGTCAATCCGCAAGCGGCGCCAACTGCGGCTGCTTTGCCATACCAACGGGTGCGCGGGCAACGTATTCCCGCCATCAATCTAACACCAGCAGCTGAGGAGGAAACCCTATGAGCTGGGAAAGAGTATGTGATCCCTCCGCATTGCCGGTAGGAAAAGGTATCGCCGCCTGGGTCGCCGGGCGTGCTGTGGCGATTTTTAATCTGGGACAACAAGGCGTATTTGCGCTGGATAACCGTGACCCTGCCAGTGGCGTTAGCCTGCTGGCACGCGGCCAGATTTGTGAATTAGCCGGTGAGTTGTACGTCTGCTCACCGCTGTATAAGCAACATTATCGCCTCACCACAGGTGAGTGTTTGGAAGAACCACAGCTCAGCGCTGAGAAAGTGGCTGTTCGAATTGATGAAACCGGCGTTTGGCTGGCAGGAGCATAATCATGAGTCAGGAAAAATTTAATCTGTTTTCGTTCAAGGGCAAGATGAAAATCATGCACTTGAGTTGGATGGCGTTCTTTGTGTCATTCGTGGTGTGGTTTAACGCCGCGCCGTTGATGAGCCTGATCAGCGAAAGCTTGGGGCTCACCAAGGAGCAAGTCAAAACCCTGTTGATTTTGAACGTGGCGTTGACCATTCCAGCGCGGGTGGTCATCGGCATGGTGACCGACAAATTTGGTCCACGTAAAGTTTACTCATCACTGATGGTGATTTGTTCGCTACCCTGTTTTCTTTTCGCCTTTGCTGACAGCTTTACCCAGTTAGCGATTGCGCGCTTCCTGCTTGGCTTTATCGGCGCAGGCTTTGTGGTGGGTATCCGTATGATCGGCGAATGGTTCCCAGCCAAAGAACTCGGCACCGCAGAAGGCATCTACGGCGGTTGGGGTAACTTTGGTTCAGCCGCAGCCGCATTCTGCTTGCCGGTGTTAGCACTGGCCATTGGCGAACCTTACGGCTGGCGTGCAGCAATTGCGCTGACTGGCGTAATGAGCATCATCATCGGTGTGATCTACTACATCGGTGCCAGTGACACCCCGAAAGGCTCAACCTACTTCAAGCCAAAGAAATCAGGCGCGATGGAAGTGACCAGCAAAGGCGACTTCTGGTTGTTACTGCTGATGAAACTGCCAATGTATGCCACGCTGGGTTTGCTGTGTTGGAAACTGTCACCAGCAGGTGTGAAAATGCTGACCCCAACGATGGTTACGGCAGTGATTGTGGTGCTGGCTGTACTGTTAGTGATTGATTTTTATAATACTTGGCAAGTTAACCGTCATGTATTTGAAAAAGAAGTACCTGAGTTTGAACGTTATCAATTTAAGCAAGTGGCCGTACTGAACGTATTGTATTTCTCGACCTTCGGCTCTGAGCTGGCGGTAGTATCCATGTTGCCAATGTTCTTCGCTGAAACCTTCAGCTTAGGTTTGGCGCAAGCCGGTATGGTGGCTTCTTCTTACGCCTTTATGAACCTGATGTCTCGCCCAGGCGGCGGTTGGATTTCAGACCGTTTTGGCCGTAAATCAACCCTGTTGATTTTAACTGCAGGCTTAGCTGCGGGTTACTTCACTGTGGCACAGATTGATGCCAGCTGGAGCCTGCCGTTAGCGGTTGTTGCGGTCATGGCTTGCTCATTCTTCGTCCAAGCGGGTGAAGGTGCCGTATTCGCCGCAGTGCCGTTGATTAAACGCCGTTTGACGGGCCAAATCGCCGGTATGACAGGCGCGTACGGTAACGTGGGTGCGGTGTTCTTTCTGACCGTCTACTCTTTAGTGTCAGTACAAGCCTTCTTCTACACCATCGCGGTATCTGCGCTGTTCGGTGTGGGTTGCTTACTGTTCATGCGTGAGCCAAAAGGCCATATGGCCGAAGTGGATGAAAACGGTGAGGTCACGTTAATCAGCGTTGGCTAATACCGAAACGGAAAGTACTTAAACGGAAAGTACTGAAACCGAAAATACGGCAACGGAAATTCAACCATGAATGTAGCTACGTCCATCATTGAACCCAATGCGGTGTCTACCAAAGAAGCCACGCCGGTAACGGTAGCTGCGGTTGATACCAGCATCACGGCCAACGCCAATGCTGAATTGCCAATGGCATCTGGGCTGACGTTGTGGGCCGGACAGTGTTCAAGTGCTGGGGTCAAACCGCAGAACGATGATGCCGTGGGTATCAGCGTGCCGCAGAATGACTTATTGCACAGCAAGGGCGTAGCTGCCGTGATTTGCGATGGTGTGAGTGCTGCAGAAGCCGGGCAGCAAGCCGCCCGTGCAGCCGTGAGCAGTTTTCTTTCCGATTACTACTCCACCCCCCAAAGTTGGTCGGTGCAAACTGCCAGCCAGCGAGTGCTTGCCGCCATCAACCAATGGTTACTCGGCTTGGGTCGCGATTTTCGCGACGCCAGCCGGGGTTACGTATGTACCTTTAGCGCCGCCATTATTAAATCCTGTAGCCTGCATCTAATGCATGTGGGCGATGGGCGAGTTTACCTGTGGCGTCAAGGCGAATTGCGCCAACTGACCCGCGATCATGCTTGCAGTAAAGGCAGTGCAGGCGAGGGCACATTCTTAACCCGTGCATTGGGGCTAGAACCCAAATTAGAGATTGATTACAGCAGCTTAGCCCTGCAAGAAGGTGATGCTGTTCTGCTGATGACCGACGGCATTCATGGTTACTTAAGCCATAACGCCATGGTCGAACATCTGGTCAATCATCCCGTCCAAGATGATGAAGATTGCGAGCATCTGTGCCGTTCACTGGTGGAGCTGGCGTTAGCCGCCGGCAGTGACGACAACCTCAGCTGCCAATATCTGAAAGTGGCCAGCTTGCCGTCGATGGATAAAAACGACCTCTATCTGCGTTTATCCAGCAAACCCTTCCCACCGCCGATGTCGCTCGGGCAAAGCCTTGACGGCTATCGCGTGCGTAAGGTTTTGCACGAAAGCGAGCGCAGTCAGGTGTATCTGGTGCAAAACCCGCAAGGGCAGTTGGCGGTAATGAAAACGCCATCGGTCAACTACATTGACGATGCCGCTTACATCGAACGCTTTATGCAAGAGAGCTGGATTGGCAGCCGCATTCGTCATCAAAATGTGGTGGCTTTGGTGGATCATGACCAACCCAAATCCGCGCTGTATTACCTGACCGAATACCTCAACGGCCAGCCCTTGGATAATTGGTTGGCGGGCAAAAAATGCGACCCAGACACCACGCTGCATTTGGTCAGCCAGATGGAAGCAGGGCTAAGAGCGCTGCATCGGCGTGAGATGGTGCACCGCGATCTCAAGCCCGGTAATGTGATGGTTTGCCAAGACAAAAGGGTGAAACTGCTGGATTTTGGTTCCTGTTATGTACGCGGTTTGGCGGAAATCTCCACCCCGATTGAGCGCGACCATATTCTCGGCACCGCAGATTACTCCGCACCTGAATTGCTGCTGGGTCATACTGGCAATCTGCAAAGCGATCTGTTCTCGCTGGCGGTCATTACCTTTGAGATGCTGACCGGCAAGCTGCCGTTTTATGGCAAGTTAGCCGAGTGTCGCACCGCCAAAGATTTTGCCGCGTTGAAATACCAACCTATCTCAGATCTCGCACCCGAAGTGCCATCGTGGATGGATGCGGCAGTACGCCGCGCACTGAGTATTAATCCGGCTGACCGTTATGCCGACACTCATGAGTTTTTTACCGCGCTGTCGACGCCGGCGCGGGTGGCGGTGTCAGGGCAGTTTGTGCCGTTACTGCAACGGGAACCGTTGAAGTTTTTTAAGGTGGTGTGTGGTATTCAAAGTTTAGTGATTATTGCGTTGCTTCTAGCCTTGTTGCTATGAAGCTGTTTTGGGGAGCAGGCCACTCGTTAGAGTGGCCTTTTTTTGAAGGCTGCGCCTTGAAAGCATCCGCTTGCTAACGTCGTGGAACTACTCGTTCCACACCAGAGGACAAGGGGGCTGGACAGCCTCGCCCCCTTGTCAATCCCCCAGCTGCCCCGACGTCGCGAAACGCTACGGCGCTTCTGGTTTGCCATTTTCGCAAATCGCCGCCAACTCGGAATCCATTCCTCGGCGCGGCTTCTTCGACTTCCTGTCTCGATTGCTCAATGTCTGCCCAACGCTCCTTCGCCGCGCCGAGGGGAATGGGGGTTGCCTGATGCAACGAATTTATCAATTTACTGCGTTCGAAGCTGTTTGCCATATTGGAGCTAATTGCCTACACAGACAATCCGGTGACACGCTGTAAACACGCTCCCTGTGCGCTCGACGCCAGCATCGACGTACAGGATGTACTAATGCCGTGGAGCACATGGATGTGCGGGAACGGCGAATGTCTCGATTGCTCAATGTCTGCCCAACGCTCCTTCGCCGCGCCGAGGGGATTGGCGTTGCCTGATACTACGAGGTTATTTATTAACGGTGTGTGAAGCTTGTTGCCTGCACAGACAATCCAGTGACACGCTGTAAACACGCTCCCTGTGCTGGGAATTTCGGTGCCATCCTGCTACCTCGGAGCACATGGATGTGCGGGAACGGCGAATGTCTCGCTTGCTCAATATCTGCCCAATGCAGCTTCGCTCTTCTGATAAGCCGAACCCAAAACAACTTATTGCCTATATCGCCCAATTGGTGTGACTCGCCACTAACTCTTTGTGTACCAAGTTGATCAACTTTTAGTTATGCGACAGAGTAGCTGTTGAACAAAAATTGCTCAGCACGGCTTGATTTAGAGGGATCGCATTCCTGCCTCGACGGTCAAATTAGCGTCGAATAATCCGTGGTTACGCTTTGCTGCGTTTAAACGATAAAAGGTCTGAAAATGAAATCTTTTGTATGGGACAAAATCTATGTAACGGGATACTCAGAAGTTGACGCCCAGCATCAAGAATTAATCAGCCTCCTCAATAAGTACAGTGCATCACTCGCGACTAACTCATTAAATTCTAAAGACACTGAAAGTGTGCTTACCGACCTATTGGCTTACACGGTTTACCATTTTGATGAAGAAGAATCATTAATGGAGAACGCTGACCTCGACCCTCGACATATCAAAGAACATAAAAAGCAGCATAACCAGTTTATTGATGAAGTCAGAATGATGCAGGGCGAACTGCTAAACCAGAAATTTGATTCACTTAAATATCTGCTCGATTTTCTTATGCATTGGCTGGCGTACCATATCCTAGGTTTAGACAAAACTATGGCGCGGCAGATGGAGGCGATAGACAACGGCTGCACGCCTGAGCAGGCTTATGACAATGAGGTGATTTTAACTAATGATGTCAGAGGGCCGCTGCTCAATGCCCTGAGTGCCTTATTTAGCCAAGTGTCTGAGCGTAACCATGCCTTGATGGAGCTTACCAATCAGTTGGAAGAGAAGGTGCAACAGCGTACCCGCGACTTGGAACATGCGAACCTTCAGTTAGATAACGCCAACAAAGAGTTAGAGTTATTAGCGACGACAGATCCGTTGACGGGATTGCCAAATCGCCGCTTTGCCATGCGTGAGCTGGAGCAGTTATGGCGAGCTAATCGAACCAATGAAACGTTCAGTTGCATGATGATTGACGCCGACAATTTCAAAACCATCAATGACACAGAAGGGCATGACGCTGGCGACGCCGTTTTGGTTCAGCTTGCAGATACCTTTAAACATCATCTGAGAACTGATGATATTGCCAGCCGCCTTGGCGGCGATGAGTTTTTAATTATTTGTCCCAATACTGACCAAGATGGGGTGCTCTGCCTCGCTTCAAACTTGCTTGAAAAAATCCAGCGGTTACGGGTAAACGTGGGGCAATCGCAGTGGCAAGGGAGCGTCAGTATTGGCTTAGCAACCTTTACACCAGCGATGGCGTCGATTGCCGATTTTATTAAATCTGCAGATTTGGGGGTTTATAAAGCCAAGGCGAATGGTCGCAATCGCATAGAAGTATGCTGATTGGCTGTGCGTTGGAAGCTGGCGCTTGTAGAGATTTATGGCTACGCCATAACAAGCTGCCCTTGAAAGACTTTATCGCTGCGCGATTGCAAACTGCGTTTGCCAAAGTCGTGGAACTGCTCGTTCCACACCAGAGCCAAGGGGTAATGCTCGTCCCTTACCCCTTGGAACCCCGAGGACGCCCCGACGTCGCGAAACGCTACGGCGCTTCTGGTTTGCCATTTTCGCAAATCGCTCTGATTCGTCATCCGTGACTCACCATCGCTTCTCGTCTTCCCTGACTCGATTGCTCAATGTCTGCCCAACGCTCCTTCGCCGCGCCTCTTTAATATTCATCGCATCAAACTAAAGTATGCACATTAAATAATATTCTAATTGTAATTAATTCGAATTAATTATCTAAATAAAACCTTCCTAATTATCTATTTTCATCTATTTGTTTTAATATTGAGGACATTTGGCTTTCGGCTATTTCAATAAAAAACATTTTTTTTGCGTGATGAATGATTCTTGGGTTTAAATTATGGCTTGACGCTTTTTGAAACATGGCCTTAACTGCATGTTTAAATCCAACTTTCTGTTTTTTTGAAAAAGACTGGTATTTTTGTTCAAATACTTTTTGATAAATTAAAACTTGTCTGAATTTCCGACCATCCTCTGGTAATGGTAATAGTAATCTATGGGCGTCATCAAATAGTCTATAAGATTCATTTATATCTAGTGTTTCTAAAGATTTATTTAAATACAATCGTGCCTGTTGAGTGTCTATGTTGTCTGTGTGGTAATCTGAAGATTTGTTTCTAGCTTTCTCATAAGCATTAGTTAAGTAATTTTGAGCTCTACTAAAATCGGATAATGATAATCTGCTCATTGCATATTGAACCCAGTAATGAGGACTTTCCATTAGCCAAGGACATTTAATCTTGATTTTCTCATAGTACCGATCAATAGCATCCTGCCTTTGTGGCATTATTTTTTCAACGATGTGAAATCTCAATAATGATTTGAATATACTTGAAAATTCAGGCTCTCTATGCCCAGAATTATTTATGAAGTCGACTATATCCAAAAGAGAATTCATAACATAAATGTCGGAGAATGTATTATTTAGTAACGATAGTGATAAGACACTAGATTTACTTTTTATTCGCCCATTTGAGTAATTAAAAAGCATGTTAAATTCTGGCATAGATCTTAGTTGATTACTATAGATGTCATTGTTACCTGCTATTTCAGAAACTAAGCCATAACTTGGCTCAACATTTGATATTTCACAGATGCATATTGAAAATATAGTTTTCTTGATAGATTCTTTTTTATAAAGAATATCAGTTTGGGATTTAATTTTATCTTTGATGTTAGGACTGTTAAGAAGCCCGAGAAGTACTAAGGATAACTGTGACTTATAGTGTTCTTCGATCAGTTCTATTTTGGCATTCTTATTTAAAGAAGAGAACTCATTCCATGCTGCTAAATTATCAAGAATATTAGAAAGCATTTTTATCTCTTCTAAAGACAGAATATCTAAATTATATTCGATAAAATTAAAATCATCATTCCTTAAATCTTCTAAATAATTAGTACTTCTTCCAGCAATGACAAATTGTAATTTACCACTAAAATCAGTTTTTATAACATACTCAACTAAATTTAAATGCTTTGAATATTCGTCTATTATAATGATAGATTTTTCAAAATTCTTAGAAATATTTATCAGATCAGTAATCATGTCACCATCTGTATTTTCGACATAAAATACAGGCGTTCCTTTCATAGTTAAATCATAGGCAAGCATTTCCAGAAAAAGTGACTTGCCGTTTCCTAAATCTGACTGGATTACAATATTTTCACCTTGTTCAATATCAAAGACTATATCGGATGAAATTTTTCTTATAAAAACATAAGGTATATTCTTTGTATTTCTTAGATAGCTTTGTAACTTGTCAGAAGAATAAATTCCAAAAAGTAGAAGTTTTTCACTGTCACCATCTCTGATATCTATATCATAATTTTTTATTTCGTATTTAATTAAAGATTCAGTAAAGAAATCATCTGAATCTACAACTTTATTTATATCACCAACAATGTCTGAAAAGCCATTTACGCCGACGTTTAATATATGTCCAAATTTTTTCAAGATAAAAGTATCTTGAAAGCTAGAACCTTCTCTAACTACAAAGTAAGTCTTTTCTCGATACTCTGGATTTGAATACAATATTTTTTTAACGTCTAAGTCATACATCGAATAGCCAACAAAAACAATAGCACTAGCTCGTTCAAGATCATTTTTAAAATGATAACTCCAACTGGACTTCAAAAAGCTATCAGGGGACAGATATGACGAATCAGAAAGTTTTATTTTTGAAGATAAATCATCACTAGTACTTCCATCAATTTTCCCATTAATATGTACACATACATTTTCTTTTTGCGAATAATCAGAAGCTTTACTAGAGAGATCAACAGATTCTATTCTTTTCCCCACATCAAGAGATGCTAATTCAATAGAGTTGTCATAGTTTGTTGTATAAAATCGCCGCCATGGAATGCTGCATATTTTTTTATGGTAATCACTGACGGACTTTAATGTATAATTATCTTTTAATAAATTAATTATGTCTTCATGTTCTGTATATTCCATTGCAACTTCCGAAGCAAACATCAAATCTTCTGTTTCAGTTACATTGGCTAATTTCGCTAACTCTTTCGCTAACTCTTTTGCTAAAGGGGGTGTGTTTGACTTTACATTAGTTGTTCCCGATGAAAATCCAGCGCCAGTAAATAAAATCGCAGTACCAGTAGAGAGTCTTCTTTTTAATTGTTCTAGATCAACATTTTCTATTTTAAGATTGGAAATATCTATATTTTTCTTATCCAACATTGTGATTATCACTCCTTGTGTCGATGAACAACTAGCCAATACTTTTTATTTCGGCATCCAGTCTACATTTGTTCAAGTTATTTTGAAATTATTTATGAATAATTATGTTAAAAAGTAGTAAATTCATTACGTGTAATGTAAATCATCATTGATGTTGATTGCTAATTAATCTTAGCTATTCCGCCTAACTATCAGGCAACACCGAAATCCCCCTCGGCGCGACGAAGGAGCGTTGGGCAGACATTGAGCAAGCGAGATATGGATATCGAGCAGCGATGGTGAGCGATGGACCGCGAATCAGAGCGGTTTGCGAAAATGGCAAACCAGAAGCACCGTAGTGTTTCGCGACGTCGGGGCGGCAGGGGGATTGATAAGGGGGCGAAGCCGTCTAGCCCCCTTATCCTCTGGTGTGGAACGAGCAGTTCCACGACTTTAAGCAAACGTAGTTTGCTATCGCGCAGCGATAATCTTGCCAAACGAAGTTTGGAATGGCGTTAGCCATTAGACCCGCCTACCGCAGATGATTTATCCAATGGCTTTTGACAAAGTACCAACCGCAGATAGACTTAGTTTATGCGTTCCAACCCATAAGATGCATACGCAATTTGAGAAATTTTCTGCTCGTCATATTCGTACTGCTGCATAGCAACTTCTCTTGGAGTCAAACTCAATTAGAGTTTGCTACGATGCATTATCCCCCCTATATGCAGCAAACTGGTGCTACGGCGCAAGGGCTCACTATTGATATTGTCAACGAGATATTCTCTAGGATGGATCAACCGGTTCAATATAGGTTTTTCCCTTGGGCGAGATCTTTATATCTTGTTGAACATCAGCAAGTTGATGGCTTGTTTACCATAAAAAAGACCGACGAGCGTGAACAAACAATGCTGTTTCCCAAGCACCCCTTGGTTACTCAAGATTATGTATTTTTTGTTTTGAAAGGCTCTAAAGTCGAATTTGATGGCGATTACGCCTCGCTGGCGAACGCCAGCATAGGTGTCGTTAATAGAACCTCCTACGGCAATAGATTTGATACGGCTGTAAAAGAAAACACCTTTAAGCGCCTAGATGTAGCGACAAGTTTTGAACTGACGTTTAAAAAATTGTTGGCAGGCAGAATGGACACGGTTATCTGTAGCCGTTTGGTTGGCATCGACATACTCAAACAGCTCAATGGACTTGAACGCGTTACTATTAGTGGACCACCAAGTGAAACTGCGGTGAGTTATCTTGTATTTTCTAAAAAGCCAGAAAATATTCCGCTGGTGGAGCAGTTTGATAAAATCGTGGCTGAGATGGAGCAAGACGGCACTATGGCCATTATTTTAAAAAAATATGAGCACCCACTTGATTAAATAGCGCTAAATTGTCCCAGCTAAATTCAGTTGTTGAATGTTGATTTTCTATGTTTATCATTAACTTATTCAATCCTGATTAAACATTATCCTCGTTGCTCTCTTGCTTACATCGATCGGTAGAACTATCCGTTGGTAATCTCCCGTTAACTTCAGCTGATTCCGGCCTAAACCCCACAGCGTTATGCTGAGTTTGTGTATCCTGTTTCACCGCCATTTGCGCTAACGCTCATGTATATGTTTGCTGATATCAACATAGCTATACCTTGATGCCTGACGGCGATCTGGCAAATACCTTATTGCCTACGATGTGTTGTTTTCAGCACCATTGGCTAAACATTCAATGAGGTTATTGGCTAACCCGTCTTGTGGAATGATCCATCCCAATGATGCAGTGAACGCTGTCGAAGGGATTGTATTTGATGTCGGTGAGAAGTATCACCGCGTCGATACTGCGGGCGACTGTGCGGTGATACTAACTGAAGAAATATTGTGGTTACTTACTCATCGCCTCAGATCTTATTAACCCCGTCAATCCAGCGGTTCACTTGATCTTCAAGCACATCCAACGGCAATGGGCCGTTGGCCAGAATCACTGAATGGAACTCACGTACATCAAACTTATCGCCCAATTGCTTACGTGCCTTTTGCTTCAACTCCATGATTTTATTCATGCCGACTTTGTAAGCGGTGGCTTGTGACGGCATCACGATATGACGCTCAACCATCTTAATCACGTCAGATTTGGCATTGGGTGTGTTTTCGGAGTAGAAGGCGATACCTTGCTCACGCGTCCACTTTTTCGCATGAATGCCGGTGTCGACGACTAAGCGGCAGGCGCGCCACAGTTCCATCGCCAAGCGACCAAAGTCGGAGTAAGGATCTTGGTAAAGCCCCATCTCTTTCGGGAAGGATTCGCTGTATAACCCCCAGCCTTCGGTATAGGCGGTGTAACGGCCAAATTTACGGAAAGTGGGAATGCCTTCTAACTCTTGTGAGATGGCAATTTGCATGTGGTGGCCGGGGATCCCTTCATGATACACCAGAGCTTCCATCTGATATTTTGGCATGGCACGCATGTCGTACAGGTTGGCGTAGAAGGTGCCTGGGCGTGAACCATCGGGTGATGGTTGGCTGTAAAAGGCTTTGCCTGCGGATTTCTCTCTAAAGGCTTCCACTTTTTTGACGATGATCGGCGCTTTCGGTTTGACCTTAAACTCCTCATCAAGGCGAGTACGCATGTTGTCGATAATGCGTTCTGCATCTGCCAAATAGGCTTGTTGGCCGTCGGCATTGTTGGGGTAATAGAATTGCGCGTCGTCGCGCATAAAGGCGAAGAACTCTTGCAAACTGCCGTTAAAGTTCACCTTTTTCATAATGGCGCGCATTTCGTTATGGATGCGTTCTACTTCGGCCAAGCCGAGCGCATGGATCTGCGCTGCGGTCATGTCGGTGGTGGTAGTGCGTGCCAATGCGCGGTTGTAGAAGGCTTCACCGTCAGGGAATTTCCACGCGCCGTCGCGTGTATCGGCTTTAGCTTCAAGGGTTTTGATGTAGCTGATCAGCGTTTTATACGCCGGAGCCAATGAATTCACCAGCGCGGTTTTGGCTTCGGCAATTAAGGCTGATTTTTCATCGCTGCTGATCGCTAGTGCGGTGACTTTTTTGCTGAAGTCGGCCAGCAGTGCGCTATCCGCACCAGTATCGAACGGGGCGCCGCTGATGATGTTTTGGCTATCAGAAATCACATGGGCGAACACAAATTTGGGCGCGATAATGCCTTTGTCGGCTCGGATTTCGAGCGCCTGTTGCAGCTGAGCTAAGCGCTCAGGTACGCCGTTGATCCGGCTGATATAGGCTTTGGCATCGCTGACGTTGCTGATTTGATGTTGGTTGATCAGAAACGATGCGATCATCGAATGGCCGCCAAACATCTGGTTGACCGGATAGTTGTGATAGCGCCACTGGTAGTCGCTAATGTCGTCGCTCAAGCTTTGCTTGTACAGTGTCAGGCTTAACTGGGTTTGGGCATCGAGTTGCGAGGCATCAATCTGGTTAAGTTGCGCCAGATGCTTTCTATTGCGCGCTAATGCTGCGGCATCGGCGGCGTCGCCAAAATCATCCCATTTGTCGTAATCTTGTTTAATGCCCATGTAGGTTTGGCGCACTGGGCTGGCCATTACGTCTTCCATATAGATGGCATCGAACAGCGCGTTAGTGCGTGCAGACGGGCTTTGTTCCGCAGCTACCGCTTGGGTCGCGACCGTTGTCGATGCCGTCGCCGCATAACTCGGCATGGCGACAAGGGATGAGAGGGCGAGTGCCACTAAGCTGAGCTTGGTGCTGACTTTCATGCTGATCTTCGAGCTTAGGTGGGGGCTGATTTTAGTTGTTATGGGCATGTTCTGGCTTCCATGTTGATATTGCATCTGATTCTAAAGAAGCTGAGCGCAAAGTGGCGCAACAGAAATGTTAAAAAATGTGTTAACGAGGCGGTGTTTTAATAACATTGCTGCCGTGCAAACTGCTGAATGCTGGATAAATAACAAGCCGCTGGATTGGATTTCACGCGTTTGGTTACAGATTGGTCGTGCGAGGCTGGCTAATCTAGCCTGCATCAGTTTTGATGAGGGCAGTGCGACTAACGAAAAGGATAACTCATGAGTAAACAGCCAGAAACCACCGAATTTAGCCACTTTACTGTGCTGGGTGATGGCATTGTTGGTGAATTACAAGATGGCTTTGAATGTCCGCGCGGGCCAGCGATTATGACGATGAAAACCTGGGCGCTCAATGCGGATCAAAGCGCCGATATGCTGGATGTCATTGGTCGCCAGATTGGCTTTGAAATCATTGGCGACATCCAAATTTTTGAGACTGAACCTGAATGTGCGCCTAGCGATAAGCCCTTTGGCTACGGGATTAATTTCACCCCTTATGACTATGAATAAACCGCGCTGTGTTGATTGAGGAGGTAATTACAGCGTCGAATACAAGCCCAATACGCCCACCACCACGGCGGCGAGACTGAACACCAACACCATTGCGGCTAACATATCTTTGATATGGCCAATCTGCGGATGAATCTCAGGGTGGAGATGGTCAATCAAGCCTTCAACAGCAGAGTTGATTAACTCTGCTGCCCACACTAACGCAATACACAGCACAATCAACGCCCACCACAGCGCACTGGGTTGACGCCAAGCAAACACTGCCAGTGCGATTACCGCGGCAGCAAGGTGGCGGCGCATATTGTGCTCGGCCTTGACTGCGTAGATAAAGCCGTTAATGGCGTAGCCCAACTTTTTGATAAATGACTGGTTTTTCACTGCGATATCCGTCGCTGACTGTGCAAGCCGTTAGAATGCCATATGGAGATTGATCCCAACAGCATCCTCGTTGGAATACGCGGCCACCTGCACACCGTGGAACGGTTCAGTGAAATAACGCGCGTTCAGGTAGCCAATCAGCGCCCCAGCCAACACATCTTTGGTGTAGTGGCGATCGGTATGCACTCGCGACCAACCCACATAACTGGCGGCAGCATAAAACGGGATGGAGGTTTTCCAACCGTAACGTTGCTGCACGTAGGTGGCAGCGGCAAAGGTGAGTGAGGTGTGGCCAGAAGGAAAACTATCATCATCACTGCCATCAGGACGGCGTTCATGGATGGTGTATTTTAGTAGCTCAGTGCTGAGCAATGTGGTGCCCAAGCCCCAATAAAGTTGATATTGGCCTTCGCTATCATCTTTAAATTGGCTTAATGCCCACGCAGCGGCAGGAACGGCCACCAAACCAATATCACTGCTGGTTTCAACGGTTGAGCCCGCTGCCGCATATTGGCTGAAAAAAACAGTAGCGCAAAGCAGCGCCGAGTTCAGGGGTAAACGCAGAGATTTCATTGTTATCCTTAGTGTTATCGCTTGGTGACGTCCATGGTGGTTGGCCAGCAACCCGTGCCCGCTCGACATTAGGAGGCAAAGATTAACAGTTAATTAAGGGGAGGGGAAAAGCTGATTTGCTAAATGCTGACCGCAAGATACTGCGGCTGGCGGAATCCGCTAGCGAGTGGTGCCATTACCTTCACGCTTTTCACACCAAATTGTCGAAAAGTTGCTCAAATCCGTTCATTTTGAGTTCAGTTAAGCCGTTTAAGGTTGTGTTCAGAAAATTTGTAAAAATAGGCAAGAATTGTAGACAAACAAGCTATTGGTATTTTAGAAAACCGTGGAAAATGACAGCATCGAATGTGATGTTGAAATTCTTCTGTCATTGACGAGAATTAAGGTTGAAATAAGGTTTTTCAGCAGCTTAAGCCTTAATTAACGTAAGTCATCTACGCGGTTTTTGTGGGTTGTCTCGCATTAGAACGCGCGTAATTGCTTTATCAATAACCGCAGCTATTTATCTTCAACAGCAGGTTATTGTGCAAGAAATGGCAGTAAGTGAACGGAGAAGTTAATCCAAACTAAGGAGATTTTGAATGTGTGACGGTAAAGATCATGATCATAACCGAAGAAAAGTGATGAAATTCACCGGCGCTGTCGGTATGGGCGCTATGCTGGCTGGTCCAATGAATGTGTTTGCTAGTCAAGCTTCTGGCAACATTCAATCTCGCGGTTATGCGGCATTTGACGAATCAGGCAAGCTGAAACCTTGGAAATTCGAACGTCGTCCTGTGGGCGATAACGATGTACTGATTGATATCAAGTTTGCCAGTATCTGCCACTCTGATATTCACCAAGAGAAAGGCCACTGGGGTCAACAAAAATACCCACAAGTACCGGGTCACGAAATCGTGGGTGTGGTTGCTGCCGTAGGTAAAAACGTTACCAAATTCAAAGTGGGCGACCGTGCTGGCGTAGGTTGTATGGTGGGTAACCATTATCATCAACACGCCACCGATGAAGAACAATACAATCCAGATACCATCTTCACTTATGGCTATCCAGATGACCGTTCACCGACCGGTATTTCACAAGGTGGTTACTCTAACAACATCGTTGTAGAAGAAAACTTTGTGATGCATGTGCCTAAAAACATTAGCTTTGAAGAAGCTGCACCGCTGATGTGTGCGGGTATCACTACCTATTCGCCACTGATGCGGGCGGACATCAAACCTGGCATGAAAGTCGCGATTGCCGGTATTGGTGGTTTGGGGCATATGGCGATTAAATTTGCCGTATCGAAAGGTGCTGAAGTGTACGCGTTCACCACTTCACCTTCTAAAGTGAAAGATATTCTCGCCTTTGGCGCGAAAGAAGCGGTAGTAGTAGACGATCTCAGCAAGCTGGGCGCATACAATGGCCAAATGGATTACCTGTTGAGCACCATTCCATATGATTTCAATGTGGCCGCTTACGCCGCAGTGGTGAAACCTTATGGCACCTTTACTCAAGTGGGTATGCCGATCAAGTCAGAAGTGACAGTGAATGCGTTGTATCTGGCGTTCTCGCGGGTGAACTTTAACGCGTCACTGATTGGTGGCATTAAAGAAACCCAAGAGATGGTGGATTACTGCGCGGCTAATAACATTCTGCCGAAGATCCAAAAGATCAAAGCGACTGAGATTAATGATGCGTGGGAAAGCGTGGTTAATAAAGAAGCCAGATACCGCTACGTTATTGATGCATCGACCTTTTAATTAGGCTGATAAAGCCGTGGGAGCGCACAAGGGCGATACAACGCTTTAGTTGTATCGCCCTTTTTCTTGCCTTATTCAATTGGTTAACGGTATGACATCGCCCCACACCGCAAACATTGGCCAACAAAAAAGCGACCTGAATTCATCGGTCGCTTTTTGCTATCGGTTAACTGCGGCTCACTTTACGAATCACCGCTCAGTTTTTTATAAACCGCCCTTCAGTCTTTCATATACCGCTGGTCAGTCTTTTAAAAACCAAAAGGTTTCAGGCCTATTTTGCCTTGCTGAGGTATTGCTCATCGGTGACTTTATCACCCCAAATCACGTTTTTGCCGTCGATGCTGTTGGTGATGACAAGGTGAGTCATTGGGGCATCGGGTGTTGCGCCGTGCCAATGTTCAAGGTTTGGTGGGCACCAAACCGAATCACCGGCTTTGGCGGTAATAATTTTGCCATCACGGGTACCGGTTAAGGCAACCCCTGAGGTGATCACCATATGTTGACCAGCAGGATGCAGGTGCCATGCTGTGCGCGCTCCGGGTTGAAAGGTCACGTACGCACCTGAATAGGCGGTGGTGTCATTAGCGGGAAACAGCATCTCAACCGAAACATCGCCAGTGAATAATTTCTCTGGGCCTTTGAATTGCCCTTGGGTGCCTGATTTATACAGCATTTGTGCTGTTGCTGGTTCGGCGGCGTTGGCTAAACCGCTAACGCTGGCAAGAATACCGGCAGTTAACAGCAGTGAAGTCAGTTTATTCTGCATGTGATCTCCAATTCCTTTGTGGGCACTTATTATTGCCATGGCCTAATGACAACCCTTGGTGTTCGCTATCAGAGTAAATGTCGATAGGGCGCATGCCTTACGCATACGCGAGCTAGGGGCGAGCCAAGGCCATGTGTGAATGTAGGATGTTGTATCGCTATAGTGGGCGACGTATCGTCTTAATAGCGGCATCCATCAGTGTAGCGGCTGGCACCATAACATAACTAAGGCGGTTCGTGCCTTGCTGCCAGCTGATTGTGTATCAATTTACATAATACATTGAAAAGGCCAGAAAAAGACTAATGGTTATTATTCATTAATGCTATGAATTTGGATCATTTAACAGCCGCGAAGGCGTAAAAATGAGCAAATATGGGCGTGATTGCTGCTGCCTCAGTTGAGTATTCGGGAAAGTGACAATAAAAGCGTATACTGTTGCTTTCCAATGGATAGGTGTCGAAATCAAAGATGGGCGTTGGCGTAATTATTAATCAGATATTTGTGCTGTTTGTGCTGATGGGGCTGGGGTATTGGCTCGCCAAAGCTAACATTTTAGATAAGCCTACCTGCGACAAATTGATTTGGCTGCTGTGTTATGTGGTCATGCCTTGCCTTGTGTTTAACGCCTTTCAAATTCCTTACTCCCCCGAGATGTGGCACAACTTTATGATGGTGGGTGGGCTCGCATTTGGTATCCACGTGCTGTTTATCGTCATGAGTAAGTTACTGCTCAATGGCCGCAGCTTGAAACAACGTGGTATTGCCGAGCAGATGCAGTTTACTGCGGTTTATTCCAACTGTGGCTTTATGGGGTTGCCGTTTGTGGTGGCGCTGGTAGGCAGTAACGGCGCGTTTTACGGTTCAGTGTATATTGCAGTAAACGGCATTTTTGTCTGGACTCATGGGGTGATGACTCACTCTGGCAAGCTAGACCGTAAGTCGTTGATTAAAGTCCTCCTCAATCCGAATACGGTAGTGGCCATTATTGGCTGTTTGTTCTTTGTGTTTTCCATCAGCTTACCAACTGCCTTGCATGACGCCGTTGGTCATGTCGGCAAGATGAACACCGCCTTGGCGTTGATTTTGGTGGGGGCAGCGATGGCGCCGGTTAAAATTGGCCGCATCTGGTTTAGCAGCATGGCCTGGCTGAGTGTATTTGTGCGTAACCTGCTGTTCCCCGCGGTGGTGTTGGTGTGCTTGTTAGCGCTCGAAATCAAAGGCGATATGTTGCTGGTGGTGTTGGCGTTGAGCGCTTGCCCAGTGGCGGGAATGTCGGTAATTTTCTCGCAAATGACCGGCAAAAATACCGAATTTCCAATATCTGCGTTAACCCTATCAACCATCGCCAGCCTGCTCACCCTGCCGCTGATGCTAAGCTTTGCGGCGTAAATAAACTGCGCTAAGCGCAAACAAAAAGAGCGGCAATGCCGCTCTTTGCCTTTTAGTAAAAGCTAAAGCTAATCCAGCCAGGCTTTGATTTTCTCTTCATCGCGGATCAATAGCGACACAGTATCGTTAGCGGCCACTTCAATCGGTAACTCGCCGCTCATCAGTACGTCATCGCGGAACCAATGTAGGGTAATGCTGTTTTTTTCTTGGTAAAGCTGCAAGAACTGCTCAAACTGCGCACCTGCTTGTAAGCCATCGGCGGCAATCAGTAGGTCTTTGGCACTTAAGCCCGCTTTGTGTGCCGGTGAGCCGTTAGCAACACTGACAATTCGTACCCCGAGCCCTTCCGCTTTATATTTGGCACCAAAGCCCACCTTGAGACCATCGGCATCGCCCCCCCCTTGGTCGCTATTACTGCTGCTTGGGCGCAGTTTCATCTCAACCCCAAATTTGGCGAGCAGCTCCGCTAACGGCAAATCTTCCGCTTTGTTAATCCAAGCAAATTCGGCGCTGGCATCGCGGCCGAGCAGTTCGCTGTACAGCTGTTGATGGCTGTCGTCGTCAGTGCCAATCCCCGTTAAGCCAAAACGTTGCCACAGCAGGCGCATCAGGTCATCAAGGGTTTTCTCGCCTTGGGTTTCTAGGCGCAAGGTTAAGTCAAGATAAAGGGCGAACAAACCACCTTTGGTGTAGTAACTGACAATCGCATTGCCAGCGTTTTCATCTTGCTTGTAGAACTTGGTCCACGCGTTGAAGCTTGAATCGCTTAAGCTTTGTGTCAGGCGGCCAACCCCACGATAAACGCGGGTGAACGTTTGGCTGAGCAGCTCAAGGTAGCTTTGCTTATCAACCCTGCCACTGCGGTAGGTCATCAAGTCATCGTAATAGGAGGTGATACCTTCGTAAGCCCACAGTTGTGGGGTGTAGGTTTCAGCTTCCAATTGATAAGGAATAAATGCCTTCGGCTTAATGCGTTTGACGTTCCAGCTGTGGAAATACTCATGACTACAAAGGGTTAAATAGCTGCGATAGTCTTTATCAACTGGCGCATCCATCGATTTTGGCAGTTCGTTGCGGGCGCAGTGCAGGGCCGTTGATGCGCGATGTTCAAGGCCGCCAAAACCGCTTTTAAGCACTTGGGTCATAAACAGATAGCGCTCAAACGGCGCTGGGGTGCCAAACAGTTTGATCTGGCTTTCACAAATCTCGGTGAGATCTTTAAGCAAGCGCGGCATATGGCAATGATGACGCCCGGTAAGCACCACATCATGACGCACGCCACAGGCTTCAAAACTGCCTAGGGTAAAGGTGCCCATTTCTACTGGATGATCAATCAATTCATCGTAATCGGCGGCACGAAAACGACCAAAGCCAAAATCATCACCTTTGATGCGCGGCAGTGTGGTCGCTACTTGCCAATCGCTGAAAGAAGCGGGTGGCAGAATTTCTACTTCATGGGCGTTAAGTTCTTGCCCGCGCACTGCCAAAAACACGCTGCTGCCGTTAAAAAAACCGTGGGTTTGATCGAGATGAGCGGTACGTACCGACAGATCCCACGCGTAAATTTGATAGCGTAAATGTAGTACCTTGGCATCGGACTCAATCAGCCAGCGTTGTTTGTCTAGTTGGCTGATAGCGAGTGGGCGATTGATTTCATCAGATGCGCGTAAGCCAATAATATTTTTGGCGAAGTCGCGGATCATATAGCTACCTGGCAACCAAGCCGGTAACCAAAATTCTTGTTGCTTGGCAGGTGCGTCAACCCGCATTGAGACTTCAAATAAATGAGCCACCGGATCAACGGCGGTAATTTGATAACTGATCATGTGATTGCTGATTTGAAGTGTGATGAAGTGCTCAACATGCTACCAAAATCCGCAGTGACAGCAATCTGACCAGCGGAAATAAATCGGCTTTTTGGTGATCATGGCAGAATTGCGCTTTTATTGAACAAAAGTGTTCGTTGTGCTTTACATCTTCTGGTAGGCGATTGAAGCTGCTATGTTAATCAAGCAGCGCATTCAAGTGTGCATCACCGTATAATGCGTTGAGTTATACGCAAAAACCGTTTCGTGATGATACAGCTGCTAAACTGTGTCACTGACATTAGAAATCACCGGAGAGTGTAAAATGGCTGAAGAAACCCTGTTCAGTAAGATTGTCAGACGTGAAATCCCCGCCGATATCGTCTTTCAAGATCACCTCGTGACCGCATTTCGCGATATCGCGCCGCAAGCCCCCACCCATATTCTGATTGTGCCGAACCATGTCATCCCGACCATCAATGATGTGAAGGCCTCAGATGAAGCCGCACTTGGGCGCATGTTCACTGTGGCGGCCAAGCTCGCAGAAGAGATGGGCATTGCTGATGACGGTTTTCGTTTAATCGTCAACACCAACGAACATGCGGGGCAGGAAGTGTTCCACGTGCATATGCACCTGTTGGGCGGCAAACCACTGGGCCCAATGTTGAGTCGAAAAAAAGTCGCAGATGAAGACAAATCCTGATTATTTCCCGATGACGACACTGGCAACGCGCTTTGTTAATCAGTTAGCGCAATGCCGCCGTCTTGGGCTGAAAGTGCATGAGGCCAGCGAGCATCATGTACTGCTAGAGCTGCCTTACAACGAGGCGTTAATTGGTTATCCCGATACCGGTGTGTTGCACGGCGGGGTGATTACCACCTTGATGGACACCGGCAGCGGTTGTGCCGTGGTATGCGCTATTAAGGAGAAGTTTGGTACGCTCGAGATATCGCCCACGCTCGATTTGCGGGTCGATTACATGAAGCCAGCGCAGCCGCATAAGCCGATATTTGGCATGGCCGAATGTTATCGTTTGTCATCCAGCGTGGCTTTTACCCGCGCCATCGCCTATCAAGATAGCGTGGATGATCCGATTGCTCACGCGGTCGGCTCGTTTATGCGCATTAGCCCGGAGATGATTGGTGACAACTTCCGTAAAGCGTTAATGGGTGAGGAGGCACAGCATGACTGAGCCAAAACAGCCTCTGACGGATGTAAAAACTTTAGTCGCGCGCGTGACTGAAACCAATGACTTTGCCGATCTGATCGCCCACGTACCTTATGCCAAATTTATTGGGATGCAGGTAAATCGCTTTGGTGATGAGCTGGTGTTTCAACTGCCTGCTAATGACGACAACATCGGCAATCCGGTGTTGCCGGCGTTGCATGGTGGGGTGATCGCCGGCTTTATGGAGATGTCGGCGATTATCCAGCTAATGGTGTTTATGCAGACCAGTAAAGTGCCGAAAGTGGTGGACTTCTCCATCGACTATCTTCGTGCCGGTTATCATAAAGACAGTTTTGCTGAATGCCATATTACCCGGCAGGGGCGTCGGGTGGCTAACGTGCACATTGAATGTTGGCAAACCAGCCGTAAACAGTTAATTGCCACTGCGCGGGCGCACTTTTTGATTGAGTGAGCTTACTGATAGCGTCAGGTTTTAAGCGTGGCTGTTTCGAGCTTTGTTGCTTCGAACGTTGCAGCTTCAAACCCGTGTACCCACTGAATGCATCTCATACTCAGAATGCGAAAAGGCCGACATTACGTCGGCCTTTGTGTTGGCGCATCTTAATGATTAGCTACATCTAGCATCACCATGCGTGGCGCCATCAAGATGAACGGCGTTCTGCCGCGAGGGTTAGATCGCTTGTGATGCCGCAACTGGGCGGGTCAGTTCTTCAGTCGTCAATGCGCGTACGGCCACACCAAAGCTGGTGATTGCAGGTAGAGTGCAGTTGTGATGCTGACGGATAAATTCAGCACTGCTGTGTGCTTTATCATTGGTGGTATGTGCATCGGCGGCGATATCGACGCTGTAGCCCAACTCTGCTGCGCGGCGAACTGTGGTGTCGATGCAAAACTCGGTGGCATAACCGCAAACGATCAGATGATCGATGTCATGTTGATCCAACAGCGGTTTCAAAATGGTGTTTTGGAACGCATCAGGGGTGCACTTTTGCACAAATTGATCCCCTTGGCGCACTAAGAGATCTTGCTGTAAACGCCATGCATCGCTGCCAGCGGTAACGGTTTCGCTTTGATGTTGCACAAACACAACCGGCGTGGCGTTGGCATGTGCCCATTCAGTCAGACTGTTGATGTTGCTGATGGTCGCTGCCGCATCAAACGGCTGCTGATCTTGTTCAAAATAGGCGCGTTGCACATCGATAACTACTACTGCGGTTTTCATTTCCTTTCCTTACAAGTTCAAAAGTGATCAAGCTGAAATCATTGTGCTGGGGCCGTGATTCATGCTGGATGGCGATATGATTTGCCAATACCCAAACAACATAAGGAAATTGAATTTAAGGAATGTTGATTTTGGTCAAAATATAACGCTTTAGAAACTAACTTTCAGGATGAACTGTGGCCTGCATCCGCAGTGGCTAAGGCTTTCGAAAGTATTGGTTATAATAGGCTAGACGCTATATAACTTTTTACGTTCATCGGTAAAGTGCCACCAAGGTTGAGGCGCTTCACCATCAACAAAGCGAGTAATCGCCATAAACACGTCGATGACACAGGGATCATGACGAACACCGGTGATTTCACAGAGGGTTAGATAGAGTTGATAAGGATCTTGTCCGGCGAGTTGCTCAGGCTGATGTATACCCAGCAGTTGCAGATCGCTGGCGGTGGCTTTGCCGACGTTAGGCAGATCTGTCAGCGTTTTTACCTGTGCTCGCACTACTTTGGCTGGATTCATTTGCTGCTCCTTAAGCTGTATTTAAATTACGCAAACAAGATAAAAAATAACCAGATGTAAACCCGATTTAAGCGCTAGTTTGTAGAAAGTCGCGCAATGCATCAAGCAGCAGCCGCAACGCCAACGGTTGATGGATTCGGCTGCGATAGATGCCAAAAATGCCTAACGGCTGCGGTTGATAATCTTGCAATAATGCTGTCAATGCGCCGCTGTTTAAGTAGGGTGCTGCATCCAGCTCAGGTAACACGGCAATTCCACTGTGATTAAGAATGGCATCTAATAAGATAGAGGATTCGTTGACTGACAGATTGCCCTGAATTGGTGTATCAACCAATTCACCATTGGGGGCGATAAATGACCAAATCCCATCGGAGAAGTTACTGTAATGCAAACAGTTATGCTGAATTAATTGGGCGGGGGCTTTGGGTTCACCATACTCGGCCAGATAATGCGGACTGGCGCAGAGTACCGAGCGACAGTCACCGAGGCGCCGCGCGATAATATTGGGATCGAGTTCATTGGTGATCCGAATCGCCAAATCAATCCGCTCGGCCACCAAGTTAACGTTTTGGTTACTGATCTGCACCTCGACCTTGAGCGCCGGATGTTGCTTTAAAAACTGCTGCAACAGTGGATTGAGTATTCGCTGAGCGGTGAAATGCGCACAGGAAATCCGCAGCGTGCCCGCTACCGTTTGCTGTAACTCGACTTGGCTAATCCCATCAGCAAGCTGTAACAAGGCTTGGGTTTGCGACAGCAACTGCTCGCCAGCTGGCGTGAGGCTTAGTTTGCGTGAAGAGCGATGCAGCAAGCGCGTCCCCGCCCAATCTTCCATTTCAGCCAGATAGCGGCTAATCATCGGCCGCGACATGCCCATTGCCCTTGAGGCGGCACTCAAACTGCCTAATTCACAAATTCGGGTAAACACTTGCGCCGCGGTGATCCTATCCATTCATCTGCTCGATTTATGAAACAAACTATGTCTAATTATGGGGATTTTGTTTCTCAATGTGAAACTTAAAATAGCGCTATAGATTGATTCGTATCGAGGTCAGCATGACAAACACTCAAGAAATCACCCTGCATTGGATTATCGACCCACTTTGTGGCTGGAGCTATGGCGCCTTGTCGCTGCTACAGGCTACCGCGCAACAATGGCCAGCACAGTTTGAACTGCACTCAGGTGGCTTGTTTATGGGCTATAGCCGACGCCGCATTGATGCTGACTGGCATTTGCATGTTCGCGACCACGATGCCCGCATTGCTGAACTCACCGGCGCAACCTTTGGTGAGCAATATCGCGAGCATCTCTGTCGTGACCAATCGGTTGTATTGGATTCATTGCCTGCAAGCGCGGCCATGTTAGCGCTGCAACAACACAGCGGTGCTGATGCATTGGCATTTTTGGCCGCAGCACAACATGCCTGGTATGTGGATGGCAAAGATATTAGCCAAACCTCAGTGCTCGATGCAGTGGCTGCAAAGTTAGGTTTAGCGGCTGACGTGTGGCAAGAAGCCCGCAGCGATGCTGCCAAACAACTGGCCAGCCAAGCGATCAACCGTACTCGCCAGTTAATGGCTCAACATGGCGCACAAGGCTTTCCGAGTTTGTTAGTGCAACGAGGGACTGAGTATTTCAACGTGCCGGTGAATCGTTTTTATGGCGAGCCTGCCGCGTTAGTTCAGCAATTGACCCAGTGGCTGCAGGCGTAAGCGCGTCACTTTATCTAAAGGAGTAGTATATGAAATCCGTTGTTAAACCTATCTTGAAACACACCTTGCAACCATTGTTGGCCAGTGCCGCGATATTGCTGGCTGGCGTAACATCCGCCAATGCTGAGTTGCAGTTACAAACCTACAATCCGCAGCAAAATGGTATTTTCCCCATCAGCTCAACCCTGATCTCCGGTGAGCATGAAGCCATGCTGGTGGACGCGCAGTTCAGCACTCAAGATGGCGCGGCGTTGGTTCAACTGATCAAACAGAGCGGTAAACAGCTCACCACCATTTTGATTACCTGTGGTGACCCCGATTTCTACTTTGGCTTACAACCCATTGTGGCTGCGTTTCCTAACGCCAAAGTGGTTGCCACGCAAAAAGTGGTGGATCATATCAATGCCACCAAAGCAGCCAAAATTGCTTATTGGGGACCGATTTTAAAATCCGGTGCGCCGACTGAAATCATTGTGCCGCAAGCGACTGAGCAACGTAGCTTCAGTGTGGATGGTGACACCGTTGAGCTGCGTAAAGCCGATGATTATGGTGCGTTTTTGTGGATACCCTCTAACCGCACCGTGCTCGGTGGCGTGGCGGTCGTTGCCGGACAACATGCGTGGACTGCTGATACTCAAACCGTAGCTGCTCGCCAACAGTGGCGTGATGATATCAACGCGATGCTGGCGCTGAAGCCACAGAAAGTGATTCCCGGCCACTATGTCAAACAGATGCCTAATGGCGTTGCTGCACTGCAATTTACCGAACAATACCTGCAAACCTTTGATGAGGTGTTACGTCAATCTGCCGATTCAGCAGCGGTGATTGCCAGCATGAAAGCCAAATATCCTCATTTAGCGGGTGAACAATCGCTGGAGATGAGCGCCAAGGTCAATACGGGCGAAATGAAGTGGTAATCAACTCTGTAATCCATTGATTGAGCGCTGAGTTGATTTAGCGCTAACGTGAACGATAGAACACTAAGCCGTCTGTTACCCAGACGGCTTTTTTGCATCTGTACACTTTGCCTTTTTCACTTTGCGTTTTTAATCGAAAAGCTCTCTAATAGCCCATTCGACTCTTATCACAATAATAATATTCAATGGACATTGAGCTTACCCTCCAACTTGTAATCCTGCTGTTTTCGGTCGCCTTTGTGGCGGGCTTTATCGATTCAATCGCCGGTGGCGGCGGTCTCATCACCATTCCGGCGCTGATGTGGATAGGTTTACCGCCTGCGGCCGCGCTGGCGACTAACAAACTGCAAGCCTGTGGCGGCAGCTTTTTTGCCAGCGTCTATTTTGTGCGTAAAGGCATGGTGCAACTGCGGGAGATGAAACTTGCCATCGCCTGTGCGCTTGCTGGTTCAGCGGTGGGCACTATTGCGGTACAGCTGGTCGATGGCAGTGTATTAAAAACGATGTTGCCATTTTTAATCTTAGCGATTGGCTGTTACTTCCTGTTTTCTAAAAAGATTTCTGATCAAGACAGCGCGCGAGTGCTTACCCCGGTGCCGTTTGCGTTCACCATTGGCTTAGGTGTCGGCGTTTACGATGGCTTTTTTGGCCCCGGAACCGGCAGCTTTTTCGCCTTAGGCTTTGTCACCATGGCTGGCTACGGCATCGCCAAAGCTACGGCTCACGCCAAAGTGATGAACTTTGCCACCAATATCTCGTCACTGCTGTTTTTTACTCTAGGCGGTAAAGTAGTGTGGAGCATGGGACTCATTATGTTGGCTGGTCAAGGACTTGGCGCAACTTTAGGCTCGCGCTTAGTGTTGAGCAAAGGTACCAAGTTGATTCGGCCTTTGGTGGTGACCATGTCATTGCTGATGAGTGTTAAACTGTTAGCCGAGCATTACCATTTTCAACCGTTTTAAGCGCAAGGAAGCCTACAGCCTATGAAGTTTATTCACTCATCTGACTGGCATCTCGGTCGGCAATTGCATGGCGAATCACTGATTGAACAGCAGCGGTTAGCACTGCAGCAGATTGCCCAACTCGCCGTTGAGCATCAAGTTGATGCACTGGTGATCGCCGGTGATATTTACGATCGCTCGATTCCACCGGCCGCAGCAGTCACCTTACTGTCAGACTTTCTCGATGAGATGATTGCCGAGCATCAAATCCCGGTATTGTTGACTGCTGGTAACCACGACAGTGCCGAGCGCTTGGGGTTTGCCGCTAATCAGATGAAACGCAGTGGCTTGCATATTGTTGGCAGTTTGACCGCCGAACTCACGCCTATTTTGTTGCAGGGTAAAAGTGGCGCGGCTTGGTTTTATCCGATTTCTTACGCGGAGCCTACGGCGGTGCGGCATCTGCTCGACGATGACAGCATCACCAGTCACGAACAAGCGATGGCGGCAATGCTGGCGCAAGTGGCTGCCCACTCGAGCGAAGGCTTGCCAAAGGTGGTGGTGGCGCACTGTTTTCTGGATGGCAGCAGTGAATCTGAGTCTGAGCGGCCACTCAGTGTTGGCGGGGCTGACCGGATTTCGCCCGCATTATTTACCCCGTTTGATTATGCCGCACTTGGGCATCTGCATGGGCCGCAATATCGCGCCGCTGAGCATGTGCGTTATAGCGGTTCGCCGCTGAAGTACTCCTTTAGCGAGGCTACTCAGCGCAAATCGGTCACCTTGGTGGAACTGAAACCCTCACAGCCTGCTGTAATCACTTTGCTGCCGATTACCGCCGCGCGCGACGTGCGGATTATTGAAGGCAGCTTAGCGGAATTGCTTGAGCGTGCGAAAGATGATCCCCATGCGGATGATTACCTGATGGTGCGCTTGAGCGACACTCATGCCTTGCTCGACCCAATGGGTAAACTGCGTAGCCGTTATCCTAATGTGCTGCACTTGGAGCGCACCGGTTTGATGACTCAGCAACAAGACCGCGATATTGGCCGCGAGCGGATCAAAAAAGGTGAGCTGGAGATGTTCAGTGATTTCTTCTCGCAAGTGGCGGGAGAGCTATTAACCGAGGCGCAGCAGCAACATCTGCATGGATTGATTGATGAATTGCACCAAGGAGAGGATGCATGAAGCCATTACAACTGACCATGACGGCCTTTGGCCCGTTTGCGGATAAACAGGTTATCGACTTTCGCGAATTGGGGCAAAACCCACTGTTTTTGATTAATGGCCCAACCGGTGCCGGCAAAACCAGTATTCTCGATGCTATTTGTTTCGCGCTTTATGGCAAAACCACCGGCAATGAGCGTGAGGCGCCACAAATGCGCTGCGACTATGCCGATGACAGCCTGATGACCACGGTCGAGTTTCAATTTGAATTAGGCGAACGTTGCTATTTGATTAAACGCACGCCAGATCAGCAACGCCCGAAAGCCCGCGGTGATGGTTACACCAATCAAAGTGCCGAAGCCAAATTACAGCGGCTACTGCCCGATGGCAGTGCTGAATTGCTGGTGGCCAGCAGAGTCTCTGAAGCGACTAGCATGGTTGAAGAGTTGACCGGGCTGGATGTGGATCAGTTTCGCCAGGTGATGGTGTTGCCGCAAGGCAAGTTTCGTGAACTATTGCTGGCCGATTCTAAAGCGCGGGAAAAGATTTTTAGCCAGCTGTTTCAAACCAGCATCTATAGCCGTATTGAAGAGCGATTAAAGGCGCAAGCCAAAGCAATCCGCGATGAAGCCCATGATTTAGAGCAGAAACGACTGGGGATCCTCGATACTGCAGGGGTGGAATCAACCGATGCGCTGACAAATGCCATCAGTGAACTTACGCCACTTTGTGAGCACGCCAAACAGCAAAAAACGCAGGCCAGTGCCAAGCTGGACGAGGCAAATAAGCAGTTAGATGCAGGTAAACGCCTCAATAGTGAACTGGCGGAGCAGGCGCGGGTGGCGCAAAGCCTTGAGCAAGCCAAGGCGCGTCAAGCCGAGATGGATCGCGTCAAGCAACAACTCAAATTAGCGCAAATGGCGCAGCAAGTGCTGCCGGTTTATCGCCAGCAGCAACAACGCAGTCGCGAACTTATCGCACAGCAACAAGCACTGACTGCCGCCGAGCAGCAACTGAGACACGCTACGCAACAAAAACAGCAAGCCGATAGCGCCGCACAACAACTGCCTGCGCTGGATCAGCAATTGCAATTCAGCCGCAGTGCTCAGCAACACGCTGAGCAATTAAAGCCGTTACTGGAAAATTATTATCAGCAGCAACAGCAACTGGATCAGGCCAACACTGAGCTGCAGCGCGTTATTAAAGCGCAGCAAACGGCTGAGCAACAACTGCAACAACTGCAAGCAAAGAAAACCCAGCTCACGCAAGCGATGGCCGAACTGCAACAGCACGCTGGCCAGCTGTCTGAACTGCAACAGCAGCAATATCAGTGGCAGCGTCAATGTGAGCAAGGGCAGCAAATTGTGGGCTTGCAACAACAGCAACAGCGGCTTAATCATCAGTTGACCCAAAAAGCTGAGCAGGGCAAGCAGGCGAAAGCGGCGCTTGATACCGCAGAAGCCCAATTGACTCAGCTCAGAATACAATGGCACCAAGGGCAGGCGGCACTGTTAGCACAGCAACTTGGCCCCAATGTGCCGTGCCCCGTATGTGGCAGTCAGCAGCATCCTAATCCGGCGCACAGTGAGCTTGAAATTCCGACCGAACAGCAATTAGAGCACGCCCAGCAACAGCTCGACAGCAAACGCTCGATCTGCGAAACCTTGCGTAGCGATTACCGTAGCTTGCGCGATCAACTGGCGGGTTTGGAGCAACAGCTTGTACCTCTGTTTAGTGCGCTGGTGCTTGATTACCAAGCACCACTGCCGCTTGACGAATGGCAGCAACAACTCACCGCGACTCAACAGCAATTTGCCGCCGCGCAACAGGCGCAGCAACAGCTGAGCAAACAACAGCAGCAGCTTAGCGCGTTGGAGCAGCAATTAACTACGCAGCAACAGCAACTCAATAGTGCGCAACAGCAGGTGGCTGAGCAACAAAGCCACTGCAGCAGTTTAGCGGGGGCGCTAACAGAGAATCAGCGTCGTCTGCCTGCCGAGTTACAAAACCTCACCGCGGCAGCCGCGTTGGCGCAATTGACCGATCAATTGCAGCAATTGGCTCAGCAACAAAGCGGGCTAACGGCGCAAATAAACCAGATCCAACAAGCGCAGCAACAGGCAACGGCTCAGTTAGCCACGGCAGAAAGCGCCCTTGCTGCCAGCAAGCAACAGTTAGCGCAAGCACAAGGCTATAGCGAACAAGCTGAGCAAGAGCTAAGTAGCGCATTACTACAGGCCGGGTTTAGCGATGTGGCCGCGTTAACGGCTGCGCAGCTAAGCGATGGTCAACAGCAGCAGTTGACCGCCAATATTGAGCAATGGCAGCAGCAATGTCATGCCTTGGCAGGGCAACTTGATGCATTGCAGCAAAAGCTCAAAGATGCAATTGCGCCCGACCTTACCGCATTAATGACGGCAGTCACTGCACAGCAGCAACTGGTGCAACAAGCAGATGAGCAATTTCAACAGATCAACAGTCGCTTAAGTAACTTAATCAATTGCCAGCAAAAGTTGGCCGCCGATGCCAAAGCGTTAGCCGCTTTGGAAAGCCGTTTTGCGGTAGTGGGCACTTTGTCAGATGTTGCCAACGGCAATAACCAAAGCAAACTCAGTTTGCAGCGCTTTGTGTTGAGCGTATTGCTTGATGACGTGCTGCTTGAGGCTTCGGAGCGTTTAGCGCGTATGAGCAAAGGCCGCTATCGCTTGCTGCGCAAAGAGGAACGCGCCAAAGGTAACCGCGCCTCAGGGCTGGATTTAGAAGTGGAAGATGCCTACAGCGGCAAAGTGCGCCCCGTGGCGACCTTGAGTGGTGGTGAAAGCTTTATGGCGGCGCTATCGTTGGCATTAGGCTTGAGTAACGTGGTGCAAGCCTACGCTGGCGGCATCAAACTCGACACCCTGTTTATTGATGAAGGGTTTGGCAGTCTAGACCAAGACTCGCTAGAGTTGGCGATTCGCACCTTAATTGATTTGCAAGCCAGTGGCCGCATGATTGGGGTGATTTCTCATGTGACCGAAATGAAAGAACAGATACTGACCCGCGTTGATGTACTGAAACAGGCACGCGGTAGTGTCATCCGTTTGGAATGTGCTTAATTTCGCAAATCGCAGTTTAAAAAGTCGCCAATTAAATTTGAAAGCGGTTTTAGCCTTGTTTATTGCGTTCGATCTGATATAACTCTGTGAATTGGTGCTGTTACAAACAGATGACAGTGAACTTTAACCGTTAATTACTTTAGGAGACGCAGTTTGCAAACAGAGAAAATGTTTGGGTTTAGCAGTTATACCGCCCGTTTGCAGGCACTGCCATCTCTTCATCGTAAAACCTTATTACTCAGTGGCTTTTGTTTGGCGGTTGCCTTGGTTCTGCCAAGTACGCAATCTCAACGTATCACCCCAGTGGGTGACCGTATTCCATTAGAGTTGGATTTTAGCCGCATTCTGCCGCAGCAAAATGTGGAGCCAAATGAGGTTCGCACCCACAGCCCAAGCTTTGTCCATGACATTGAATCGGGCGACACCTTAAGCGCATTGTTCTCCCAAGCCGGTGTTGATCAGCAAACCATGTATAAAGTGCTGGAAGCTGATTTGAACGTGCTGGCGTTAGATACCTTGATGCCCGGTAACAGAATCAGTTTCTGGACCGATGAACAGCAACAACTGACCCAGTTAGAGCTTTACTTTAACGCTGCGCGCCAAGTGGTGTTCAGCCGTTATGACGATGGTAGTTTTGAAGTCAAAGAAGTTAACGTGCCGGGTCAGTGGCAAGACCGCATCATCAGCGGCACCATCAATGGTTCTTTCTATCGCTCCGCTGAAAAAATTGGATTAAGTGCAGGCGAGATTCAACGCGTTGAAATGCTGTTGAAAGATAAAGTGAATTTTGCCCGTGATTTGCGCGCAGGGGACACCTTCTCAATTTTGCTGAAAGACCAATTTGTGGAAGGCGAATTAACTGGTAACAGCCAACTACTGGGCATCAGTATTCACAATGGCCGTAACGATATCACCGCCTTTCAAGATGCTGACGGCAACTTTTATGATGAGAACGGCGCCAGCTTAGTGCGTGCCTTCCAACGCCTGCCTTTGGCAAAAGCCTATCGTGTTTCATCAGGGTTTAACCCGTATCGTCACCATCCTGTAACGGGCAGAACTGCACCGCACAACGGTACTGATTTCTCCACACCGATTGGCACTAAGATCGAAGCGACCGGCGATGGTGTGGTGAAAATGGTGACTGACCACCCATACGCAGGCCGTTATGTGGTGATTGAACATGACAGCAAGTACACCACCCGTTATCTGCATTTGTCTAAAGTGTTGGTGCACAAAGGGCAGCGCGTCAGTCGTGGTCAAGTGATTGCCTTATCGGGCAATACCGGCCGGGTGACGGGGCCGCATCTGCATTATGAGTTCCATATTAACGGCCGTCCGGTTAACCCTATGACCGCACAAATCCCAATGGCCAGCCACCTCGACAAACAGCAACTTTTGGCATTTAAGTCGTTGGTCGATCAACGCCGCCATATCATGAATCTGGGTTAAGCTCAGAAAATGTTAGAAATCCTCGCTACGGCGGGGATTTTTGTTTTTTTGTGCGGCAGCACGATGGCTGGGGGAACTTTTTGGCCATCAGATTTGCTCATGGATCAAGGGCTTGTTAGGCTTAGGGCGATGAAAACTACTGCCGAGGCTGCCATGATCCGTTTCCTTTCGCTGCTACTGCTTACTATGACCTTTACTGCCCCAGCGGTAGAAACCCCTGAGCCACAAGCATACTCTCAGCAAAGTATTTACGATAAGCCGTTGATGGAGCGCTATGTGCTCGATGAGCTGAAATCGATTCGGCAAGATCAGCAGTCACTGGAATTGCGGGTGACACAGCAGATCACTGACCGTGAATTGGCGGTGGCGGATAAATCGATGAACTATGCCAACGTCACCGTGACTTACTTTTTCTATTTGATTGCGGCGGCTGCGTCGTTAATTGCCTTGGTTGGCTGGCAATCATTGCGTGATATTCGGGTCAATACCCAGAAAATGGCCAATCAAAAACTGGAAGAGATTGCCGGGCGCTACGAGAAAAAGTTTCAGGATATGGAGCGCGAACTCAAGCGTAAATCCCGCATCATCACTGAAAACAATCGCGAGATTGAACGTATTAATGAGATCCACAACTTGTGGATCCGCGCGCAGCACTCGCAAACCCCAGAACAAAAAATTGAAATTTATAATGAAATTCTCAAAATCCGTCCGGGCGATTTGGAAGCACTGACCTATATGGCTGATGCTGCGATGGAGATGGGTGAATACCATTGGGCGCTGAGCATCTGTAACCGAGTGCTGGAAGTCGATCAGCAAAATGCCAATGCCCTGTATCAACGCGCCTGTGCCTACACCAAATTAGGCGCTGATGAGCAGGCAATATCAGATTTGGAATTAGCGGTAGATTTCAGTGCCTCTTTATCTGAAGCGGCTAAAGAGGAGAAAGACTTCGAAGCGCTGCATGGCTATCAGCGCTTTGACCAAATCATTGCGGAAGACGACAGCAATACCAATAAGAGTTAAGCCTGATAGGGATCTTCGCCCGCATCTGCCAAGGTGAGGTAGATACGCAGCTCAAATTCCAGCTGGTGATAATCTGGTTCCATGTACTGGCACAACTTGTAAAACGCTTTGTTGTGCTCTTTCTCCCGCAGGTGGGCGAGTTCATGCACTACTAGCATCCGTAAAAACGCTTCCGGCACACACTTTAGTTTGGACGAAATACGGATCTCGTTTTTGCTTTTGATTTTATAGCCTTGGCGTCGAGCGGCGTAGGTATGTAACCCTAACGCATGATGACTAAGGGTAATTTTGTCATCAAAACACACTTTGGCCAGTGGGGCAGATTGGCGCAGATATTCGTTCTTGAGCGCCATCGTGTATTCATACAGGGCGCGATCACTGCGAATTTGATGGATGTCTGGATGGCGCTTGAGCAGATAAGCGCCCAACTTCCCTTGTGCTTGAAGTTGGGCTACTTGCGCTTGGATCTCTGGGCTGTAATGGCCGAGATAGTCGGTCGCCAACGGAAGATCAGTCCTTGCTATATTGCTTGATGTTCAGGCGGGCGTAAGCCGCTTCAAAAGCGGGTTTTTGAATCTTACGCAGTTCCAAACATTCAAAGTCGACTTGCAGCGGATTGCGCTTTAATTGCTCTTTGATTTCCGTTTGTTGAATTACTGTCGCTGGCAGGTTGCACAGTTGAATGGCCGCTTCCATTTTGAAACTTGCGGCTGAACCTGCGAATTTGCCTTTCAGAGGACGACTGATAATGGCGATTTCATCGACTTTATAATCTTGCATCAACTTGTTGAAGGCGAAATGGAATTCTTGAATCGCCTGGTCGTCGGTTGCGTTACGCAAACTGATTGAGCGACTGCGGCATTCCGGTACGTTGAACAATTCGCCATCATCTTGCACCAAGCAGATAATCGCTTCGCTGCTGTTAATCTCTACACCACAAACTTTCATTGGTCTTTCCTTTCTGTTTTGCCCAACGGCTGAGCAAAACTATGATTCGTCATTGTTTAAACAGTTATTCGTCGCTTTCGCTAACGTCAGGTTTGGCCGGTTTACGGCGCATCGGCGCATCGCCAACATCCACCGAGGTCATAAAGCGCTTATCGCGCTGAGCTGGCTTGGCCGCGGCTTTTACTGAACTGCGAGGTTTAGCAGCCTTAGGTTTAGTGATCGACCGCTTACCAGTATGTTGGCGCTCTGGCGCAAGGCCGTTAAATCTGCCTTCAAAACCTTCAATGGCGGCGCGCTCAATATTGGTGCCGAGGAACGCTTCGATGCGCTCAAACGCGTGCCAATCTTTAGGCCCAACCAAGGACACCGCATCGCCTTTTGCGCCTGCGCGAGCGGTACGGCCAATCCGGTGAATATATTCTTCGGCAAATTTTGGCATATCAAAGTTGACCACTAAGCCAACATTGGTCAAATCGAGCCCGCGTGATGCCACATCGGTAGTAACGAGCACTTTGGCTTGGCCGCGAGCAAAGCCGTCCATAATCTGGTTACGCTTACTCTGAATTAATTCGCCGCTCAAGCCAATTGCAGAATGCCCCCAACTGTCCACCAATTGCGCTAAACGCTCGGCATCGACGCGAGTGGCGGTAAAGATAATGGCTTGCTGGAAACTAGCGTGGTTCAACACCTGCTGCAATACCGCTTCTTTGTGGGTGAGGTTATCGACTAAATACAAACGTTGCTGAATGTCTGGGTTGGCTTGGTTACTGGCACCAATCGCTACATGGCGTGGGTCTTTAAGTAACTCACTGGCCAGTGTTTGCACTTCATCGTGCGCTAAGGTGGCTGAAAACATCAGCGTTTGGCGGCGACGATGGTCAGCCGCGCTGTTGATAGCGCGCAGTTGCGAGGCAAAGCCTAAATCTAACATGCGATCCGCTTCATCTAACACCAGTAACTCCAAGCCGTTCAGAAACAGATGGCGTTGTTCTAGGTGATCGGCTAAACGGCCTGGGGTTGCCACAATAAAGTGCGGATTGCGTGCCAGTGCTTTTGCTTGATCGTTAAAGTTCTCGCCGCCGAGAATACTGACCGCGCTGTATTGGGTATTGGCTACCAGTGAGCGCAACTCGGCATACACTTGGTTTGCCAGTTCGCGCGTAGGCAGCAAAATCAACACCCGCGGGTCTTGTTTACTCAGTGCTTTGGTTGAAATAACACGTTGCAACGCCGGCAGCAAAAACGCAAAGGTTTTACCTGAGCCTGTTTTTGATGACGCCATCAGATCCTTCCCGGCCAGTGCTACAGGAATGGCGACTTCCTGAATTGGAGTTGGCGTAGTGATGCCTTGATGCCCCAAAGATTGCAGTAAGCGTTTGTCGAGAAAAAAGTCTGAAAATTGCAAAAGTGAACTCCTATTTTTAGCGGCCGCATATTATAGGCGCTTTTTTGCCATTTGGGCAGCGCTAATACCGTTTGCGGCTAACTTTCATCGCGGCATCACGCGTATGTCATCGGCGCACAATATTGTGGTGCATTTCAGCACGTTGAGTTTATGGGGACTGCCCATATAGAATGGCCATTATAGGTGAATTTAGCGCGTTGTTCAGGAATTGCCGCAACAGGAGAGACAAGTATGCCATCGGTAGGTATTGCGTTAGGCAGCGGAGCCGCAAAAGGATGGGCACATATTGGCGTGCTAAAAGCGCTGGCAGCGATGGGGGTTCATCCGCAGAAGATAGCCGGATGCTCCATCGGTGCTCTGGTGGGCGCTGCTTATGCAAACGATAGGTTAGATGAGCTAGAGCGATGGGTCTGTGGCTTCACCAGTTGGCAAGTGTTGTCCTTGATGGACATCAGTTGGCGTCGTGGTGGGCTTATCGGTGGTGATAAGGTGTTTGATGCTATGGAGCAGCATCTTGGTGAGTGGAAAATCGAGGAGCTGAAAAAGCCGTTTATTGCGGTGTCGGCCGATCTCAATACTGGCCAAGAAGTGTGGTTTCGTAGTGGCAATTTACGTAATGCGGTGCGCGCTTCATGTTCAATGCCGGGGATTATGTCGCCCGTCAGGCAGGGGAAGCGTTGGCTGGTGGATGGTGCTGTGGTGAATCCCATTCCTGTGTCGGTGGCGCGGGCGATGGGGGTTGATGTGGTGATTGCGGTTGATCTCAATGGTCATCGGCGCGAAAAACTGCAAATTCTGCCGGTAAACATCAAAAGTGAATGCAGCGACCAAGATAAAGCGGAAGAACGGCAACAGTCAGAATCAACCTTTATGGACTTTTTTGCCAAAGGCAAAGACTACATTGGTAACCTGACGCAAAAATTCTCATCAGCTAATAAGCAACAACCGGGCATGTTGGCGGTGATGTCGCAATCGATGGATATTTTGGAGCAGCGACATAAACGGGCGCGCTTAGTGGGCGACCCACCCGATATCTGCATTATTCCGAAAGTTTCGGATATTGGCATGATGGAATTTCATCGTGCCGAAGAAGCGATTGAAGCTGGCTATCAGGCGGTATGCCGTGTACGTCACTTAATCGAAGCGACCCTAGGTGACTACGAATAGTGCCTTAGACCATGGTATTATAGGCGGCTAAAATTAGTCGCCAACTATCGCTCTAAAACCCGCGCGTCAAGTGCAAAAAACCTCTTTTACTACCGTTCCGTCAACTATTGAACACTCAATTTTCTGACTCATCTAATCATGATCGAGATCAATGATTCCTTGTGCCGTTTGTAGCCTAATTGCCCACATATAGTGTTGAGGTGGTTAAATTTCACTATATATGGTGATTAAAAACGAAAATAAGGAGAATAAGAGCCATGCCAGTTGTTATCAAAAGGGACGGGTGTCGTACACCGTTTGATGAAACAAGACTCAGGGACGCAGTGCTGGCCGCCTCGACGCACTGTGGTGTAGATGATGCGGATTATGCTGCAACTGTCGCCGCAGTAGTGACCCAAGCTGTCAAAGAGAAAGACGAAGTAGGTATCCAAGAATTACAGGACCATGTCGAAAACCTGTTGATGGATGGGCCATACAAAAAGGTAGCCCGTGCGTATATCGAATATCGTCACGACCGTGACATCTGCCGTGAAAGCTCAAGTAAGCTCAGCCTAGAAATTCGTGGTTTGGTTGAGCAAAGTAACGCTACTTTGCTGAACGAAAACGCTAATAAAGACGCGAAAGTGATCCCAACCCAACGTGACTTGCTGGCGGGGATTGTCGCGAAGCATTACGCCAAACATCATATTCTGCCCAAAGATGTGGTTGCCGCCCATGAAGCCGGTGAAATCCACTATCACGATTTGGACTACTCACCGTTCTTCCCAATGTTCAACTGTATGTTGATTGATTTGGGCGGCATGCTGACCCGTGGTTTTAAAATGGGCAATGCTGAAATTGATACACCTAAATCAATTTCAACTGCGACCGCCGTTACTGCACAGATTATTGCGCAGGTGGCGAGTCACATTTACGGCGGCACCACCATCAACCGTATTGATGAAGTGTTGGCGCCGTTTGTTACCAAAAGCTATGAGAAACATCTGGAAGTAGCGCAAAAGTGGGGCATTAGCGACGCTGAAGGTTATGCCAATGAACGCACTGAAAAAGAGTGTCACGATGCGTTCCAATCACTTGAATATGAAGTGAATACCCTGCACACCGCGAACGGTCAAACTCCGTTTGTGACCTTTGGTTTTGGTCTCGGTACTAGCTGGCAATCACGTTTAATTCAGCAGTCGATTCTGAAAATCCGTATGGAAGGTCTGGGTAAAAACCATAAGACTGCGGTGTTCCCTAAACTGGTATTTGCCATTAAAGATGGCGTCAACCACAAGCAGGGAGACCAAAACTACGATATCAAACAGCTGGCGTTGCAATGCTCTACCATCAGAATGTACCCAGACATCCTCAACTATGAACAAGTTGTGCGCGTGACTGGCTCATTTAAAACCCCAATGGGATGCCGCAGCTTCCTCGGTGTTTATGAAGAAAATGGTGAGCAGATCCACGAAGGCCGTAACAACCTCGGCGTGGTCAGCGTTAACTTACCGCGCATCGCCCTTGAAGCTAAAGGTGACGAACAAGCTTTCTACCGCCTGTTGGATCAACGTTTAGTCATCGCCCGCAAAGCGCTGGATACCCGTATTGCTCGCTTAGAAAACGTGAAAGCCCGTGTGGCCCCAATCCTGTATATGGAAGGCGCTTGTGGCGTGCGTTTGAAGGCTGACGATACTATTGCGCAAATCTTCAAAAATGGCCGTGCGTCGATCTCGTTGGGTTACATCGGTTTGCATGAAACCATTAACGCGCTGTATGGCAATGGCACACATGTGTTTGATGATGCCACCTTGCGCGAAAAAGCAGTGGCGATTGTCGCTCGTTTAAAAGCCGCTACCGAGCAGTGGAAAGCAGAAACTGGTTATGGTTTCAGCTTGTATGCCACCCCAAGTGAAAACTTGTGCAGCCGCTTTGCTAAGTTGGACGTAAAGCAATTTGGTTTAGTGGACGGAGTGACCGACAAAGGTTATTACACCAACAGCTTCCACTTGGATGTTGAAAAGAACGTCAACCCTTACGACAAAATCGACTTTGAAAAGCCATATCCAGATTTGTCTAGCGGTGGTTTCATTTGCTACGGCGAATATCCAAACATGCAGAAAAACGTGGAAGCGTTGGAAGATGTATGGGATTACAGCTTTAAGCATGTGCCTTACTACGGCACTAACACGCCAATTGATGAATGTTACGACTGTGGTTTTACTGGCGAATTTGAATGTACCTCTAAAGGCTTTGTCTGTCCTAAATGTGGTAACCATGAGCCAAGCCGAGTGTCGGTAACTCGCCGCGTATGTGGTTATTTGGGCAGTCCTGATGCGCGTCCATTCAATCACGGCAAGCAGGAAGAGGTTAAACGTCGAGTTAAGCACCTCTAATCGCGACTAAGGGGCACCGAGTGTGCCCCTCACTTTTGGAGCTTCGCATGAACTATCACAAGTATTTTCCCGTTGATGTGATTAACGGCCCCGGCACGCGCGCCACACTGTTTGTGTCAGGCTGCGAGCATCAATGTCGTGGCTGCTACAATCAATCCACTTGGGATCCGCGTTCTGGTCATCTGTTTGATAAACAGATGGAAGACCAAATCATCAAAGATTTAACCGACAGTCGCATCAAGCGTCGAGGCCTATCATTATCGGGCGGTGACCCGCTGTTTCCGGCAAACCTAGGCGCGATAAAACAGCTATTGCAGCGGGTAAGGGAAGAAGCCCCCAGCAAAGATGTCTGGCTTTGGACCGGTTATACGCTGGCGGAGTTAACGAGCGAACAACAAGCCTTGTTACCGCTGATTGATGTATTGGTGGATGGCAAGTTTGAGCAGTCTCTGGCCGATCCTTCACTGAGCTTTCGCGGCTCATCCAATCAAGTGATTCATCAGTTACATCCTCAAGGCTGACAGCTTTTTTAACCAAACGTGCGATGTGTGGCATTAATCGTTCACAATAATCGAAATTTTGCGAAAAAAAGCTGCTTCATCCTGTGCGGGTTATTGATATACTCCACAGCCTAATAGACCGAAGGTCTGCATTGCCCGTGTCGCAAGCGGGAAAGGTTTGCTTAGTGGCCGCCTGCGCGCAGCAAAATCACTAAGCCTGAAGGTGTTAAACAGCTTTTATCTCGATGCTGGTTAAAGCGGTACAGATGGGTGTTCGAGATGTCGTTAAGGTTAGTTCATGTCGATTAAATACGTTGCTACAGCCAAATTACCAACGCCTTGGGGTGTGTTTTCCATGCATGGTTTTGAAGATACAGAATCAGGCAAAGAGCATGTAGCGTTAACCTTTGGTGAATTACAGGCCGACGAGCCGATGCTGGGACGCATTCATTCTGAATGTCTCACTGGCGATGCGCTGTTTAGTCTGCGTTGCGATTGTGGTTTTCAGTTGCAAACAGCGATGCAAAATATTGCTGCAGAAGGACGTGGTTTTATTCTCTATCTGCGTCAAGAAGGGCGCGGCATTGGCTTGCTCAATAAAGTGCGCGCTTATGCGCTGCAAGACCAAGGCGCAAATACTGTAGAAGCCAACGAAAAGTTGGGCTTCCCGGCAGATATGCGCAAATATGACATGATTGCGCCAATGCTGGAAAAAATCGGCGTACATAAAGTGCGTTTGATGACCAATAACCCTCGCAAAGTGAAAGCGATGCAGCAGGTTGGGGTGGAAGTGACGGAGCGGGTGCCGTTGCAAGTGGGTAAAAACCCATACAACGAAAACTACCTGAAAACCAAATCCCATGAGTTGGGGCATTTGATCCCGGATTCATACTTCGAACCGCATCAAGATTAAACAACAAAGGCCGCATTTAGCGGCCTTTGTTTTATGCAAATCTGTATCGCTGCGGCATATCCCCTCGGGCGTAGCCGACACCGTTTGGTTAACGTTTCACGCAGACAATCAACGCGTTGCCTGAATGCCCATCCCACGGAATGATTTTGTGGTAGTCATGCTCAAACAGGTGTACCTCAAAATAAGGCTGTAGCAGCAGTTCAATTGCCGCAAAGGTAAACGCCACCATGGGATGTTCGTCATGCCAAATTTGAGTTTGCTGGCTGCAGGTTTTTTCAATACTGAGCTTGAGGGCTTGTTGGTCACCATCACCTTGAAAAAACCAGCTGGAGCGAAAGGTAAACTGCTCATCGGCTTGGGTCGCGCCGTGTTGCACAAATAGCGCATTATTGATTTTGTCCTTGGCCACCACGTTAAAGCAGAATACGCCGCCGCTACTTAACGCACGGTGGGCGCTCTCAATACACTGCTTTAGCTTAGTCAGATCGGCGTTGTAATGGATGGAGTAGAGGAAGCAGGTGATCAGATCTAGCTCTTGAGTCACGGTAAAGTCACTCATGTCTTGTTGAACAAACTCCGCTTCTGGGCAGCGCTGCGCAGCGAGATCCAGCATTGGCTGGTTGATATCCAACCCACTACTTTGATAGCCAAAATCGATAAAATGGCGCACATGCGGGCCGGTGCCACAGGCCAAATCAAGGTGCTGATCACCGCCATTACCAAACATCTGATGCAATCTACGCACGCAATGGCTCTGGGCTTGGTAGTCGATATCGACACACATTAAGTCGTAGTAACCCGACAGGTCGGTATAGAGCGCATTGGCAGACATAATCAAGATCCGTGTTCGGCGGCGTAGTTAAGGGGCGCATAGTAAACTAATCGGCGTCAATTGCGAAGCCTTGCGCTGATAGTGTGCCTAGGTTGTGATGCTACGATTGGCTAGAAATTCAAAACAAATATGTTTGAAATTTATACAACCAACTAAAAATATTATAATTTTTTTAGAACTATGATCAATTTTTGGAAGATTGGGCAATCATTTAAGACTATTTGAATTGCTAAAACCATCGTATTTTTCTATTGTCCGCTGACAACAGACTCACATAATAAGTAGAAGGATTTACCTATGCCGATGGCGATTGTATTAAAAGCAGGCGATGTCGTGATCCCTGCCACCTTAAACGATACGGTGGCGGCGCAAGACTTTAAAAATCGTTTACCATTCAAAACCTCAGGTTACCGTTCAGCCTTTGATTACTGCTGCACGGCAACCGAAGGCAAGTTTGACCCAAGCGAAAAGCAATATGGCTGGAAAAACGGTGATATTAGCTTAGCAGGCGGTTGGTTTGCGGTATTGTTTGACGGCGAAGAGCAATCATCGACCTATGGCGACATCATGCCGATTGCCCATATTGCAAAAGAGCACTTGCCGCTGGTGCAAGGCTTGCCACGCGATATCACCTTTGTGGTTGAAGCGGCAGAATAATCCCCATTGCGTTAGGCGCTAGCGTGCCTACCTCCACTCCCTTTTGCGCTAGCGTCTAACCTTCCATGTACGAGCAGCGATGTTGGCTGTGCCCAACTCGCACACGGTTTACTTCTTGGGAGTACCCCAAATCGCACTGTTTTCACCAGTGCCAGTGCTGGTGTCTGTACCTTTGCCAGTGTGTGTTGCAGCAGGTTTGACTGATTTTGGCGCGGCAAGGGTAGGTTTACGATGCGCGACACTCTTTAAGTGCTCTGGCATCTTCTCGCCAATTGATTTGATATAAAGCCGTTCTAGCTTCTCTCTCGCCCAAGGCGTTTTGCGGAAAAACTTTAAACAAGACTTGATATTAGGATCATTGCTAAAGCAATTGACCTTGATGCGGTCAGCAAGACCCTCAAAGCCATATTGCTGCTCAAGATGCTGTAAAATGGCCTCTAAGGTTTTGCCGTGAAGCGGATCGTTTGGATGAGATTGGTTGGTTGACATAACAACTCCTGCAAATAACGGCGGCATAGTAACATAAACCGCCGTTAACGTAAGAGCCGCTATTAATGATTGGCAAACGGCTGTTGCAGTTCGCTAAAACCACCAGCGTTGGACACCGCTTGATAACCCGCCTGCTGCAATGCTTGTTGGGCGACGCTGGCGCGCCGACCGCTGCGACAATAGAGCACTATAGGGGTTGTCTTATCGACCTCTAATACCGCGAGCTGATCAACAATTTGCTGATACTCGATGTTTTTGGCGCCGTCGAGATGACCTTCGCTAAATTCTCCCGCGCTGCGAACATCAATCAACAGCGCCCCTTGCGCGACCAATTTCACTGCCGTTGGCGGCGTGATATCGCTGGTCGCGTGGGCTGGCAGTTGCCAACTTAGCAGGGCGACAAGGCTAACTGCGCTTAGGGTAGTGCGTGTTTTACTCCAACTCATTTTTTGGAAAACGCCTCTTCAGTGATTTGTGCTTCGGTTTTTACGCCCAGTTTACGCATCAACATACTTGCAGGACAGAAACCAGTAAATGCACTTTGTAGCAGGTTGGCACCGATAAAAACAGTGAACCAGAAAAAGTTATGATGGACTGTGGCTGTCAGCACCACAGACACCAGCACCATAAATCCGGCAAAAGCCATGGTGCCACGTTCTACAGACATAGGTTTAGACATAGTGTTAGGCTCCTGTAGCCAAAGTTGCAGGTTGGGCTTCCATACGTTTGCGCATGAAGGCGTAATACAGCACTGGGATCACCACTAAGGTGAGCAGTGTCGAAATCAAAATACCAAAGATGAGTGCAATGGCGAGACCGTTAAAGATGGGATCATCCAAAATAAACAGCGCACCAATCATCGCCGCTAGAGCAGTCAACATAATCGGTTTTGCCCTTACCGCCCCTGAGTGAATCACCGCTTGTTCAAACGGTAATCCGGCCGCGGTCTCTTGGTTAATAAAGTCGACCAATAGTATTGAGTTACGCACGATAATCCCGGCGAGGGCGATCATCCCAATCATCGAGGTCGCAGTGAACTGTGCGCCGAGCAGTGCATGACCTGGCATGACGCCAATAATGGTCAGTGGGATCGGCGCCATAATGATCAGCGGTACCAGATAAGATCGGAAGTGCGCGACTACCAACAGGTAGATAGCAATCATGCCGACACCGTAAGCGATGCCCATATCGCGGAAGGTTTCGTAAGTGATTTTCCACTCGCCATCCCACAAAACGCTGACGGCATTTAAGCCATCGGGTTGCTGAATATAGTGTTGCTCAAAGCCCAGTCCGCCCGTGGCATCGATGTCGGCCGCCATTTCAAACATGCCATACAGCGGGCTATCTAGTGGTCCAGCCATATCGGCCACGACCATAATCATCGGGATCATGTTTTTGTGGATGATAGGTTTATCGATACTGCCTTTTTGCACCTTAATCAGCTCAGATAACGGCACTGTGCCACCAAACTGACTGTCGAGCTTCATGGTCATCAGTTGGGTTAATTCGAGCTTATTGGCTTCGTCCAGTTCGAGTCTGATTGGCACTGGGTATTTTTGCATCGGTTTATGCAACACGTTGACATCATTGCCGCCTACTGAGGTGGCAATCAAATCAACGATGTTGGCATAAGGCACACCAAGTAAACTGGCTTTGCTGCGGTCGATGTTAATCTGCCATTTTTGTTGCGCGGCGGGTAGGTAGATATCGATATCCACCACGTCGGCAGTGTTGTGGAACAGCTGCATCAGATCGTTTGCGGCTTGTTCACGAATCGATTCACTAGGGCCATACACTTCCGCCACAATAGGCGACCACACCGGTGGGCCGGGTGGCACTTCAACCACTTTAACGTTTGCCTGATATTGCGCGGCAATCTGTTGCAGTGGGCCACGCACTGCGAGTGAAATGGAGTGGCTGTCGCGATCTCTGTGGTGCTTATCCACTAAGTTCACTTGAATATCGCCCGCTTCTTGGGTGCTGCGCATAAAGTAGTGGCGCACTAACCCATTGAAGTTAATCGGTGCATGCGTGCCCGCATACAGCTGCATGTTGCGCACTTCTGGCACGGTGGCGAGGTAGCTTGAAAGCGCCTTGAGCACTTTCTCGGTTTGCTCGACAGGCGTACCTTCCGGCATATCGACAATCACCTGAAACTCAGATTTGTTGTCAAATGGCAGCATTTTTAGCACCACCAATTGCCCCACAGGAAGCGCGACCGCCATGGCGATCAACAGCGCTACGCCGCCCGCAAGGCCAATGCGCGCCTTACGGCTCTCTAGAAACGGCTTAATCAAGCGATTAAACAGTTTGAGCATGACAGGCGAGGCGGACTCAACTTGGTGGTCGGCATTATCTTGAGCTGGTTTGTGATGTTTGAGCAGCTTACGGCTAAGCCAAGGCGTGACCACAAAGGCCACTGCCAGCGAAATCACCATCCCCATACTGGCATTGATAGGAATAGGGCTCATGTAGGGCCCCATCAAGCCGCTGACAAACGCCATCGGCAGCAGCGCAGCAATCACGGTAAAGGTGGCCAAAATTGTTGGACCACCCACTTCATCAACCGCCACCGGGATCAGTTCGCTAAAGGAGCGCTTGCCCATCGCCATATGCCGGTGAATGTTCTCCACCACCACAATGGCGTCATCCACCAGAATACCGATGGAGAAAATCAACGCGAACAAGCTGACGCGGTTCAGGGTAAAGCCGTAAGCCCAAGAGGCGAACAGGGTTATGGCGAGCGTAATGCCAATAGCAACACCGACTACAATGGCTTCGCGCAGCCCCATTGTCAGCAATACCAGAATCACCACCGCAGTGGTAGCAAAAATCAGTTTAAAAATCAGTGTATTAGACTTGTCTGCTGCCGTCACGCCATAGTTTCGTGAAACGCTGATATTGACCTTCTCAGGAATAATCACGTTGCGTACTTGCTCAACTTTAGCAAGTACCGCATCAGCCACATCCACCGCGTTTTCGCCCGGTTTTTTACCGATTGAAATGGTCACTGCAGGGAAGATGCCTTCAGCTGTGTGGTCAGTCGTACCCGCGGTTTCTTTGTTGGTTTGATAGTGCCATGCGCTGGCGCTTGGCAGATCGGCCTTTAAGCTGATATCAGCGATATCAGACAGATACACAGGTGCGGGTACACCATTGCTGTCATTGTTAACGGCTACCACGAGGTTTTTGACATCATCAATCGATTGCAAAAATTGCCCCGCTTGCACCTTAATCTCTTGGTTATTTTGCACCAGAGATACTGGCATTGACACCGCGTTATTGGCACTTAAGGCGTTACGGATTTTGTCGTAACTGACGCCGTAGTGATTCATCCGTTGTGGGTCGATACGCACATTTAATACCAGTTCGTGCGGCGCAACTGTGGTGACTTCTCGGGTACCGGCAATCCGTTTTAGTTCAGTTTCTAAGCCGTTGGCGACGTGGGTCAACTGCTGCGCTGACACGGTTTGATCTTCTGACCATAGGGTCAGGCTGACGATCGGTACATCATCAATCCCCATCGGCTTGATGGAGGGTTGACCAATACCAGCGGCGCTTGGCAAGCGATCTAGATTGGAATAGATCTGGTTGTAGAGTTTTACAATCGCTTCATTGCGGGGTACCCCCACTTTGAAGATCACAATGATCAAGGCACCATCGGGTTGTGAAAACGAATAGAGGGTGTCGATACCTTTGATTTGCGAGATCACTTCTTCAGCGGGCAGAGTGACCAGCTGTTCCACTTCGGAGGGTTTTGCGCCCGGGAATGGAATGTAGACGTCGGCAAAAGTGACATCAATCTGCGGTTCTTCCTCTTTGGGCGTAATTAAAATGGCGAACAAGCCCAGTAATAAACCTAGCAGAGCCAACAGTGGTGTGATCGCGCTATTTTGGAATTTCGCCGCAATTTTGCCTGAAATCCCCATATGATTATTTTCTGCAGTCATCGTAATGTCCTACCTACTTGGCTGAGTGTTGCATCAACACTTGATAGGCGTTGTTGGCAATCACATCACCATCCTGCAATCCGGCAATCACTTCTACGTGGCCGTTGAGGTTTTCCCCAATGCGCACTTGCTGCAGCACAAAACTGTTATCAACTTTGAGATAAACTCCGGTCAGCTCGTTCACGCTGTACAACGCGCTGGTGGGAATTTGTACCAGCGGCCGCTGGCTAATGGCAAAACGGGCTTTGACCCAACTGCCAGGCAATAATGCTGGGGTGTTTTCAGGAAGTGGTAAGCGCACCTTGTAGGCATGGCTTTGGGTGTCGGTAAAACCAAAAATCTGTGGTTTATCAATGGCAAACTTGCGGCCATCAGCAAGAGTGACATCCACAGTGCCAGCATCCACTAATGCTTGGCGATATTGCTGTGGCACCTGCATCACAATGCGCATCTTGTTGGTGGCATAACCAGAAAGTAGCGGTTGACCCACGCTGACGGTTTCACCTTCTTCGACATGGCGAGCAGTCATCACCCCAGCATACGGTGAGGTTACTACCGTGTATTTGAGGTTTTCACGCGCTTTCGTCACTTGCGCCAAAGCAGCTGTGGCCGCCTGTTGGGATGATTTGGCGTTGGCAATGGCTTGATCCATAGCCCCTTTAGAGATTGCACCTTGTGGAAACAGTGCTTGATAGCGTTCGAGGGTTTGCTGCGCCTCAACATCTAACGCTTTGGCTCGGGCATAACTGGCTTCAGCCGCTGCCAGCTCGGCGCCTTGCTCTTTACTGGTGATTTCCAATAGCGAGGCACCGGCAGGAACCAAGTCGTTTACATCGAAATTAAGTTTAACAATTCGGCCTGAGGTTTGGGCAGATACTGTGGCAGATTTTACCGCCTCAATAGTGCCATCTAACACCAGATAAGAGGGGGCAATGGTGGTGGCTACACGGTAGGTTGAGACCTGTTCGGCTTGGCTTGGTAGTGCAGCCATCAACCAAAAAACGCTGAGGGCAGAAATGAAAACTGTTCGCATATCAACTAATTCCACGCAATACTACATTTATGAGAAAATTCTAATGGATATATTTGGTATAAGCAATCATCTATTAGAAAAATTTTATGTAGTTAAGTGAGGACTAATCTAACGCCTCACTGTCCCTTATCTTTAAGGTTAGGTCTGAATTGTGGCGAAAGATGATATCAACGCGAAAATAATGTAAAAAAGCCAGCTAAAAAGCTGGCTTTTTCGTCTGCTGAACGCGATTAGAAGCGATAGCTGTACTGCACTGAGTAGTAAGTTGCAGAAGATTTAGTGGTCGCATTTACAGGACCGACTAAACGACTCTGTTCAACGAGGTCTACTTCAGTACCTTTTACCAAGGCGATACCTAAATCGATGGTGCTGTTCTTGCTCCATTGATAGCCCAAACCTACGGTGTACCAGTGACGGTTAGAGTCAGGAATAGACAGTGAACTCAGTTTGTCTACTACACCGCGGTCATACATATAACCTGCACGCAGATCCAAATCAGGGCTGACAGAGTAAGTCATACCAATGCTACCCAACCATGAGTCTTGCCATTGGTACTCTTTCAATGCAGTTTCAACTCCGGTGGCGATTTCCAGCCCCGCAAAGCTGCCAGTCGCGATGGTGGCAGTACCATCTTTAGCGGTGATCTGATCAAATGCACCCCAGCGAGTAAACTGGGCAGTGTAGTGCACAGCAAAGCTTGGGGTTAACTGGTGGAAACCGGCAAACTGGGCGATATCCGCTAACGGGACATCCAACTCTTCAAAGTCGATGCCCACTTGCTGAGTACTCAACCCCGTAATTTCTTGGCTGGTCAGTACAGAGATATCACCTTCAACTGTCACCGTTGGGCTCTTGCGATAGCTCAACGCGAAACGGTTGTTGTTATCCATTTCAAAGGTCACGCCCACAATGCCACCGAAGCCAACGCCATCAGCGTCAACATCGAGCAGTGGTGTAGCACCTGCGTAACGGGTAAGCTTACCTTTACCATAAATGGTGTCTAAGCCAATGCCCACGCTCCATTGTTTGTTGATACGGTAAGACAAGCTCACGTTGAAATCGACTGTTGTCACTTCGGTTTTACCAATCAGATCGAATGGTGCAACTGCTACACCTTCAGCCAGCGAGTTGGTTTCAGTACCTGTACCGAAGTTAGAGAATGCTGCCACACCCACAGCCCACTTATCGTTCAGTGGTTGAATGTAGAAGATGTTCGGAATGACTTTGACGCTGCCAGCATCGTCGATGCCGCCCAAATCAACAGCGCCGCCGGCAAAGTTCACATCTTTAACGTCGATCTGAATATCGCCAACGGTCATCCCCACAGAAAGCGCGCTGGAGTCAAACATTGCCATTGCACTTGGATTACGCGACATAACAGACGCATTGTCTGCAATGACTGCGTCACCAGCAAAGGCACGACCGATACCCGTTGCTGATTGGCTATTTAGCTGGAAGCCCGCCGCAGCGGCTTGAAAGCTGCCACATGTTACTGCCAGTGCAAGAAGAGTCTTGTTAAAATTATGCATGTAATTGAGTCTCTGATTTAGCTTTATCGCAAGTGCTTGTTGGCAAAGACCAACAGCCCCATTTTTTAATAGCTCGCCATGTTATGGAGTGGATAAACCCTCAGCAAGTCCGACCAGTAAACCAGTACTACTACTTTCAGAGAGAAGTCTGAGGTGCAGATCACAGCTTATCTGCATGCTCAGCTTAACGAACCCCTCAACATGTTGATCTCAATAATGTTAGTCGAACTAAAGAAAAGGAATAGGACTAAAGTTGCAAGCAGATATAGCGCATAGGGGGAATCACAGAAGTGTGAAGCAGGCGAACATTTGTCCGCCTGCATAAACAATAGGGTTACAGCAATGTTTTAAACAACGCGAACCGTTTTTGCGTTGTAGCTGCAGCAGGAAATATTTTACTGATCACCACTCCAGCAATGCAGGAGAGCAGAACACCCGGCACGATTTCGTACAATTTGAAGATTTCGCCTTCGCCAAATTTCCATAATACGACGGTTGCCGCCCCAACCACGATGCTGGCGATTGCGCCCATACGGCTGTACCCCTGCCAAAACAGGCTGAGTAATACCACAGGTCCAAAGGCGGCACCAAAGCCGGCCCAGGCATAACTGACTAAGCCCAGCACGCTGTTTTGCGGATCGAGCGCGATAACCCCTGCAATGACCGCTACGGCCAATACCGCGATGCGACCAACCAACATCAGTTCTTTATCGTTCGCGTCTTTGCGTAACCAGCGGCGGTAAAAATCTTCGGTCACCACGCTAGAGCAAACCAACAGTTGCGAATCAATAGTGCTCATAATGGCCGACAGAATTGCCGCAATTAAAATCCCGCCAATCCATGGATTAAAGGCGATTTGCGTTAAGTGAATAAACACAGTTTCAGGGTTATCTAATGGCGTATCGCTAAAATACAGCATGCCAGCAATGCCTGTGGCTAAGGCTCCGAGGAGGGATAATGTCATCCAACTCATGGCGATGCGGCGCGAGATTTTAATATCGTCACCGGAGCGGATCGCCATAAAGCGCGTCAGAATATGTGGTTGACCAAAATAGCCCAAGCCCCACGCGACTGCAGAGCAAAGACCAATCAGGGTGAGGTTGTCGCTGAACAGCGACAGCACTGCAGGATCGAGCGCATCCAAACTCTTGTGGCTCTCTGGATGAATAAAAATACTGACAGGCACAATCAGCAACGCCAACAACATTAAGCAGCCTTGGAAAAAGTCCGTCCAACTGACCGCAAAAAAGCCACCGATAAAGGTGTAGGCCACAATGATGATGGAGCCTGCTGCGAGGGCAATTTCATAATCCAAACCAAAGACTTTCTCAAACAAAATCGCGCCGCCGACCATGCCCGATGAGGTATAAAAGGTGAAAAACAGCAGGGTAGTGAGTGCCGATACCAGCTTTAACATGCCGCTAGTGTCGTTAAAGCGTTTTTCAAAAAAATCAGGCAATGTCAGCGCGTTATCTGCCAGTTCGGTATAAATCCGCAGCCGTTTGGCGACAAACAACCAGTTAATCCACGCACCTAAAAGCAGGCCAATGCCAATCCACGCTTCGCCCAAGCCGCCTAAATATACTGCGCCGGGTAAGCCTAATAACAACCAGCCTGACATGTCCGATGCACCCACACTCAGAGCTGTGACTGCGGGGCCCATTTGGCGGCCACCCAAAATATAGTCGTCGATAGAATCGGTGCTGCGATATGCCCAAAAGCCGATGGCCATCATGGCCAACAAATAGATCACAAAGGTGACCGCGATAGGAGTTTCAATTGTCATAACTAAATGTAATGTCGTTGTTATTTTTTAGGGCTTCATCCTAGCAGAGAGTTGAACTGGGTCACAATATTTGCAGGCTATTCGAAATGAATGTTATGAAAAAGTGATGTTTAACCCTAATTAACAGCGTGTGTGCCTCAACACTTATTCTCAGTAAAGCGTGCTAAAATGTAAATTTACCGAAAATTCATTGTGTTGACGGCATGGCTTGGCTAGATTGCCTGCTCAGGAGATCATTTGGCATGTTATTGAGTTCGCTCAGTAAATGCCTGATGAATGACAGGATGTAATCAATTCAAACCCAGAAAAAATGAAAAAATCACTACTCGCTATAGTTTTACTGTTAAGTGGCTGCGCTGCCACCACTACGAATCCGACCTATACCAATACGCTTGATGTTATCGGCGCCGCTGCTGCCACTCCCACTGGGGTAGCAGGCAACTACACCTTTTTGGTCAAAGCTGTTGGCCATGATGCGCACCGATTCTATCTCAATACCGAAACCGATTATCGCGACCAGCGTTGCATCAGCATTGTGATGTCGGTGCCGGTGTTAAAGCAGTTGGGAATCAACGATTCGCCGTCGGTTGAACGTTATTTTTTGAATAAACGCATAAAGGTGTCGGGAATTGCCAAGCGCACTCAGATTGACTTTACCCGAGATGGGCGACCGACTGGCAAGTACTATTATCAAACCCATATTGTGATTGAAAGGGCTGAGCAGATAAGCGCCGAAGACGCGACCTGATACAAGCGGATGTGAGTGAAGATGGTTTGCTGCAGCCGGCCGATGACAAAGGACGGCTGCTTAAATCCCGTTCAGAGAATGGCGAGCGGCACCGATGCATTGACTTCATCGACGCTCGGTTCTACTCGATTGCGGCCTTTGTTTTTCGCGCGGTAGAGCCATTTATCCGCTCGAATATACAGATCATGCAAAATTTCCGTCTGACCGTGATTGACGCAGAACGACACACCAAAACTCGCGGTAATGTGGATCCGCTGCGATTCGGCTATTAATGGCGAATTTTGTACCGACAATCTAAGTTGTTCGGCATAACGCACTGCCGCGGCTAATTGGGTGTTCGGCAGCAAGATTGCCACTTCCTCACCGCCCCATCGCGCCATAGTATCGCCTTTGCGATACTGATAGCCCATTAAGGTCGCGATATGGTACAGCGCTTGGTCACCCACATGATGCCCGTAACTGTCATTAATCGCTTTAAAATGGTCAATGTCCATCATAATAAAGCTCACCGGCTTATTGATATTGGCCGGCTGTTGCAAAAACTCCCGTGCAGCTGCTTCAAACGCGCGACGATTACTGAGCCGCGTGAGCGGATCATGTGTGGCTAAATACTGCGCTGAGATACGCTCTTGCTCGATATTACGCAAGCGGAACGCCACCACAATCGCCAGAATAATTGCCTCTGATACCACGCCGAACTCGGCGCCGTGATAGGCATAAAAGCTGTACGGAATCACGCCAAGCACTGACAGCGAACTGGCGAGCAAGCCCAACATACTAAAACTTACCGCCAGCAGCAGATAACGAGCATCAACCGACTTCGCGACATTTAATAACGCCACCACAATCATGATCAGTGTGGTCAGTGAAATGAAACCAAAGGCAATCCACGCGGTGAGAATATGCAACTGCAGTACAACGGTTGTTGCGCTGGCGATTAAGCCAAGTATGGAATAGCTGGTGACCCACTGGCGAAAGCGCGATTTATTGAGTGGAATTTGCAGATAACTGCAGACAAACAGCAAACCACTCGCGCCATGTAGCACCATAAAAAATAAGGTACTGTAGTTTTGAAAACTCGACGAATGCGGATATAGCCAGCTAAAAGCGAAGCCTTCGTAGCCAAAATTCATCACCAAAAAACAGCCGATATAAAGCGAATAATGCAGTGCTACCGAGTGTTTTAAGGTGGCATACAACAACAAATTAAAGCCAACCAGCGCCATCAAAATGCCATACAGCACGCCCATTGACACATGAACTTTCGTTTGCAGCGCGCGCGCTTCATAAACATTGGTGAGGGATATTGGCATCACTAGTGGGTCGAGCGAGGCTGCCCGAATATAGATGTCGCTGTCACCTGACGGCAGCTCCATATCAAACACATAACCAAGGGTTGGTACGAGATGATTGTCAGCCATTTGGCCGTCGCCGCTATGCCAGTGATAGAGGATCTGCTGCTCTTTAACTAAATACACATCCACGGATTCGACCCAAGTTTGCGCCGCCGTAAGGCGTTTGCGCAGTGCGCGAGTGCTGGGATTATGGGTGCTTATTTTCACCCAGGTGGCGTGTTCTTTAATGCCAAAGGTGAGGAACTGGTAATCAGCTGTGGTGGCGTTGCCTTGAGCAAACTGCTGCTGGGCTTGCAGCAATGACAATGGTGTACTGGTGTCTTCTTCAAGATGTTCGATGGTGGTAATGAGCGAGTCGGCAAGTGGTGCTGCTGCACTCGGCCATAGCGGTACGGCGAGCAGCAAAAGCAGGATGAAGAATCTGCGAAGCACCATAGTTGTCTGCCAGCCGTAAACAGTTTGAGGGGAATAACTTGCTAGTTTACGGAGTAATAGCCTTAGCGCCAATACTGATTTATCGGGAATGTTGCACGAACGGGAGTTAACTGACGCAAATTTAACAGCTACCAAGCACCGGCTTGAATGTCATGCTTGCTTAGTTGCCGCGTTCGCCCCATCAGTCACATTTTGCGACTTTCTCTAATGCATCTTGCCACACTGCACTTGGGCTAAAACTGTCCACTAAGCCATCTTTTGATCTTTGCCCAGTAAACGCAGCTACGCCATGTTGAAGCATGTAGCTGGGCATGTACGCGGGCGCTCCTAACTGTTCGAGCTTTTGGCACAGTAGGTGATTATTGCCACTCATGGCGTTGATGGCTGATTTTAATTGGCTGGTAACCGATTGCGGCCGTTCGGAGAGGGCATTCATTCGCAGTACACTGATCGCTTGATGGGCAGTTTTATCTGCGACTCGTTCAATATCAAAGTAACCATAGCTCAAGGCGGCGATGTAGAGCTCAGCTGCATTTTGATAATTTTGTTCAGTTAAACATTGGCGCAGATTATTGAACATATCAACCGGCGTATAGTTGTTGTTAATCTCTGCAATTGATACACAACTCACTGATTTTGTTGTTTGAAGATTGCCCGATGATTCATCGTTGGTCATTGTACTTTGCGGTGTGGAGTTACATGCGGCTAAAAAGAATGCACCACTAATCATCATGATTTTTAAACTGTCCATAAGACCAAGGCTCCGCCTTTATGTGAGTAAAAACTTATTTTTTGTTATTGGTACCCTTGGTTGCCCTTTAGGTCAATTAAACAAAAGGCTCACAGGCGGGGAAGGATGCGGCGATTCATTGGGACGTTTGTTGTTGATAAAAGTGACCATTGGGTCGGTAGTTGAGTGCGTAGCGGTTACTGGCTCGAGTGACTCAAACCATGGACTAACGGGCAAACCTTAGCTGAGCTGAACTTTTGTAGCCAAGCGAACCTGAGTCAAGCTTAAGTCGTCCCGTATTTATATTGGCTTGTTATGTGTACTATCGCTTTTGAAACAGGTAGTTGAACAAAACTTTACCATTATAAAATGTGTTTTGAATACCGAGAGTTATCGAGAAACCTACGATAGCGTACACAAAAAAGGCACCTAAAAAATAAAAGAAACCATCGTCAGCGCCGTGTGTTATGAGAAAAAATGGAAGACTAACCGAACCACTTAATAGCGCATAGAACCGAGCATTTTCTTCAATTTGTGCTGCAAGAACACCTGAAAGCAAGCAAATCAAACCCGCGATAAATAGCTCATATTCACAGTTTATCGTCCCTAGTATGGCAATCGATAATCCCATGAATAGCCCGATTGCCACAGATTTAGATAAATTTCTACTCATGCTAAATAGATATAACGCTCCCGCGGAGCTAGCCTAGTTGGCGGAAAGTACTTGAGTAACTGGTTATGTGGCATCTATTTAAACCTGCCACAACCCGCTTTGAATAGTTCCATAAAATAATATTGCGCATTTGCCTCGACCAGGTATTTCCATTGGAGAAACAGCAACTTCGGCGCCAGATTCCTCCGCATCTTTCACTGCTTTTTCAATATCAGAAACAAGGTAATAAGGCCGAATTGTAGGTTCTTCTGCTGTGTGCATAGGTGCTCGAATCCCCAGCGTTAAACCATCGCCAAGGGTAGCCATGCAAGCCCCGCCTAGTTCAGTAATGGGTCCACTAAAAGACACTCCTAAAGCTTGCGTGTAGGATACGCAAATTTTTTGGACGTCAGGGGTTACTATTTCAAGGTAGTGAACTTTCATTGGATTTTTCATGAGACCTATTTATGAAATTTAATTAGGCGGTTTAGAATAGTTCTGCCACATAACGCCGTGGTTTGGGGCCGGAGTGTAGCGCCAGCGAAACGGAGATCCCTGCCGCAGGCGACAACACCACCTTGTTATGGCTTTGACTCAAACTCAAAGTTTTCACCATCTAAATAAGCCGTTGCAGGTGGCTCACCACCACTAAAATTAATAAAGTAACCATATTCGGACGCCGGAAATAACAGAGATGAGCCAACGACTTTTACCGGCATTTCTTGAAAGCCTGAATAAACACCAAGATACTCCCCAGACTCCGAAAAAACAGCCAGCCGCCTCATGCCTTTATTAGTTTCAGTCACATATGAGACGGCAACCAAATTGAAACATGTGTTTTCGTTACATATGTTTGGAAAGCTCCTATATTCCCCTTCTTGCGGAAAGTAGCCTCTGGGATTATTCGCCTTGAGCCAATCAGAAGCGCTTCCAGCATAGGCGGCACTAGAAACTAAAATGCTTAAAATCAAAGTAAGAAACTTCATACTTGTTTAGCCATAACGCTTTGCTAAGGGGCTGGTGCCACGCACCGGTCCCACGGAGCTAGGTTTAGCTGGCGGAGTAAACTTGAGCAACTGGTTATGAAGCTACCCTCGGAACCCAGTACATTACTTTGGTTACACCATCATTTTCAATTACTTGAGGATGTGCCGAAAAATTCATTATTCTCGATTTAACTGCTTCGACACCAAATGTTCTTACGCATGGTGCGATAAACGATTTATTAAAACTCGGATCATTCTCAATAAGTGATGCAAAAACCAAATCATCAAACAGTGCTTTAGGTACGGGATTTACTTTTTCAAGCAGCATTGCGACAAACCATTTTTTATGGTCATGAGTTAAAGCCATTGTAAACCACGCTAAAGCCTCAGGATTATCCTTCGGAAAATTACAAACAATCTTACCCAAAACTTTTTGAATTGCCTGATGCCCGGCATTTTTATCTTTCACCGATTTGGCTTGAACATATTCTTCGAAAAGAGACTCTAGGTTCATCAGATGCCTTTGACTTCATAACAGTGTATTAGAGGACATCATGTCGGTATTGATCACGACATAGTGTCGCATTCCACGCGTCCTTATCACTCAAATTAAGCGCATATCTCACTGAACACAATAGAAAAATTAACAAAAGTTGATCGGGGTAACTGTGTACAAAACGACTCTTTGACTGCGCAGCTGCATAAAAAGCGACATCGGACAGTTTTAATCCCCCTTCGGCGCTGCCGTAAGCGTTGCTGAAAATGGCGTTGCCGAGACATGGACATCGAGGCGCAAAGGTCGAGCAGGGAGCGAGTCCTGAGCATAGCCAGATTTTCAGCATAAGCTTACGGGTTTTTCAGCGCCGTGGGGCGGCATGGGGTTTGACAAGGGGATGAGGCCGTCCAATCCCCTTGTCTCTTGGTGTGAGTGCGAAATCTCACGACTTTGCCAAGCGTAGCTCGGGATGGCGCAGCCATTAAATCTTATCACTCACGAATGGTGAAACTTTAAAACACCCAAGGAACAGACAACACTAATTCCCCTTTGGCGCAGCGCAGGTGCGTTGGGCAGACATTGAGCAATCAAGATATGGATATCGAGCAGTGATAGTGAGTCATGGATGGCGCCGCGCTTGGCAACATCTTAATAATTCAAGTAAATATCACTTAGACCATGGTACGTCGCCCCCTCTATCGCAGGGGCAAACACAAAATAAAATGACTTATATATTCGTATAGTTAAGAGTTTTTCGTCACTAAAGTTTTGTTAGCTGCTTTGATCTTTTATGCGGCAAATTAGCTAAATCTTAGCAAAGTCAGACGATTCAACGCTGCTCCTACAACACAAATCTCTGATGTTGAGCAAAACTTGCAAGACTGAAATCTCTTCTATACTGACTTCTGACCGTCCTAGTTAACTATCAACTCAAGGTAATCATTATGCTTCGCATTAACACCATGTTGTCTTCGGTAGTAGTCGTGGCCTCACTTTCGTTGAGTGCCACGTCGTTTGCAGAAACAGTTAAGGTCGGCATGTCTGCTGCCCTTACAGGTCCCGCTTCCGCCTTAGGTAATGGCGTGCGCAATGGTATGGAGAGCTATTTTAAACGCGTCAACGCAGCAGGCGGTGTTAATGGCAATATGATTGCTTTGACCGCGCTTGATGATGGCTATGAGCCCGATAAAGCCGCGCCCAATATGAATCAACTGATTGACCAAGACGGCGTTATCGCCGTGCTCGGTAATGTGGGCACTCCAACCGCCATCGTGACAGTGCCAATCGCTAATGCTAAAAAAACCTTATTATTCGGTGCTTACACGGGCGCGGGCGTACTGCGTAAAAGTCCGCCAGACCACTACATCATCAACTATCGAGCAAGTTACGCGGAAGAAACTGGCGCGATGGTAAAAGGGTTATTAGCCAGCGGTATTAAGCCGGAAGAAATTGCCTTCTTTACCCAAAACGATGGTTACGGCGATGCCGGTTATAACGGTGCAGTCGCAGCGCTAAAAGCCGAAGGCTTTGCCAATGCGGAGCAGTTAGCGCATGGCCGTTACACCCGTAATACCACCAACGTTGAACAAGCACTGGGCACCATTTTGGATGCCAGCGTCGAACCTAAAGCCATCATCATGGTGGGTGCCTATGCACCATGCGCAGAGTTCATTCGCCAAGCCAAACAAGATCTGCCGGATACCAAGTTCCTCAACGTATCGTTTGTGGGCAGCATTCCACTATTGAAGGCTTTAGGTGATAAAGCCGAAGGCGTCATCGTGACGCAAGTGGTGCCGCACTATAACGACGACCTGCCTGGTGTAGCGGACTACCGCAAAGATCTGCAAGCCTACAAACCGGGAGCAGAGCCAGACTTTGTCTCCCTTGAAGGTTATATTCTGGCGAAAATCTTTGTCGAAGGTCTGAAAAAAGCCCCGGCACCTGATCGTGAAGGCATCATTAAAGGGCTGGAAAGCTTAAGCAATCTGGATGTGGGCATTGGTGTCCCGATATCTTATAGCGCCACCGACCACCAAGCCAGCCATAAGGTATGGCCTACGGTTATCCATAGCGGTAAATATGAAGTCTTAGATTGGGCCTCGATGAAATAGTCCTTTGATTTAATACTAAGATATCGTTATCAACACTGGAGCCCACCATGTTCAAATTGTCGATTCGACGCTTACTTATGATGCTGTCTGCTACCGCTCTCATCTCGGTACTTGTAGTGGCTGGCATGATGTTTTGGATGAGTAATGTGGCCAATTCGCTGAGTGATTCTATGACCAGTTTTGCCAAAGAATCCGAGCAACTGATCGACTTAGGGCAGGATGCATCTAAGATGCTCGGCCAAACGCTGCAGATCACCGCAGCCAATAATGAACAGTCGTTGGGGGCTCAACCCTCGAAAGAAAGCAACGCTGACAGCAGCCTGCAACCGCAACTGAATGAGTTGCTGGGGCAGTTTAACGATAACGAAATTAAACTGTATCAAGCTAAGCAAGCTTTGCTCAACAACAGACAGGCCATCGCCAAATTATCAACCCAAGCTGAAAACCAAGTGTCAACGATTCAGACGACGGCAAACAGTCTGCTCGGCAAAGTATCGTTGCAAGAAAAGCGGCAAAAACGCGCCATTCGCCGCGTCTATCAACAGTTACCAGCGGCGCCAGACAATGCTCAATGGCGCAGCGTAACGGCGGACATGATGAGTTATATCGAAGGCGACTTTGATAAAATCACCAGTGCGGCGCGCAAGCTCAACGAAGGTGTCGCCCGCCTAAACGCACTGACTTACGCGTTGCAAAGTGCGGATAACGACTCGGCGATTATCAACCTCGAAAAAAACACCGCAGCACCGCTACTTCAGTTGATAGATGACCAGCTCACCTCACTAGGAGAATATGCCAACAGTGATGAAGAGCTAGCAGCGTTAGTCCAAACCATCACCAACGACAAAGCCAAACTGACTGAGCAACTTTTTGGCAGCAACTCCATCAAATCATTGCGTAGCAGCAACATCGCCTTACAGCATCAAGTGCACGCCGACAGCATTGCAATTAGCCTGCTGGCAGATGAGCTTCGGCAACTATCGCAACAACAGGTGAGCCAAGCGCTGGCCAACAATAACCAAGTATTTACCGCGGCCAATAACACTATCAAACGTCTTAATAGCAGCAGTGTAATTGTCTGCATTATAGTGATTGTGCTGCTGGCATTGGCGTCTTTTGCCATTACCCGATTTGTCACTAAGCCACTCGACAAAATCACCAGTGCGTTAGCTGATATTGCCCAAGGTGAAGGCGATCTCACCCGACGACTGCAAGTTACTGGGGTGTCTGAAGCGTTGAGTATGTCGGAATACTTCAACAAATTTATTAGCCGCTTACAGGAAACAATTTTGTCGGTAGCGGAAGTTGAGCGGCAGCTTGGGAACACCGTCGCCGCCACCAAAGTGATTGCTGAGCGTAGTCACCAAAACATTCAGCGCCAAAGCAGTGAAACCACCTCCGTCGCAGCTGCAGTAGAAGAGTTATCACAGAGTTTTGCCGATTCAGCATCAGCTGCGACGCAAGCCTTGGCGGCAACCCAACAAGCTTATGATGAAGCCAACTCCGGCCAAAATACGGTAACCAGCTCCGCCAAAACAGTGGCGCAACTGGCAGACAGAATTGAACGCGGCGTTGAAGCGATGGAACGGTTAACGGCCACCAGCCGCCAAGTGATGAGTGTACTGACGGTTATCAGTGACATTACTGAGCAAACCAATTTGCTGGCGTTAAATGCCGCCATTGAAGCGGCGCGCGCTGGCGATCATGGTCGTGGTTTTGCGGTCGTCGCAGATGAAGTTCGCCAGCTAGCAGGCCGAACCCAAGCGTCGGCGAAACAGATCACCGAAATTTTAGAGGTGTTCAATCAAGACGCGCAAAATACCCTTAAAGTGATGGATGAAGGCCGCAACCAAGTGCACGAAAGTGTCAGTAGCTCCGATGAAGTCGCGCAAGCCTTTAGCCGCATCAACAGTAGCGTGTTATCGATCCGCGATCTCAATGAACACATCGCCTCCACCACTCAATCCCAAAATGAGGCGGCTCGTTCAGCAGCGGAAAGCGTCGAACAAATCAATGTTATCAGTGAAGAAACCCGTGGCACGGCCAACGAAATTAAGTCCTCTGCCGAGCAACTTGGTGAGCTGTCAGACAGACTGCACCGCGCGTTGAATCGATTTCGTTTTTAACCGCGAAGCAATTTCGCTTGCGTACAAACAAGGCCACCGAAGTCTGTCTCTTATACACAAATCCCGCTAAGGAATTAGCGGGGATTTTTTTGAACTTCATCGTTTACCGTCGATTAGAACTTGAGATTTGATATTGAGAGTAAATGATGATGGATAACATACAGTGATCTGATTACACCTTCGGACACGCCAATTTAGGTGACCACCGCCGCACGGCTCGTCTGGTAAAGTTAGCTGCATCGTTAGCCAACTCACTAGGAAAGCCCATCGTGAATACCACGCAGTCCTCCACAGATATGGAAGGCGCATATCGCTTTATTCGTAATGAACGCATCAAAGCATCTTCTATTGCCGAAGCAGGATTTGAAGTAGCGGTCTTGAACGCCAGAGCACATCAGCCATTGTTGGCTTTAGAAGATACGACCACCATCAGCTATAGCCATAAATCGGTGCGTTCAGACCTTGGGCATGTGAATCAAGGAAACCGATATCGTGGGTTATTTGCGCACAGTATTCTGAGCCGTGTGAGCAAGGCTGGGCAGATGTTCAAGAGAATACTGGTTTTGTGGGCAGCGCTTATGGCGCTGTAATGGTGTTCGCTTGCACAAGATGATGCTGCAAATCTTCAATCGGCATTGGTCGGGCGAGGAAAAAACCTTGTGCTTGATGACAGCCAAGTTGCTGCAATATCGTTAGCTGATGTTCGGTTTCTACACCTTCGGCAACGACGTGAATATCGAAACTTTTTGCCATGGCAATAATCGCACTCACAATGGTGCGCGAACGGGGATCACGTTCTAATTCTGCTACAAAGCTACGATCAATTTTGATTTCATCGACGGTGAGATCTTTCAGCATGGCTAGAGAGGTATAGCCCGTGCCGAAATCATCAATTGAAAAAGTAATCCCGCTGGCCTGCAGTTTGGCGATGATATCCATACTGTTACCCATATCGATCAGCGTGGCAGTTTCGGTGATTTCGATTCGCGCAAAAGGTGCCAGTTGCTGATGACCGTTAATAATAAAATCGGTCAGCGAGGCCATTTCTTCTGGGTTATTAAACTCAGCCGCAGACACGTTAATGGCGATATGTTGTAGCGGTTGGCCGAGTAGATTGGCATGGCTGAGTTCAGTGGTGGCTTTGTCGACCACGAGTTTAGATATGGCATTGGTTAAGCCGTGGTCTTCCGCTAATGGAATAAATACATCGGGTGAAATATAGCCGCGAGTAGGGTGGTTCCAGCGAACCAACACTTCAACGCCACTGACGTTGAGCGAGCCCAGTTCATATTTTGGTTGGTAAACTACGGTGAGTTTGTCTTGTGCGATTGCTTGGCGTAGCTCTGCCACTAACTCTCTGCGCTGCATCGCTTTTTCAGTCATGCTTTTATCATGAAACTGAATCGCGTCTTTTTTCTGTTTCGCCACGTTGAGCGCGCCTTGCGCTGAACTCATTAACTCTTTAACGTTAGAGCCATCCATTGGATACAGCGCAACGCCGATAGAACAGGTGCTGTCTAAACCATGTTGTTTGGCGCAGTGATTAAATACACGCTGTAAGTGTTGGGCATGATCGCCAATATCAAACGAATGGTCATATTTAATAAAGCTAGCAAATTGATCTGCATGCAGCCGAGATAAGCAGGCACCGGGCAACGACACGGCTGCTAAGTCATGAGCGAAGTGTTGCAGAAAGATATCGGCCTTCTCATAACCGAGCGTCTCATTAATTGTTTTGAAATCATCGATATCTAAATATCCCAACACCAACTGTTCATTGGGTTTAAGCTGTTGAATGTTGAGGCTTAGTGTGCGGATAAACATACTCATGCTGTGCAAGCTAGTGAGATGATCCATGTCATTGGCTTTTTCTATCACGCGGTTGCTGCGAAATACCAATCCCAACAGCATCAAGGCGGTGATGATAACAAAGGCAATGCCTTTGTAGGTTTGCGCCAGCGTGCGTAGATGTGGGCTTTCTACCATCACTTGCACCGCCATATCGGAAAATAAAATCCACAAGGTCGCAAAAGCAGCGTAAATGGTCGCTACTTTTAATGCAGACAACATTGCTCTTTCCATGTGTGTTATCCAATACGGCCTGGGTGTCGGCTACATAGTATAAGCAATGTATGCCGTGATGGAAGAGAAAATATTATAAAATATAATATGTTAGAAAAATATCATAAATATTGTGGACATTTTATAACACAAAAGGTCATGTATAAACATGACCCATCGCTAATTACTTGATGTTATAGGCTAAACCTTAGTTTTTATCCGGTTTATTGCTTTAAGGGTTCAGTGATTGCAATGCCTTATTGGTTCGCGGTTGCGTTTTTTGCCCTTTTAAGCTGGCCAGTTGGCTTTTGAGATGCTGATATAACGCATTGCTATCAGTTGGATTGGGGCCATATTGCGCAGCTTGAATGTCACTGGCCGTTTGCGCCAGTTCTGGTGCAACCTCGGCTAATTCTTTCAGGGTGATAGGGCGCTTAAACAGCGTTGATACCTCACGCAACAGCGCATTAAGCACTTCTCCTGCATTTTGTGCAGCTATTGCGGCATCAACAGAACTTGGTTGGTGCGCTGTTTTCGACGCAGCAGTTTGTTCAAGTGGTTTCGCGGATTGTTGCCGAGCCTGCCACCACAGATACAAGGTCACTAACCACAGCAGGGCAAACAGTGCAGTTGTCCACGGCCAGATTCCGCTATCGTTACTCGTTTGCGTTTGTGGTGCATCGATTTGTGGAGCAGGGGTATTCGCTGCCGGTTTCACTTGAATTTTACGCGCGGGCAATGTGGCAAATTGTTGCTGCTTAAGGTGCGGATTCCACCATGCGACTTTGATCTCTGGCAGGGTAAAGTCCCCCGCTTGGGACGGTACAATCGCCACAGTTTGGCTTAACTGTGCAATGGTTCGGCCATCACGAGCCATGGTGTTGCGCTTTGGCTTTTCTGGATAACTTTTCATACTGGCGGGCAGCGGCAACTTAATATCTGGCAGGCTGGTATCATCTGCATTGGATGCCAGCAGCGTGATATTACGGGTGATCGGCTGGCCAACTTCAAAGCTCTGGTTGTCTTGCCAATCTTCGCTGAGGTTAACTAAGTCGGCCACTAACCAATCGCCGTGGTAACTGTCAGGCTTAGGATTAATGTTGACCATGACGCTATCGCCTTGCGCTTCAACCGGGCGGCTCTCTTGAAAGGAGAACATGCTGCGTGATGGGGTATCAACCAGCACATCGCCGTTAAAGCTGGGACCGGCAATCACCAATTGGCCAGGCGTGTCCGCCACAATACTGTAGGTGCGTTCAATCACTCGGTAACGGCGGCCGTTGATGATTTCGCTGCCGTCTTTGTCGTCACCCACTTGTTTAACTTGCGCACCGCCTGTATTTGGGGCAGATAACACGCCACGTTGCAGATCAACCGCCAGATACAGCTTTACTCTATAGGTTAGCATCTGGCCGACATAGGCATCTTTGTCAGACACTGAGGCTGTCAAAAACAGATTTTTGGCTTGCTGTGGCTGACTGCTACCGTCTATCACTTGAATGGCGATAGGTTGCGAACTGACACCGTTAATCACTAGCGCAGGAATGGTGACTACACCTTGGTGTTTGGGTTTAAGCAGAATTTGCCAATTGGTTTCTTTGTGGGTATCAAAGTTGACGATCTGGGTGCTGCGGCTAACGCTGGTGCGGCCGACCACAAAGTCTTTGAGTAATGCCGAGGTGTCGAGTGCATTGCTGGCCAATTCGTCATCAGCGCTGACGGTTAGCGCGAGATACTCGTTCTCCATCACCGGATTGCGGTCAACCGATGCTTGCAATTGACTGAGTGCAAAGGCGTTAAGCGGCAGTAACAAAATGACTGCCATGAGTAAAAGAGATTGTCTGGCTTTTACCACTTCTGTTGTTCCTTGGGTAACTCGCCACGTTGGCGGCGTTTTTGATATTCCAATTTCATCTTGTTGCGCAATAGTGCTGACGGATCGTCAATCACGGCTTTGAGTGCACGGCTCATATCGGCGGGCAACTCATCCGGGTTGGCTTCGCGTGCTTTCACTGTTCCGGTTTGTGGCGCAGATTGATCGCTTTGCTCTCCGTCACCGGCTTGTGCTGTTGCCGCGGCTTGCTGTTCAGCGTTTTGCGCTGCTGGTTCGGCGTTCGCTGATTCGCCATCATTGCCGACTTGTGCTTGCATCTCGGCTTGTGGTGCTTGCGCCTTGTTAGCTTCATCGCCGCTTGCCGCTTGACCACTTTCTGATTGTTTCTGCTCGGCGTTAGCATCATTTGCTTGCGCGTTATCCGCTTGAGCTTGCGGGTCATCCTGTTGCTCGCCGCTATCGTTGTGGCCAGCAGCACTTTTATCCTGACCTTGCTGACCTTGCTGACCTTGCTGACCTTGCTGACCTTGCTGACCTTGCTGACCTTGCTGACCTTGCTGACCATTTTGGTCTTGCTGTTGGTCACCTTGTTGTGACTTGTCAGAGCCTTGGTCGCCGTCTTTGTTCGTGTCCTGATTGTCTTGCTGCTGTTTCGACTTGTCCTGCTGGTTCTGTTGGTCCTGCTGGTCTTTCTGGTCTTTCTGGTCTTTCTGGTCTTGTTGGTTCTGCTGATTTTGCTGCTGTTTTAGCAACTGTTCCGCTAAGGCTTTATTGGCTTTTGCCTCGGGCATATTCGGATCTTGCAACAAACTTTGGTTATAGCGTTTGATGGCTTCCTCATAATTGCCCAACTGCATCAGCGCATTACCTTGGTTGTAATAACCTGCGGCAGAATTGTCTTGCTCGAATGCTTTAAGTGCGCCTTGGTAATCGCCTGCTTTATACTTCGCCGCACCTTGCCACGCTGGGGTTTCAAATTGCGCGGCGGCGTTGTTAAAGTCGCCTTGCTTAAAGGCTTGCATCCCTTGTTGATCTGCCGTTTGCCACAGATTATCCCACGTACTGGCGACGGCTGGCTGTGGCGTTATCGCTAAACTCATCGGCAGGAGCACTAGCGCCAATAATGGCAGGCCAACCCGAAACGCCAATAACACAGGAACTAACAGCAGCAGTGCGATATAGGGGCCTAAATCATACCAAGTGTCGCCCGCCAGTTGGGTGGCGGCTGCGCCGGTAACATTGTCTTCGGCATTGAGCCAATCGCGCAGTTTGGTTAAATCGCTACCGTCATTGGCGTATGGGAACAGTTTGCCACCGCTGCTAAGGGCTAACTCATAGAGTTGGTTAAAGTCAGTGGTTGGCACCACGAGATCTTGCTTGTTATCACGCATTAACTGGCCGCTAGACAGCTTAATCGGCGCACCTTGGGCACTGCCGATAGCCAGAATATCAAGCCGATAATGACTGTCTGCCAACGCTTGTTTTACTGCGTTGAGCTGCTCAACATTCACGCCATCGGTGATGAGCACAATATCGCCTTTGATATGGCCGCCTTGGGTTAGCAGATCTTTGGCTTTCTCAATCGCATTGGGCAAATTAGAGCCGAGCACCGGCATGATTTCCGGGCTGAGCGTTGGCAAAAGATTTAATAGGGTGTTGTGATCGCGCGTCAGCGGACTGATCACAAACGCATCGCCTGCGTAGGCAATTAAGCCCGTTTCACCTTCTTTTAAGCCATTGAGCAGATCGGTGGCGCGAAAGCGACTTTGGGTTAAGCGGTTTGGGGTAATGTCGGTAGCGTACATCGACAGCGACATATCCATCAGCAGCACGCGGCCTTCGCTGCTGGCAAAAACCGGCACCGGCTTTTGGTAGAGCGCGGGGCCGCTGAGCGCCACTACGGCAATGGCCAAACTGAGCGCCAACCAAGGCAACTGTGACTTTTTCTCTCTGTCACCGGTGTTAATTAAGGTCGCGGCCAGATGTGGTGCGATGTAACGGTTCCAGTTGGATTGCGCAGGGTTTCGTTTGGCGAACCACAACAGCCACAACCCCAGTGGAATGAGCGCAAGAAACCATTCGGGACGAATAAAATGCAAACTCATGCGTTCCTCCCATAACGACGATTGGCAGGTAACTGATTAAAGAGGGCTTGCAGCATCAATAGCAGCAGCGCCAATCCTAACGGCCAGTAAAATAGCTCGGACTGTGGCCGATAGCTCAAGGCGTCTCGACTGATGGGCTCGAGCTTATCAATCTCTTGATAGATGGCATCCAAGTCTTGCGGATTGCGTGCACGGAAATAGCGGCCATGGGTGGAATCGGCAATCCGTTTTAGCTGCGCTTCATCTAAGTCAGCAGAAGGATTGACCCGTTCAATGCCAAAGAGGGTACGGCGTTCCATCACATCGGCACCAAGACCTATGGTGTAAATGGTTACACCACGCTTGGCCGCAATATCTGTGGCTTGGTCGGGCATAATAGTGCCCGTGTTGTTGGAACCATCGGTGAGCAGAATCAGCACCCGATTGCTTTTATCTATCTGATCAAAGCGTTTGGTGGCGAGAGCAATGGCATCGCCAATCGCGGTTTGCTTACCCACTAAGCCGATTTCAGCTTCTTTAAGATATTGCGCCACTGATCGACGGTCTTGGGTGAGCGGTGCCTGCAAATAAGCGGCATCGGCAAACAGAATTAAACCGATACGATCGCCCGCGCGGCGTTCAATAAACTCGCTCACAACTTTTTGAATCACCTCAAATCGATTCACGGTTTGACCATCGAGCACCATATCTTCCAGTTGCATACTGCCGGAGAGATCGACCGCCACCATAAGATCGCGGCCTTTGGTGGGCAGTTCTATCGGGTCGCCAAGCCATTGTGGCCGTGCCACAGCAACGACCACTAAACACCAGAGACACCACAGCAACCAAGGCCGTTTACTGGCACCTTCAGCATCAAGGCTGGCGGCATAACCGGCCACGCCGGGTAAATTGAGCTCGCCGCCACTGACCGGTTTGGGTTGACGGCGAATGATAAACGGCAACGGCAATAAAATAAGCAGCCAAGGCCAAGCGAGACTTAACATGCGGCCTCCTTGGTCGAGTGGGTGTTTTTCGGCTGTGCGTTAAAATAGTGCGGTGCCTGTTGTAACCAACGGCGAGTGAGGTTGCACAATTGCTGAGCATCAATCTCACTGCCTGAGCGACGATAACGGCCATCGAGTAACCCCGCAAACTGACCGCGGTCTGACTCGGGCAATACCTGATCTAAATAGCGATACCAGTCGTCACCGACCAAACCGGCCACTTGTTGGCGTTGACCATAGCTGATGGCGGTACGTTTCAGCAGTGCGCTAATGGTCACGGCTAACTGTGGATCATCTTGGTCGAGTTCGCCGAGTAGCGACAGAGCGTCTTTAGCCGCTGCCGCTTGTTGCTTACGTTGACGTAGGGTTTTGACTAGCCAAAAGCAGGCCCAGAGCAACAAGAACACTAGGGCGATTAATACTAGCCAAACGCCAGGCGCTAACGGCCACCAACCGATATCGGCGGGTAGCTGAATATCCTGCATACTGGCTAACGCCGGATTGGTGGCGGGAGAATTCACACTCATCGTAACAAATTCAGTTGTTGATTAAGGTTGATACCAGCGTCGATACGACGAACATTGGCTTTCAGTGATTGCATCATTTGTTCAAATTGCAGCATCTCTTGCTGCTGCCGCGACAACCACGCCTCATAGCTGTGGCGATCTAACAACAGGGTTTGGCCGTTATCTTTTACCGGCAGGGCAAAACGCTTAGGTAAGGTCAGCGTGCCACTACGCAGCGGATCAGACACCACAAATGCCGCAATTTCGCTATGACGTTTGATACTGGTCAGTGCTTGCAAACAATCATCGCTAAAGCCTAGGCCATCAGTGATGATCCACACCATCGAACCGGGCTTTACAATCCGCGCCAGTTGCCGACAGCTGTGCGCCATCAATTCGCTTGGTGATAACGAGGCGGTTTGCTGCAGCTGCGTGCTATGCACCTGATTCAAGGCTGAAATCAGTGCCAAGATGCCTTGGTCGCGCGCCCGAGGCTTAAGCTCACGTTGCTGATTGTCTGACACAATTAGCGCGCCCAACCGGTCACCTTGTTGGATTGCATTCCAACCAAGTGTTGCGGCTAGATGGGCGGCTTGCACCGCTTGCAACAGCAAAGTCGAACCGAAGTACAAGCTGTGTTTTAAGTCGACCAACAGCAGCACTGGCCGTTCTCGTTCTTCCACAAACAGCTTGGTATGGGCTTTACCAGTTCGAGCGGTGACACGCCAGTCGATGGTACGAATATCATCGCCTTGCTGATAGTGACGTACTTCGGCGAATTCCATGCCGCGGCCTTTAATCAGGCTGCTGCGATGCCCAGACATGGCGGCGCGGGCACGGGCTTTGCGGTCGGGCAGGGCGCGCGCCAAATTGCGGCACGCCAGTAACTCCGCCTCGGTCAGATGAACACCATCAGCAAACGGCGGCAAGAGTTCATTGATGGATGCTTGCATTAGGGAACCGCTACCTGACTCAAAATGTGGTTGATCACTTCATCACGGCTGACGCCTTCCGCTTGCGCTTGATAGCTCAGCAGCAAACGGTGGCGTAGCACGTTAGGCACCACGGCTTGAATATCTTCTGGTGAGACAAAATCTCGCTGTTTTAACCAAGCGCGGGCGCGGGCACAACGTTCAATTGATTGGGTTGCCCGTGGGCTTACGCCGTATTCCAACCATTTGGCCAACTGGTCGCTAAAGCGCTGTGGCTGACGGGTGGCGGTGATAATGTCGACGATGTAGCGCTCCAGCGGTTCAGCTAAATAGATCTCTAATGCCTGTTTTCGCGCCGCAAACACTTGCTCTTGTGGGATCGGTGTAATGCGCTCAATCTGCTGAGTTTTGGCCTCATTGCGCGACAGGCGCATGATTTCTAACTCGGTTTCGGCCGATGGATAATCCAAGTTCAGATGCATTAGAAAACGGTCGAGCTGCGCTTCTGGCAGCGGATAAGTCCCTTCGTTTTCCAACGGGTTTTGGGTTGCCATCACCAAAAACAGCTTGGGCAATTTATAAGAATGCTTGCCCACCGTCACTTGGCCTTCTGCCATCGCCTCAAGTAAAGCCGATTGCACTTTGGCCGGGGCGCGGTTGATTTCGTCAGCCAGAATCAAGTTATGAAATATTGGGCCAGCTTCAAATTCAAAAGTGCCAGTTTGGGCGCGGTAGATGTCAGTCCCAGTCAAATCTGCGGGCAGCAAATCCGGGGTAAATTGGATACGGTGAAAATCACCTTCAACACCATCACACAGCGCTTTCACTGCGCGGGTTTTTGCCAGTCCCGGCGGGCCTTCAACCAGTAAGTGACCATCGGCAATCAGAGCAATCAACAGGTTTTCGGTCAGTGTGGGTTGCCCCAAAATAATTTTATCGAGGTAGCTTCTTAACGCATGAAAATTGTTGAGTGGCATATCCATTTTTCTCTTACTTGAGGTGAGCGATCATGCTCGAAATCAGGTGACTAAGCCTTGGCTTACGCCGATTGAAGTACAAATCACCCTAAATTAAAAGTTAAACTTTTTTCAGGTTTGTTTTGCCAGCGTAGGATGCGACTTTAGTGGCGTTATTGTAGTGTTCGACAGCTTAACTCATTTTTAATTTCATTGGGTTAGCTTAGTCGGCCAATAATTGCGCATGAAAAAATCTAAACGACTGTTTAAAACCAAAGAATAAAAAGCTAGAATCAGATCACATTTTGATGGTCAGACCTGTTGTTGTGCTATGGCAGAACAAGGCAAAAACCGAAAGATTAACCTGCCTATCGCCTACACGGCTGGGACAGATCTTCTGTGCAAAAGGACGACAAATGAGTGACAAACAACAGCTAACGAATGCTCGTGGTGAACGTATTGCCATTGTCGCAGGGTTGAGAACGCCGTTTGCGCGTCAAGCTACTGCGTTTCATGGCATGTCTGCGCTTGATTTAGGCAAAATGGTAGTCGCTGAGTTGCTGCAACGCACTGAAATTGATGCCAAATTGGTTGAACAGCTGGTCTATGGCCAAGTGGTGCAGATGCCAGCCGCACCTAATATTGCCCGTGAAATTGTGCTGGGCACTGGCATGCACGTTAGCACCGATGCCTACAGTGTGACCCGAGCTTGTGCCACCAGTTTCCAATCAACGGTGAATGTGGCCGAGTCCATTTTGTGCGGCAATATTGATATCGGTATTGCCGGTGGCGCGGATTCCTCCTCTTTGTTGCCAGTTGGCGTCAGTAAAAAATTAGCGATTGCGCTGTTAGATTTAAGCAAAGCCCGCAGTCTTAGCCAGCGCTTGAAAATCATTGCCAGTATTCGCCCGAAAGATCTTTTGCCAGTACCGCCAGCGGTGGCGGAATACTCGACGGGGCTATCGATGGGGCAAACCGCGGAGCAGATGGCTAAAACCCATGGCATCAGCCGTGCCGATCAAGATGCACTTGCGCATCGCTCTCATACGCTGGCCAACCAAAGTTGGAATGAAGGCAAGCTGGCGCAAGAGGTGATGGTTGCCCATGTGCCGCCTTATAAAGGGTTTATTGAACGCGACAACAATATTCGCGATAACTCGTCGCTGGAATCCTACGCCAAACTTAAGCCAGTGTTTGATCGAAAGCATGGCACAGTGACCGCAGCTACCAGTACACCGCTTACCGACGGCGCCTCGGCTGTGTTGTTGATGAGTGAAGGTAAGGCAAAAGCGCTGGGCTATGAGCCGATTGGTTACATTAAGAGTTACGCCTTTACCGCAATTGACGTCTGGCAAGACATGTTGATGGGCCCTTCGTACGCGACGCCGTTGGCGCTCAAACGTGCGGGGATGCAGCTGGAAGATTTAGATTTAATCGAGATGCATGAAGCCTTTGCGGCGCAGACTTTGGCCAATATTAAGATGTTCGGTTCGAAAAAATTTGCTGCAGAACAACTCGGGCAAGCACGCGCTATTGGTGAAATCGATATGGATAAATTTAACGTACTGGGTGGCTCGTTGGCTTACGGCCATCCATTTGCCGCCACCGGTACTCGACTCATCACCCAAGTGTGTAACGAACTTAAACGTCGTGGCGGTGGCACCGCACTGACTACAGCATGTGCCGCCGGTGGCTTAGGTACTGCGATGATTTTGGAGGTGGAATAAGATGACGACCTCAACGAACACCTTTTCACTCAGTCGTCGTGAAGACGGAATCGCGTTGCTGACCATGGATGTGGTGGGTGACAGCATGAATACTCTGAAAGCGGAATTTGTGCCGGAAATGAGCGAACTGCTGCAGCAGATCCGCAGTGACAGCAGCATCAAAGGGCTGGTGCTGATCTCCGGCAAAAAGGATTCATTTGTCGCGGGCGCTGATATCTCCATGTTGGACGCTTGCGATACCAGCGACAAAGCCAGTGCCTTGTCGTTAGCTGGGCACAAGCTATTTGCCGAACTTGAAAACCTTGCTATGCCGGTGGTTGCGGCGATTCACGGCGCCTGTTTGGGGGGCGGTTTAGAGCTGGCACTGGCCTGCCATAAGCGGGTGTGTAGTGATGATGCGAAAACAGTGCTGGGCTTGCCTGAAGTGCAACTTGGCTTATTGCCCGGCAGCGGCGGTACTCAGCGGTTGCCACGGTTAGTAGGCATCGCAAAAGCGCTGGATATGATGCTGACCGGCAAACAGTTACGCGCCAAACAAGCGCTGAAACTGGGGTTGGTCGATGATGTGGTGCCCAATACGATTTTGCTCGAAGCAGCAATTAAATTGGTTCAATCGGGGAAAAGTCGCCAGAAACGCAAGCGCTCAGCAATGGAAATCGCCCTAGAAACCAGCCACTTTGGTCGCAATATTCTGTTCGACCAAGCACGCAAGCAGGTAGAGCATAAAACCAAAGGTAACTATCCGGCCCCCTTACGAATCATTGAAGCAATTCGCATTGGCGCAGATGAAGGCATGGCTGCAGGTTTAGCCACTGAAGCACGCTATTTTGGTGAGCTGGTAATGACGCCAGAATCCGCAGCGCTCAGATCGATCTTCTTCGCCACCACAGAGATGAAAAAGGAAACCGGGGCTGCGGATGCTCAGCCAAAAACTGTGAACAAAGCCGTTGTGCTCGGTGGCGGTTTGATGGGCGGCGGTATCGCGTCTGTGACAGTATCGAAAGCCAAAATCCCTGTTCGAGTCAAAGACATTAGCCAGCAAGGCTTATCGAATGCTTTGTCTTATGCCTATAAGTTGCTCAGTAAAGGCGTGCAACGGCGTCATATCAGCGCGCAACAACGCGATAAACAGATGTCATTAATGAGCACCACGGTGGATTACTTGGGGGTGAAAGATGCCGACATCGTAGTGGAAGCCGTATATGAAGATCTCAAACTCAAGCATCAGATGGTGCAAGACATTGAGCGCGAATGCAGTGAACAAACGGTGTTTGCCTCGAATACTTCATCATTACCGATTGGCCAAATTGCGGCAGTGGCGAGTCGCCCAGAAAATGTGATTGGTCTGCATTATTTCTCACCGGTTGAGAAAATGCCGCTGGTTGAAGTAATTGCCCATGAACAAACCTCGGCGGAAACCATTGCTACTACGGTGGCTTTTGCGCGCAAGCAGGGTAAAACCCCGATTGTGGTGAAAGACGGTGCCGGCTTTTACGTTAACCGTATTTTGGCCTTGTATATGAATGAAGCGGCGCAATTGCTGCTGGAAGGCCATGCCATTGAGCAGTTGGACAGTGCTTTGGTGAAGTTTGGCTTCCCCGTCGGGCCGATAACGCTGCTCGATGAAGTTGGCATTGATGTTGGCGCGAAAATTGGCCCTATCCTCGAAAGTGAACTCGGTGAGCGTTTCCAAGCCCCTGCCGCCTTTGAACGCTTACTGGCTGATGAACGCAAAGGCCGTAAAAACGGTAAAGGATTCTACAGTTATCGTAAGACGAAACTCATTGACCACATCAAACGCCAAGGCAATAAAAAGCAGGTGGATGGCTCTGTCTATAAAGTGTTGGGGATTACTCCAGGCACTAGTGCCGAGAACGTGAATTTGTCAGAACGTTGTGTGGTGCAGATGCTCAACGAAGCGGTTCGCTGCTTGGAAGAGGGCATTATCGCCAACGCCCGCGATGGCGATATTGGCGCGATTTTCGGCATCGGTTTTCCGCCGTTCTTGGGTGGGCCGTTCCGTTATATCGACCGTATTGGTGTCGCGAAGTTAGTGGCAATACTTAAGAGTTATCAGCAACGCTATGGTGACCGTTTTGCACCTGCGGCGTTATTGGAAAAGATGGCCGCTGAAAACAGCCGGTTCTATTGCTAATCTCTTTAGATTGAGTTCTTAGTGGGTTAAATCTTAGAGCGTTAACTCTCTGCCGGTGAAATAAGAAAGGCGCCATTTGGCGCCTTTCTTGTGTTCAGCATAAGAATGTCTAACCACCGCTTATTGGCAGATTTCTCCGCTAAGGCTTTCGGTGTCACCTGAACCTGTGCCAGTAAAGCCAAATTCGACCGTTTGATTCGGAGCAATGGTGGCATTCCAACCTAAGTTGCTGGCGGAATAGTTATCGGACAAGGCCGCATTCCACAGGTTGGTAACTGTTGATCCATTGTCGTAATGCCAACTCACTTGCCAGCCGTTAATCGGACTAGCAGACAGGTTGGTGATTTTCACCGCCGCTTGAAAGCCACCTTGCCAACGATTGGTCACTTGGTATTGGCAGCTGGCTACTCCACTCGGGTTTTGCGGTGCTTCTGGCGCGGTAATTTCGGGCTCAGTCACTTCTGGCTCAGTTGGTTCTGGCTCAGTTGGTTCGGCTTCATTACCACCGCCGTTATTATCGGCGCCGCCTGTGCCCCCGCTATTGCCGTTACCGTTGTCGGAAGAATCATCGCCAGTGCCAGCATCGCCCGGTTCGGTACCATCAGAACCGGTATCGTCGGCATTATTGTTGCCCGCTGCCGCCAACTGACAAACATCGCCGGTTACTGCGCTGGCGTTGCCTTCGCCATTGGCGATAAAGCCCATCTCAACCGTGGTATGTGGTGCGATCGTGCCGTTCCAATCCACGTTGCTGGCGCTGTAATTACCGCTGAGATTTGCTCCCCAACTTTGGCTGATAACCGTGCCATCGCTGTAGTTCCAATGTACTTGCCAGCCATTGAGCGGATTGTCGCTGTTGTTGCTGATGCGAATCGCCCCCTGAAAACCGCCACTCCAACGATTGGTGATAACATGCTCACAGTTGGCTGTGACGTCAGTTGCTGGTTGCGGCTCGCCCGTTGGCGGAGTGGTTGGCTCAGATGGTGTCGGCGTTGGTGAGTCTTCACCGTCATCAGTGCTATCAATAGCCGTTCCCCAGTTGGCGATGATCTGTTTCACCAGCGTGCCGGATGCCGTTAAATCTTCATCGCGCCAGTTGCCACGCGGATTGACGCCGGGTTTGATGATTGAAGCACCTTCATTTTTATCGCTGACAGCCCAGTTCAAATGAGTCAGGTTGTTGCTGGCAAGAAAGTTCATCCACTCATTCACACTGGCTTCGGCCACGTTACCGTTGCCGTCTGCATTGACTGCACCCCATTCGGTAACCATCAAGGCAATACCATTGTTCATTGCAGTCAGTGCCTTGTTGCGCAGTGATTGCCCGTGCGTGCCAGCGTAGAAGTGGAATGCATAGGCGATGTTGGTGGCATTAATTGGATCTTGAGAGGCCACATCAACATCTTGCGACCATGTTGGCGTGCCGACCACAATCAGGTTATCGGGATCTATGCTGCGAATGGCATTAATCACGTCAACTGCGTAAGGCTTGATTACATTCGACCAACTGGTGGGCAACGGCTCGTTATAGATTTCGTAAATAACGTTGTTATAACTGCCGTAACGCTGTGCCATCTCCGTAAAAAATTTAATCGCGGCGGCCTTTTTGTCTTCGGCATGGTGGGAGTGAAAGTCGATAATCACATAAAGATCGTTGGCGATAGCAGCATCGACCACTGTGGTAATTCTGGCGAGGTTACCCGCCGGATCATCGAGATAAGAGCCGCCTTCATCGGCGCCAAGTGCAACTCGCACTATGCTGGTTTGCCAATCGTTTTTGAGCCACGCCACCACATCGGCGTTGTACATCTTCTCTTGGCCCCAGCCGCTGTTACTCCAAAAGAAACTGTTACCCGCAAAACTTTTCTGTTCACCACCACTGAGTATCTGACCGTTTTCGACGGTTAGCGCGGGTACTGCTGCATACGCGGTTGATGCCAATCCTGCAGAGAGTAATGCTGCAGTAATGAGAGATTTTTTTAGTTTATATGGCATAGCTTTCACCTTTATTTTCGAGTCCTTGTTGATTTGCTAAAACAGCAAATGCGAAATTTGAGGCTGGCAGCAGTATAGCCACAACGGCATGACAAATTGCAGCGTGGTTTGCTGGAAGCGTGACAATTTACATTTCGACTGGGTTATTTTTCGGCGAGATGGGGCTTGTCCAAGTCGATCATCGACAGAATGTTTGAACTTTTGCGCGCGATTCGCTAACGTTACTGTAATTTCATACAGTATTTGTCACCATGATTCTATATATCGCCGAAAAGCCGAGTCTCGGGCGCGCCATTGCCGATGTGTTGCCTAAACCGTTGAAAAAGCATGATGGTTATTTAGAGGCCGCCAATGGTGACTGTGTCTCATGGTGTGTTGGGCATCTGCTTGAGCAAGCGGAGCCTGACGCTTACGATGCGGCCTATAAATCGTGGAAGCTTGAGCATCTGCCGATTGTGCCCGAACAGTGGCAACTAAAACCCAAGGCGAATACCCGTAGCCAATTATCGGTACTAAAAAAGCTGCTCGGGCAAGCGCAACAGTTGGTTCATGCGGGCGATCCTGACCGAGAAGGGCAACTGCTGGTGGATGAGGTGCTGTCTTATCTTAAGGTCAGTTCTGCCAAGTTGGCTAATGCACAACGATTATTAATCAATGACTTAAACCCTAGCGCGGTTAAAAAGGCATTAAGTCAACTGCGCAGTAATCGTGAATTTATTCCTCTGTCCACCTCTGCTTTAGCCCGCAGCCGAGCAGATTGGCTGTATGGCATGAACATGACGCGCGCCTTTACGCTGCAGGGCCGCAAAGTGGGTTATCAAGGGGTGTTGTCGGTTGGCCGGGTGCAAACGCCGGTGTTAGGACTGGTGGTGCGTCGCGATGAAGAGATCGCCGCGTTTCAAGCAAAACCTTTTTATGAGGTGTTGGCGCACCTAGCGGATAACGCCAGCGATGCGGAAACCCTATTTAGCGCGAAGTGGCAACCCAGTGAGGCGTGTCAGCAATGGCAAGATGATGAAGGCCGGGTGCTGGCCAAGGGCTTGGCGGAAAATGTTGCCCGCCGTATCAGCAACCAGCCAGCCAAAGTGCTGAGTGTCGATGAGCAGCAAAAACGGCAAGCTGCGCCATTGCCTTACAACTTGTCAGCGCTGCAGATTGACTGCAATAAACGCTTTGGGATGAGTGCCAAAGAGGTGCTTGATACCGCCCAATCGCTTTATGAACGACACAAATTGCTGACGTATCCGCGTTCTGATAGCCGTCATCTGCCGCTGGCGCAATTTAGCGATGCCCCCAAGGTGTTAGCTGCGATTAGCCAAGGTGCCGTGGAGTTGCTTGCGGGCGCTGAAGCACCGAATCCAAGCCTCAAATCCAAAGCTTGGGATGACAGTAAAGTTGACGCCCACCATGCGATTATTCCTACCGAAAAGGTCGCCAATTTAGCGGTACTTTCAAACCGCGAGCGGCAAGTGTATTTGCAAGCGGCACGGCAATATTTGGCGCAGTTTTACCCTTCATATCTTTATTGGGACACGCGGGTCACTATCGACATTGCGGGTGGCCACTTTAAAGCCAGTAGCAAACGCGAGCAGCAAGCCGGTTGGAAGCAGTTATTCCGCACCAAAGAGCAGGACAATGAGCAAGATGATGATGAGGCTTGCGGCTTATTACCTAAGCTAACCGTTGGGCAACTGCTGCGCTGTTTACGCGGAGAAGTGGTTGAAAAAACAACGCAACCGCCAAAGCACTTTACCGATGCAACCCTGCTTGCCGCAATGACCGGTATCAGCCGTTACGTGACAGATAAAGAGATCCGTAAAATTCTCAAAGATACTGATGGGTTGGGCACAGAAGCAACGCGCGCAGGCATTATCGAATTGCTGTTTAAGCGGGGCTTTCTACAACGGCAAGGCAAAGCGATTTTGGCGACTGATGCTGGTAAAGGTCTGATCCACAGTTTGCCGCTGTCGGCGACCTTACCGGATATGACGGCGCAATGGGAAAGCCGACTAGATGCCATCTGTCAGAAAGAACTCAACTATCAGGCGTTTATGCAGCCGTTACTGCAATCTATTACCCAATTGGTATCAGAGGCTTGTCAGCAATTACCCACAGCGTTGGCGGGCGTGAAAGCGCAAAAACCGGCATTCAGAAAGAAAAGTTATCGCAGTAAAGCGGGAATGGCATCCAAGGCGGGAGCAGCAAAAGCGAGAACGGCACGAACCAGTGCAACCAAAACTGGAAGTACTAAAACAGGAACAACCAAGGCGTCGACAAGTAAAACTACAGGTCGTAAAAGTCGTGCTCAATCAAATTAAGCTGGCGCAGTACTTTGGGTGCAAATAGGGCGCGCTAATTTGCCGATTAATGGCGTTTATATTGGTTGGTTATCATGTCGTATTCATAACCAAACTGCGCCAATTTACGTTCTAACAGCTGTGGTGTAATGTCCAGTTCGTAGAATAACTCGTTACGATCACCACATAACAAACGCAGTTTTTCATTGACGATGCCGAGTAATATTTCCGGTGGCAACTCAGATAATTTCTCCATGATCACCTCCTTGGCGGTAATCATTTAAGCATAGTCGATTGCACTGATGTAGGTGGTTTTAGGCATAAAAAAAGAGCCTGCAAGCAGGCTCTAAGAAGCGACTGTGAAAAAGAAAATAAAACAGAGGCTGGTAACTAACCGAGAGCAAGTATCTCAGTTACTAATTAATTGAATCTGAAGTGAAGTTTAACGGGAGTGCGGTTTAGTGTTAGCTGATGATTAGTTGCACAATCGCTCCGTTAACTGCTCGTTTTTCGGTGGCCAACTTAAGTCACTATCTCTAAAAAATTGCCCTGAAAGTTGCTGCGTGAAACTCAGATAGGCGCATGGCAGTTTGCATCATGAATTTGCATCTGCCGTTATCCTCACATGTTAATCATTTGTAAATCACATTTAACAGCTAACAGGTGCTTTTTTGATCTTTGCCGTCGATCTATGCCAGCATAAATCACTGAGATTGGCTAAGGATAGGAGCGAGGGCTTATGGATACCGAATATATCGATAACGTTGCCAACCAATTAGGATTTCCCATTCTCGGTAATGAATTGTCTGAGTGGATAGTGGCTATCGGCATTCTGCTGGTGGGCATGGTGGTTACTGTGTTGCTGAAGTGGTTGGTACTCAATCGGCTCGATGCAATCGCTCGACGGCTTAAGCTGACTTTTGTTGATGCCATCAACGCGGCGCTGCAACAAACCTACATTGTTATTCTCTTTTTTCCTTTAACCCTGTTTGCGGCGAACTGGTTGGAGCTTCCTAAAGGGGCTGCAAAAGGATTGTACGTGTTCGCGACTATCGCGTTTTTTCTGCAATTGGGGATTTGGTTTTCTGCTGCCGCCGCTAAAGTGATTCAACATTCACGCCAGCATGCGTTAGAAACTAACGCTGCCGCCGCGACCAGTCTGGCTGCTGTGTCGTTTTTAAGTCGGTTGGTGATTTGGGCGATTATCCTGCTATTAACCCTCGATAATATCGGGATTGATGTGACCGCATTGGTGGCAGGACTCGGTGTCGGCGGTGTCGCGGTTGCGTTGGCAGTGCAGAATATTTTGGGCGATCTGTTTGCCAGTTTATCCATCATCATCGATAAGCCGTTTGAAATTGGCGACTTTATCGTGGTGGGCGATTACATGGGCGTGGTTGCCAATATCGGCCTGAAAACTACCCGTATTAGCAGTTTAGGCGGCGAGCAGATTGTGTTTTCAAACAGTGATTTGTTGTCCGCCAGAGTGCGAAATTACAAGCGCATGGAGCAGCGGCGGGTCGTGTTTTCCTTCGGGGTGCTCTACCAAACCTCCGCCGATCAACTGGCGCAGATCCCAGAAATAGTGCGCAGTATTATCGACGGTCTGGAAACCACCCAGTTTGACCGAGCGCACTTCTTTAAATTTGGTAATTCATCGCTCGATTTTGAAGTGGTGTATTACGTAAAAAGTGCCGACTACAACGTTTATATGGATGCTCAGCAGCAGATTAATTTAGCGCTGGTAAGGCAGTTTGCAGAGCACAATATTGTGTTTGCTTATCCAACGCGTTCGCTCTACCTGGAAGCGCCGGTGCCAGTTTCATTCGAGCCTCCAATTCCACAACCGCCAGCGCCCAATAAACCGCTTGCTGAATAGCTGGTTGCGCGGGATAGTGGTGTGAGAGTGCTATTTATCTCGTTTGCGTCTTTAGCAAACTAAAGACCAGGAACTAACGATAGGGATTTAAGATAGGGAGTTATCATGAGTCAACAAAAGCAGCAGTTTGTGGTGTTAACCGGCAGTTTGCGTCAAGGGTCTTATCATGCGGCAATTACCCGCGCCTTACCTGAGTTAGCCCCTGCTAACGTACAAGTGTCTCAGCTCGGTTCAATCGGCGAATTTCCGCTGTATAACGCCGATATTCAAGAGCAAGGCATGCCCGAAGCGGTCACCACGATGGCAAATGCGATTGCAGCGGCTGATGGTTTAATCATTGTCTCGCCGGAATATAACTACTCAGTGCCGGGCGTTTTAAAAAATGCGCTCGATTGGCTGTCACGTTGCAATCCACAGCCGATTGCAGGGAAGCCGGTGATGATTGTCAGTGGTTCGCCCGGTAATTTTGGTGGCGCGCGTATGCAGTATCATCTGCGACAAATTTTGGTGTTTTTTGACGCCAAAGTACTAAACAAGCCGGAAGCGATGATTGGCCAAGTTCACACTAAGGTTGAAGAGTTGCAATTGGTGGATGCCGACACCCGGGAGTTTCTCTCTAAGCAGTTGTTATCGTTTACCGTTTTTGCCAGTCACTAACTGCTTGGCTAAGCCTCGTTAGCTTTTATATGCCGCTGCAGTGGGTGGCGGCTCAACCTTTACGTCGCTTCATCGATATTCATTATTTTCTCCATCGACGTGTTACAGAGGAGAACGCCGTTACGCAGCAACTTATTTTCACCAGTACAGCGAAATCCTTGTCGTTCAAAAAACGGCTTTGCGACATGTGATGCTGCAACGCTGAGCCGCTCGATCCCTTGTCGATGTGCGCGTTGTTGTAATTCGATAAAAAGCGCGGTGGCGATGCCCCGACCTTGCATATCCGGGCGTGTAAAACTGAATTCGATATAGCCATTGGCTTGCAGGGTCATAAATCCGCCAATCTGCGATTCAATTACGGCAACGAGCGTTGTTGCTGAACTTAGCCTAGATGCCCAGCGAGCCTCCATTATGGCGGGCGCCCACGCTTGTTTTTGTTGTTCGTTGTAGACCGCGGAAGAAATGGCATGAACCGCTGCGTAAAACAGCTGAGCAATTTCTGCTGCATCAGCTGGATGATAACGGCGGATCTGCAGCTGCTGATGTTGCATGTATTGATGTTGCACGTGCTAGCCGTTGGCCAATAGCACAACGCAAATGCCATAACTGGCTTGAAAAGACATCGCCATCAATAGAATGGCAAACATGACGTAGTTAGGCACTGAATTGCGCCATATAAACCAAGCTAAAGCGAATTGCGCTCCGGCTTGCATGCCTGCCATGGCAACAAAATGGCGCAGTTCCCACCAACCCAAGTTAGCCTCTGGGGTAAGTGCTGAGTAGGTAAGATAGAAGGGCGTAATACTCAGCAATAGCAGGAGCACTACTAGCCCCTTTTTTCGCCACGGGGCGAGTTCTGTCGATTGCATCTCATCGGCAAGCTTGGTCATTTAGTACCTCATAGACTGGAGGAAAACGCGGGATTAATGGCGCAGCGCATTAATCCATTGCGCTGTATTTGCCAGAATCAGCTCGTACACTTGGCCATCTTGTAGGCGAATTCTTATCGCATCCGTAGAAATTGGCAGAATACCAGCCGCTTTGGCGCTGGATGCTTCAATTCTGTCGATAGTGTTGCGTGCAATGCGGTAGGGGCCTAAGCCGAATTGTTGATTGTATGGCGCAAAACAAAGCTCGGTTGCGGTCAGGGTTAACTGACCATCGGCGTGAGCTGCGCCGCGTTGAATGGTGGCTCTGGCCGTTTGAATAACGTCCGTCATAGATATTCTCCCTCATGCTACAACTGCTTATTCAGCAACAGCGATAAAATCAATGGGTTGACTTATCGAAAGTTGACAGTCTTTGACTTTTCATCCGGTTATCAAGTCCTACTCAGTATAACCATACTGCGGGTTAGAAGGCATAGCGATACACCGCAATATACAGAGGTAACACGATGAGAGTACTGATAGCCATTAACCATCTCATGCGGCGGGCACCATGAATTTGAGTGCCATACGCTAATTTGGGTGACCAGAATAGCGACAGCAGGCTCCAGAGGATACCAACCACTAACCAAACTTCCCAAAACGTCGGTGACAGATATGACTGTTGTTGAATATAGCCGTAGTAGCCGATGAGGCCTATCGCACTGAACAGCAGGTTCGCCATCTCTTCAACTTTGACTTCGAGCGGGCTGTCGTCTTTGCCGGTAGCATATTCATAGATTTTAAAGGGGAAGGGCAACACGAAAAGTGCAACTAACAACCAAAACCATATCTGCCAAAACATCGGCTAACTCCTTTTAACAACTGCATATTCGTACTGCAGATAATCCTTTATTCATCATTCTCTTAGTTAACCAGAACGGTGATGATTTGGCTATTTCTTACTCGTAACCTTTGGGTGTTTATTCGTAATCGGCGTGAGTGACATCACCATATTGATCTAATTCGATATAACAGCGGAAATAGCGGAAATTGATTGGGCTAGAAAACATGATGCGCGAGCCTTGCTCACTGGCTGTTTCGCGATAGTCCGCAAAATTGGCGGTATTGAGTTGGCGTATCACGCTGGTGTGACTGACGCCTGTGCTGAAATTACCACAGAGAAAACGCACCTCTTTGCGTGCTTCATTGGCAAGAAAACCGTAGACCATTAGGGCTATCAGTAGCAGTGCCAAAGCGGTAATTTTAATCACTTGCCAGTGTTTACCTTGCATCGCGCCTCCGTGCTTTAGGTTACCCAAGTGAGTCAAAATCAATGAAAGTGTGCCAAATAAAAACCCAGTACGTTTTGTTGAGTGTACTGGGTTTAATGGCAATGCTGAATGGTTAGATTTTAGCTGGCGGCTTTCATATCACGTACAAAACTGGCTAATTGTTCCAGCATCGCTGGCTTGTCATCCAAGTTCGCTTCGATGATTTTCACTACCGCAGAGCCTGAAATCGCGCCGGCAGCACCCGCATCAATCGCGGCTTTAACTTGCTCAGGTTTGGCGATACCAAAACCCAGCAGCGGCGGTGGCGCATCAAACTCTTTCAAGGTTTTCAGCACTTCGTCAACTGGCATTCCTGCAGCATTGTCGGCGCCGGTGACACCTGCGCGGGACAGCAGATAAGTGTATCCTTCAGCGGTTTTGGCCACTTGCTCCAGTGTGTCGTGATCGGCATTAGGCGGTGCGATAAAAATTGGCGCAATGCCAGCGGCTTTAGCGGCGGCAACAAATGGTGCTGACATCTCTACTGGCACATCGGCCACTAAGACTGAATCCACGCCCGCGGCTTTAGCACGTTGGTAGAAGTTATCGATGCCGTTAGCAAATACTAAGTTGGCGTACAGCAGCAAGCCAATTGGTGTGTCTGGGTATTTGGCTCGAATGGTTTCGATAATTTCAAAGCATTTGCTTGGGGTAGTGCCTGCGTGCAACGAACGCAAGTTAGCGCCTTGAATCACTGGGCCGTCGGCTAAAGGATCAGAGAACGGAAACCCCAGCTCTAAGCAATCAGCACCGTTAGCAATCAAGGTTTCGATAATTGCTAGCGATTGCTCTAAATCTGGATCGCCAATAGTGACGAAAGGAACAAATGCGCCACGTTTTTGTTCAGCTAAACGGGCAAAACACTGCTGATAACGGCTCATTTGGCCTCCTGTTGACGCTGCTGCAAAATATCAGACACAGTGAAAATATCTTTGTCGCCACGACCAGAAAGGTTGACCACCAAAATGGTGTCTTCGGTGCATTCAGCGGCATATTTCAGTGCATAGGCGAGGGCATGAGAGGATTCCAATGCAGGAATAATCCCTTCGCAATGCGCCAGTTTTTCAAACGCGGCTAACGCTTCATCGTCAGTTGCAGATTCATATTGGGCGCGGCCGATGCTGTGTAAATAAGCGTGTTGCGGCCCAACCGATGGGAAGTCCAACCCAGCAGAAATCGAGTAAGACTCTTCGATCTGGCCATCTGGATCTTGCATCAATGGGGCACGCATACCGAGATAAATCCCGAGTTTGCCGTGGCGCAGCGGTGCACCGTGGTGACCAGTTTCAATGCCTTTACCCGCAGGTTCGACCCCAATGAGCTTGACGCTTTCCTCTTTGATGAAATCAGCAAACATCCCGATGGCGTTAGAGCCGCCGCCGACACAAGCGATTACCGCATCCGGCAGACGGCCTTCTTTTTCCAGCACTTGTTGTTTGGCTTCTTCACCAATCATCTTTTGGAATTCACGCACAATCGTCGGGAACGGGTGTGGGCCCGCGGCGGTGCCGAGCAGGTAGTGCGCCCGTTCGTAGCTGCCTGACCAATCGCGCATTGCTTCGTTACAAGCGTCTTTCAGCGTGGATGAACCTGAGGTGACGGGGATGACTTCTGCGCCCATCAAGCGCATACGGAACACGTTTGGGCTTTGACGTTCAACGTCTTTGGCGCCCATGTAGATGCGACATTTCAAACCCAGCAGCGCACATACCAATGCGGTGGCTACACCGTGCTGACCGGCGCCGGTTTCGGCGATGATCTCGGTTTTGCCCATACGTTGTGCCAACAATGCCTGACCAATCACTTGGTTGGTTTTGTGGGCGCCGCCATGCAGCAAGTCTTCGCGTTTGAGGTAGATTTTTACCTTAGGATTCGGTGACAGATTGCGGGTCAGCGTTAACGGTGTTGGACGGCCAGCGTAGTTGCTCAAAAGATCGCTAAACTCTTTGATGAATTCAGGATCTTGGCGTGCTTCGATAAACGCCGCTTCCAGTTGCTTTAACGCAGGCATCAAAATTTGCGGTGCATAGGCGCCACCAAATTCGCCAAAAAACGGATCAAGTTGCATTTTACTCATGGTTACTTCCTTTGCGGCCACTATAGTCGGCCTAATTTTTTACGCTCTGACCGCAGTCAGCGCGGCGATAATCTGTTGCGCGTCTTTGATCCCGGGGGCACTCTCTACGCCGGAATTAAAGTCTAAACCGTAAAATCCAGCATTGGCGGCATCTTGTGCATTGGCGGCAGATAGGCCGCCGGCCAGCAGCGCTTGAGCTTTATTTGGCAAGGCTTGTGACCAATCAAAACTGGCACCAGTGCCACCAAAACCTGCCGCATTTTTGCTGTCGTACAACACGCGGTCCGCATTGGCTGGAATGGCTTTCGGCGTCGAATCGCTACTATCAGTCGCTACGGCAATTGCTTTCCACACTTGGGTGTTAAAGCAGCGGGCTTTGCTCAGCGCTTGCTTAACCGCGGTAATATCGTGTTCGGTTTCATTGCCGTGCAGTTGTACGGCAGCGAGATCTAGACTGGCGGCTAACTCGGCAATGACGTCAGCTTGTTCGTTAACAAATACGCCCACCAGTTGCAGTTTACGTGGGTGCCGGCTATTCGCGTTAGCCAGTGCTTTCGCTTGCTCGATGCTGACTTTGCGTGGTGATTTTTCAGCGAAAATCAGCCCGCCGTATATCGCACCTGCATCCGCCGCGGTAGCCAGATCTTCGGCGCGGGTTAAGCCACAGACTTTGTTATGACCGAACAGCAATTTGCGACAGGCTAAATCTAAGTCATCTTCGCTCATCAACGAACTGCCGACCAAGAAACCGTTTACTAGCGGGCTTAAGCGGCGCACATCTTGGTGAGTGTAGATACCGGATTCGCTGATCACTAGCATGCCTTGAGGCAATTGCGGCGCAAGCCGTTCCGTGGTGGCGATGTCAGTGCTTAAATCGCGCAGGTTACGGTTGTTGATGCCGACAATGGGCGCTTTCAAGGCAATGGCGCGAGCAAGTTCTTCTTCGTTGGACACTTCGGTTAAGGTGTCTAACTGGTATTTAGCGGCTTCGGCGGCGAGCAGTTGATACTGGGCATCATCAAGCACTGACAACATCAGCAAAATAGCATCTGCGCCTTGGTGGGCGGCCAATTTGATTTGATACGGTGAGACGAAAAAGTCTTTGCATAAAATCGGTTGATCGACCTTAGTGCGTACCATTGGGATGAATGCCATATCGCCTTGGAAGAACTCTTCGTCAGTCAGCACTGATACAGCGCTGGCATAATGGCTATATACAGCGGCAATGGCCACGGGATCGAAATCTTCGCGAATAAGGCCTTTCGATGGACTGGCTTTTTTACATTCCAAAATAAAGCCCGCTTTATCGCCGTTCAGGGCGTCATACAGACTGCGGGTAGAGATTTTTGGGTGCAGGCTTTCTTCAGGAAAACGTGCCTTTAAACTTTCAATGTGAGCTGCTTTGGTTTCGACAATTTTGGTTAATACGTTACTCATTGACGCTTATCCTTGGTTTGACGCTTGCGCCAACTGATCTACTAATGCGAGCGCTTTACCTGAGGCCATGACCTCTTTGGCCAGTGCCACGCCTGCTGGAATGGTTTCAGCCACGCCTGCCACGTACAACGCAGTTCCAGCATTTACTGCGACCGCATTGGTTTGTGCTTCAGTGGCGCTGCCCGCCAGAATCTGTTTGGTGATGGCGGCGTTATCTTCCGGTGTGCCGCCAACGAGGGCGTCAATATCTGCGCGTTCAACACCAAAATCTTCTGGCTGCAGCGAATATTGGCGGATTTCGCCGTCCTTCAACTCGGCAATCAGCGATTCGCCGTGCACGGCAATTTCATCTAAGCCGCTGCCATGCGCCACAATCGCCCGTTTAACCCCAAGGGCTTTGAGCACCCCGGCAATCGGTGTCACCAACTCAGGGCTATAAACACCGAGCAGCATGAACTCCGGGCGTGATGGATTAATCAACGGGCCCAACACGTTAAAAATAGTACGAGTTTTCAATGCTTGTCTGACAGGCACAGCGTGGCGTACGCCACCATGATAATGCGGCGCAAACAGAAAACTGATGTTGAGTGATTCTAAACATTTCGCCGCGGTCTCTGGTGCCATGGTTAGATTAATGCCCAGCGCCGATAATAGATCCGATGCGCCTGATTTACTCGATACCCCGCGATTGCCATGTTTGGCAACTTTGGCGCCAGCAGCTGCAGCAACAAAGCAAGAGGTGGTTGAAATATTAATGGTATTAAAGCCATCACCGCCGGTGCCAACAATATCGATTACGCCAACGCCTGAGGCCGGAAATGGCTTTGCCGCCGCCAGCAGAGCATCAGCTGCACCACTGATCTCTTCGATGGCCTCACCTTTTATTTTCAGTGCGGTGAGCAGGGCGCTGATGGTGATTTCACTGAGCTCACCGGCCACGAGTGGCTGAAATAGGCTTTGGCTTTGTTCACGACTGAGTGATTCACCACGATACAGCTGCTCGAGTAGAGGTTGGATATCAGACACGTGCTTTACCTCCTTGCTGTAGCGTTAAATATTGCAGTGTTTGCACCAGTAGCTTGCTGCCCATGGTGGTCAAAATTGACTCTGGGTGAAACTGGAATCCTACGGCGCGATCTTGACGATGTTCAATCGCCATGGCCATCCCTTCAAAATTGGCAATCACATCTAGGCACTCAGGCACTTTGGTAGCCACTAACGAGTGATAACGCGCTACCGGCAGCGGCGATGGCAAGCCAGAAAATACGCCTTGACCGTTGTGCTCTACAGGGCTGGATTTGCCATGGACGATTTGCCCTGCACGACCCACTTTACCGCCGTAGTGTTCGACTAACGCTTGGTGTCCGAGGCAAATGCCTAAAATTGGCAGTTTGCCCGCGACTTTAGCAATCAATTCCATCATGGAACCGGCATCTTTCGGCTCACCTGGGCCAGGTGACAATACTAATGCGGTCTTACTAGGCTCGTTTAACATCAGATCTGCCAGATATTGCGCGTTGATATTGTGCCGGTAAACCACCACTTCAAAGCCGAGGCTGCGGAACTGATCGACCAAGTTATACGTAAAAGAGTCAAAGTTATCTAATAGATAGATTTTCATTTGCCGCCCCCCATTTTGATTGCGCTAATTACGGCTTGCGCTTTCTGGCGCGTCTCTTGTGCTTCCAACAATGGCTCTGAATCGTACACCACACCAGCACCAGCTTGAATGTAAGCTTGGCCATCGCTAACAAAGGCTGAGCGAATCACAATACAAGTGTCCATATCGCCCAAACCGTTGATATATCCCACGGCACCACCGTAGCTACCACGGCGCTTTTGCTCGACTTCACGAATGAGCTGCGCTGCGCGGACTTTAGGGGCGCCAACTAAAGTGCCCATGTTCATACAAGCTTGGTAGGCGTGTAGGGTGTCTAAATCTTTGCGTAATTGCCCAGTGACTCGGCTTACCAAGTGCATTACATGCGAGTAGCGATCTACTTTAAGCAATTCGGCCACTTTGCGCGTGCCGCTTTCACAAATGCGAGCGATGTCGTTGCGGGCGAGGTCGACCAGCATGATGTGTTCAGACAACTCTTTTTTATCCAAACGCAGTTCTAGCTCAATGCGTCCGTCCAGATCAGCATCAATGTTGCCATCATTATCACGGCCACGCTTGCGGGTGCCTGCAATGGGGTACATCTCGACTTGATTGGTAGAGGCTTCATACTTGATTGCGCTCTCAGGCGAGGCACCAAACAGGGTGAAATCGTCTGTTCGCATGTAAAACATATAAGGGCTTGGGTTGGTCATGCGCAGCGCACGATAGGCGCCAATAGGATTTGGGCAGGGCATTTTAAAGCAGCGCGATGGCACCACTTGGAAAATATCACCTGCGCGAATGTGCTCTTTTAAGGTTTCTACTTGGGCAGCATATTCAGCATCACTGACGCTGGCTTCTGGCTCCTGATGCACCCCAATTAACCCCGATGTTTTTGGCAATGTTTTGCAGCGTTTAATAATCTCAGCGCGGCGCTTACTTAGGGTATCTATCACTTCTACATTTTGAGTAAAGGCATGGGTAATGACTTCAGCAGTTTTCTTCTGGTGATCGACCACCACTAAGGTCTCAGCGAGATAGAACAAGTAGTCTGGGCAGTTATTTTCCGCATCTTGTACTTTAGGTAGCGGCTCTACCGCAGCGATTAGGTCATAACCTAAGACACCACCGAGAAACAGGCCGTCAAAGCAGGGTTGACCGTCCATCTGAATCCCGTTTTGCAATAAGCGTAAGCCTTCTAACGGCGATAGCGCTTTGAGCCGCGAATCTTCATCTAACATATTGTTGGGATGTTTGAAGGTCACGGTGATTTCGCGTAGCTGGCGAATCACTTTGGCAATCGGTTGGAAGTAATCGGCAATGCCGCCCAGCAACGAGGTGCCATTTTTACTCATGGCGGTGAAGGTGATGGTTTGTCCAAGGCAGGAAACCGACAATGCCGCGTGGCTGAGAATGATACTTTTAAGGCTGTTTTTACTGTCAATTTCGGCAGACTCAAGCAGCATGGTATTAGGGCTATTTTCGGTAAGTAGCTGGTACAACTTGAGTGGATCGTCGTGATAGACCATCGGTTGTCGCTGGTACTTAACTCTCGCTATTGGGGAGATTTTCATTTCACTATCCTGTTGATACTAATTTGCTTTTGCCTGCCTGCGGATACTTTCACTGCCAAAACAAAGAAGCCCGCATGATGCGGGCTTCTCGTTGAATTCGGCTGATTTATATATACAGCGCTTCACACCACCCGCGTTAAGGGGAGTGCCACCACCAAACAGTGTGTAATGAAGCGATGTTGAGTTGCATAAATCATGTTTCCTTGTGTTAGTGACTAATAGAAAACCGCACTCTGCCTGCAAAGTCAACGGCTAATTGTTTAATTTTTGGAAATTAATCTTAGGTCTATTACAGATTCATCGCTTTTCTACAACAAAAGCCAGTACAATAGGGTCATGATCACAGAACACACTTCAATAGATCTCCACTGCCACTCGACTGCTTCCGACGGTCAGCTCACGCCTTCACAATTGGTTGCTCGTGCCATTGATATGGGGGTAAACCTGCTGGCGATTACCGATCACGATACGGTTGCAGGTTTGGCAGAAGCCCATGCGTTTAATGCCGCGCATGCAACACCATTAACTTTGATTGATGGTGTGGAGATTTCAACACGTTGGCATGCATACGACATCCATATTGTCGGCTTGGGGGTTGATCGGCATCAGCCTGCGCTACTGGCATTTATGGATAATCAGCGCCGTTTGCGTGAAGAACGCGCGCAAGAAATTGGCTTACGGCTAGAAAAGGCGGGTATTGCGGGCGCATATGAGGGGGCCAAAGCGCTTGCCGGCGATGCGGCGATTAGCCGCGGACACTATGCACGCTACATGGTGGAGCAGGGCATAGTGGCTGATATGGCCAAAGTGTTTAAAAAGTATTTAGCGCGCGGCAAAACCGGTTATGTGCCAAATAACTGGGGGGATATGGCGGCGGCAATCAGCCTGATCCACGCAGCGGGTGGGATTGCGGTGTTAGCGCATCCCAGTGGCTACCAACTCAGTGGTAAGTGGCTAAAACGATTAGTGAATGATTTTAAAGCCGCAGGTGGCACCGCAATGGAGGTGGTACTTGGGCAGCAATCGACAGATGATTTGGTTCAGTTGGCGGCGTTGGCCAATCAACGTGAGCTGTTTGCCTCTGTCGGCAGCGATTTTCATTTCCCAGGTAGGTGGCTGGAGTTAGGCAGAAATCTGCATCGGCCAAACGGATTGCAGTGGGTGTGGCAATCTGAGCAATGGAAGGTTAGTTTATGAGTCAGTTTTTCTATGTACATGAAGTCAATCCGCAAGCGCGATTGATTAACCAAGCGGTCAATATTCTCAAAAGCGGTGGGGTGATTGTTTATCCTACCGACTCAGGCTACGCGCTGGGTTGCATGATGGGTGATAAAGACGCCATGACGCGCATTGCCCGTATTCGTCAATTAGGTGAAAACCACGAATACTCGTTAATGTGTCGCGATTTGTCAGAACTATCGAACTATGCGCGGGTGGATAACCAAGCGTTTCGAGTGTTGAAAAATAATACGCCCGGTGCTTACACCTTCATTTTTAAAGCGACCAAAGATGTACCCCGCCGCTTACAAAATGAGAAAAAGCGCACCATCGGGATTCGTGTTCCCGATAACGTCATCGCTCTAGCGCTGTTGGAAGCCTTGGGTGAACCCTTGATGTCGACCAGTTTAATCTTGCCGGGTAACGATTTTACTGAGTCAGATCCGGAACATATTCGTGATGTATTAGAGCATCAAGTGGATGCAATTCTGCATGGTGGTTATTTAGGTGAAAAGCCAACCACAGTGATTGATATGTCAGAAGGTGAGATGACCATTTTGCGTGAAGGTACAGGTGACGTTACCCCGTTTATCTGATCACTCGGCGAACGTTAGTCATTACGTAAACTGGCGCATTTATCTCAATTTATTGGTGGAGAAACAGTAGCGATGGAAGGCGTACAACAAAGTTTGCCCCTAGCCGTAGTGCAGGGCGAAGTGTTGCGAGAGTTTCCCACCGATCTCTTTATTCCACCCGAAGCCTTGGCGGTATTCCTTGAAGCCTTTGAAGGGCCGCTTGACCTGCTGTTGTATCTGATCCGTAAGCAAAAACTTGATGTGGTCGACTTACCGCTGCAGCAAATTACATCGCAATATTTGGAATATATTGAGATGTTGCAGGGGGCAAAAGTGGAACTGGCGGCTGACTATCTGGTGATGGCCGCGACCCTTGCCGAAATCAAATCCCGTTTGTTACTGCCAAAACCCGAGATTGAGCTGGATGAGGAAGAAGATCCTCGGGCAGTGTTGATCCGTCAGTTAAAAGCCTACGAAACCATTAAAGATGCGGCCGTCAATCTTGATGATTTGCCGCGATTAGAACGTGACATTTTCCGTGCTACTGCTACCCCTGCGCCAGATATTCGGCCGAAACAGATCCCGCCAGCGGTGAGCTTATTTGAATTGGCGCGTGCCTTTGGTGACGTGTTAAAACGGGTTGAGGCGTGTGGTGACCATCAAGTAAGAAAAGAGCAGCTATCTACCCGCGAACGCATGAGTCAAATTTTGATGAAGCTTTCGAGTGAACAATTTACTCCATTTGAATCTTTGTTCGATGTTGAAGAGGGGCGCGCGGGGGTAGTGGTTAGCTTTTTGGCGCTGATGGAGCTGGTCAAAGAGTTATTGGTCGAGTTGGTTCAGACCGAACCATTTGCGCCCATCTATCTCAAGGCATACTAAGGAGTTTTCTCGGTGGCTCAGATTAACGATCTGCAATTGAAACAGCTTATTGAAGCAGCCATTTTTGTACAGAGCAAAGCCGTGACCATCAGTGCGCTGCGCGAGACAGTATTGGCCGATTACAGTGTGTCTCGTGAACGGATTAAGGCCGTGATTGATGAATTAACCATTGAATATCAAGAACGCGGCGTGCAATTGGTGAAAGTGGCCGGTGGTTATCGTTTTCAAACCCGTGACAGTTTGAGTGTGCCACTGCAAAGTTTGTGGCAAGAGCAGGCACCGCGCTACAGCCGCGCTACCTTAGAAACCTTAGCGGTTATCGCCTATCAGCAACCTGTAACGCGTGGTGAAATTGAAGCGGTGCGTGGTGTGGCCGTTAGTAGTCAAATCATTAAAAACCTTGCGGATCGTGGCTGGATCAAAGCGATTGGTCATAAAGAGGTGCCGGGCCGTCCGGAATTGTATGCCACAACCAGTGAATTTTTGTCGTATTTCGGCTTAGATGCGTTGCGTGACTTACCGCCACTGACAGACGCTGAGTCGTTGCAGGCGGTCTTTTCTGGCTTGAAATCTGTGCCTGAACCTGATGTGAGTATCGAACATTAACTCTCGCTAAATACAGGTAAATGCAGCCAGCCAACCACTTCAAATAAAGATAATCCGCTACAACGGTGCGAATTTGTGTGCGCTGTGACGTTAGTCATGTACAATAGTCGGCTGCCTTACTGCTGTTTGGCTTCACATCGTGCCAATCATCGTTGATGGAAGCAGTAACCCATTGAAATTATTTTCTATTTATAAGTGAATTCTACATGAGTGAAAAATTGCAGAAAGTCTTGGCCCGCGCAGGCCATGGCTCCCGTCGTGAGATGGAGGCATGGATTGCTGCAGGCCGGGTGAGTGTCGAAGGTGAGATTGCGACCTTAGGTGATCGCATCGAAGCTGACGCCAAAGTGCGTATCGATGGTCGTCCGGTATCGCTCAAGTCAGCCGAGGACGTTATTTGTCGCGTGCTGGCTTATCACAAACCAGAAGGCGAGATCTGCTCTCGTAAAGACCCTGAAGGGCGTCCAACGGTATTTGACCGTTTACCACGCACCAAAGATAGCCGCTGGGTAGCGGTTGGTCGTCTGGATATCAACACCTCCGGTTTGTTGCTGTTTACCTCTGATGGTGAATTGGCGAACCGATTAATGCACCCATCCAGAGAAGTCGAGCGTGAATACGCAGTTCGTACCTTTGGTGAAGTAACGGATGCAAAAGTTCAGCAGTTGCGTACGGGTGTTACATTGGAAGATGGTCCTGCACAGTTTGACGCAATTAAATCTGCTGGCGGTGAGGGCATCAACCAGTGGTGGCACGTGGTGCTGTGTGAAGGTCGTAACCGTGAAGTACGCCGTCTGTGGGAAGCGGTTGAGGTGCAAGTTAGCCGATTGATCCGCGTGCGTTACGGCATGATTGAATTGCCAAAAACCTTGCCGCGTGGTGGCTGGATGGAGTTACCGTTAGATCAGGTGAACTACTTACGTCACATTGCAGGGTTGGATGCTGAAGAACGTTCCTTGCTAGGAATGGACAAACACAGTGTGGCACGTGCGAAAGTGCGCAGTGCCAAAGTTCGTCGCGCTGTGCGCAAGCATAAAACGCCTGGTACTGCGAGTAATGGCCGTAAAGCGCCAACCCGTACTCGTAGCTAACGAATTCATTTAATTCGTAAAAATAACAAGGCCGTGCTGAGTTTTCAGTACGGCCTTGCTGTTTAAACGCTTATATTTTTAAACTGAACAATCAAACCGCATGGGCTAACAGGTAATCCAATGCGCCTTTGACGGCGGCCACTTGGGCTTGGTTGCAGATCTCGTCAGTCGCTTTGGGGCTGTCAGGGTAGACTTCGGTCGTGCAGGTATAGGCAGCGCCGGTGATGGATGCGCACAAGCCTAATTCTTTCAGTGGATATTCGATAACGCCGGGTTGCACCACGGGTGAACCGATGATGTTGCCATCTTTGTCCGCTGGTGCGATATGGGTGACCTTGGCAACCGCATTAATAATGGCTTTATGAAATTCAGGTTGTGGGCTGACACTGTCATCGACATTGTAAAAGCCATCAGGAATTTCTCCCGGTGCTATCTGTTTGCCATCCCGTGCCGCTAGTGCTGGGCGAAACTCAGTTTCATCGGTGTCGGTGGTTTCGTGAAGATCAACATGCGCTAAAAATGGCAGGTTTTGTGCGGCGACCAATTTCATCAGCGCTGCTGATTCTTCGGCTGGCGAGTTCGCCACAAAGTTACGGTTAGGATCGAGCGCCAATGGGTTCCAGCGATTAATCACTTCATAGCCCCACGGACTGACGCAAGGTGCAATCAATAAGTTAAATTGCTCGAAGTAGTCTTGGGCAATGGTACTGGCGAAGAGTAATGCACCTTGGACACCACTGGTTTCATAACCATGCACGCCACCGGTAATCAAAACAGTCGGTTTATCGGCTTGCCAGTTCGGTGATTTCAATGCCAGCAGTGGGTAACGGGCAACATCATAACTTAACGCGCCATAGCGGACTAATTCGAAGCTATCACTGAGCGCAGCGATTTTATCGACGACTTGCGTTTGATAGCTACGTTTAACCGTTTGGCTCGCACGCCATTGTTGTTTTTCTTGCTCACCCCAAGCTACACCTGGGGTACCAATTGGATAATGTTGCATAAAAATTCCTAGTTTATCGATGGACGCTGCTTGATGGCTGTTTACTGCGCGTTAAAGGCTTGTCCATTTTCGTGAAGGCTATCATCGCCCATTAAATACAGATATAGCGGCATGAGGTCTGCCGCTGTTTTCAAAGTGAGAGGATCTTCCGCTGGATAGGCACTTGCACGCATTTTAGTACGGGTTGCGCCCGGATTAATGCTATTGCAGCGCAGGGTGCTGCCGTCTAATTCATCGGCGAGGGTTTGCATCATCCCTTCAGTGGCGAACTTTGAGATTGCATATGCGCCCCAAAAGGCTCTGCCTTTACGGCCAACGCTACTGGAGGTGAAGATTATCGATGCGTGTGGTGCTTTGCGCAGCAGCGGCATGAGCGGTTGTGTCAGTGCGGCTTGGGCAATGACATTCACTTTAAGCACGGTTTCTAAGGTATCAATGGGCAGTTGCTCCAACGGTCCCAATGAGCCAAGTAAGCTGGCATTGTGTAATAGACCATCTAACTGACCGAATTCGGCGGTTAATCGTGTGGCGAGTTCATGATACTGTCCAGCGGTTGCCGTTTGCAGATTAAGACATCCTATTGCCGGCGTTGGGCCACCATTGGCGATGATTTCGTCATACACGTCAACCAGCTTTTGTTGTGTGCGTCCTAATAAAATGACGCTTGCGCCGTGGGCCGCATAACTCAGCGCTGCTTGTTTACCGATACCATCGCCGGCACCGGTGACTAGGATAATCTTGTCTTGCAGCAGATCTTTTTTAGCGTGATATTCCAACATGGTGTTCCATTCCTTACACCCACTAAATCAATATTTATCAATAAGTAAATGTGAGTGTTGAATACGTTTCAAACACTTGTATAAATTTCGATATTCTAATTGATATTCATTTGTTATTGTACAGTAGCTAAATCACAGTTCATGGATTAACTTTGAACATGAACAAATGACGGTTCCTACCCAACGAATGTCTTGGTATTGGGGTACTGAGGCAAAATTTCGCGGGAACAACACTATTACAACGAGCCAAAGGGTACAACATGAAAAGACTCTATTTGAGCGTTATCGCTGCGTCAGTAATCGCAATTACCGGCTGTGGCGGCAGTGACGATCACAAGGAAAGCAGCGACAATTCTCAGGTAACCAGTTATTCACACTTGGTCTTTAATCCGACCGCTTCAGAAGTGCCTGTGCCAAACGCGTTACTGCGCAATGGCACCTTTGATGGCACCTTGGTGATGCCGGGCGAAGCCTCTGGTGATTATACCAATCCAAGTATCGCTATTGGTGCGCTGGATGGTTGGTCAACAACCCAACCAATAAGCATTGACGTTTCGCTTGCCAGCGATGACGGCACGCCACGTACCTTGCTGGCATCTTCTGTCTATCAGCCGGGCGCCGTTCGCCTGTTTGAAGCCGTTGTGGGTGGCCCACTCTCCAGTGACAGTGATTGCCAAGCGCTGGATAACGGCAGTGCGTGCTCAGTGGGCGCTGAACTCACGTGGGGGGTGGATTTCATCTCTATGGCGTCGGGCAGCAGTATCGCTATTGTGCCGTTGAAGCCATTAAAACCGAATACCTCTTATGTTTATGCTACCACCTCATTGATTATGGATAGCGCTGGTCAGCCAGTGATGCCATCTGAAAGCTACAGTGTTTATCGCCAAGATGTGACCACTTCTCCTATCGGTAGTGCGTCAACCCTGTGGATCCAAACCTTAATCAACAGTTATGAACACGGCATGGCGAGTGCACATGGCGTGGATCTGGATTCTGTCACCTATTCAGGTTTATTCACCACTCAAGCGATTGGTGACGTGTACGAAGCGGTGAAATTGGCGATGTTGTCCGATGAAGCGTACCAGCCTGTTTGGGTGCAGCAGCCGACCGCAACGGGGATGACCGTCGCACAAGCAGCAGGATTAACTGCGGCCAGCGGTACCGCCTATGTATTAGCTGACCTAGCAGATCTTTATGTGGGTGCACTGCGGTTACCTATCTACGGCAGTTGCTCATCTGCTGGCTGTGCCAGTGGTATCAATGGGTTCTGGAAAGCCGCCGGTGATAGCCCTGTTGCAGTATTGCAAGCATTGCAAACCGGCCAACTGAGTATGGAAGGTTATACGCTGCAAGCGCAAAATCACGGTATTGATCCTGCTGCAGCGCTTGCTAATCCAGCATTGATGGCCGGTTATCAATGGCAACTGAATAACGGTGCGCCAGTGGATAGCACTCGTCATTTAACGCACTTCAATCCATTGCCAGCGGTGCAAGGCTATGAAGTGGTGCCGGTGATGATGAGCATTCCGAATGCCACTAAACTTGCGGCATTTAATGCGATGCAAGGGCGTAGCTTTACCGCCCCCACCAATGGCTGGCCAACCACTATAGCCATGCATGGCCTTGGTGGAGGTAAAGAGATGGCACTGGCTTATGCTGGCGCTTATGCTGCCGCTGGGCAAGCCGTTGTGGCGATTGATATGCCATTGCACGGTGCGCGCTCGTTTGATGCTAATGCTGATGGCGTTTATGAAGTTTCAGCAACAGATGTCTCTTTCGGCCCTGTCATCGGTACGCCAACAGCCTTTACTAACGGCTCGCCGTTGGTCTTCGTCAACATTGGTAGTCCGCTGAGTGTGCGTGACAATTTCCGTCAAGCAACCGCTGATGAGTTAGCGCTGCGCCAATCACTTAACCTGCTTGCTGCCGATACAGCATCACCGCTGTTAGATGCCAGCAAAGTGACAGCGCAAGGGATGAGCTTAGGTGGCATTGTGGGCACTGATTTTGCCACATATGCCAGCACCGGTTTGGTTGACCCAAGCAGCGGCAATAGCTTACCGAATGCCTTTGCCTTGCAAGGGGTGTCGTTAGTGGTGCCAGCGGGAGGCTTAGCGGGCGCATTTGCAGGTTCTGCAGCCTTTAGTCCAGTGCTGTTTAGCAATGTGACAGCGTCGGAAACCTTCCAAGCGTTGGTGACTCAAGCAAACACTGCAGGATATGCAGTAGGCTCTGCTGAATACAATGCATTGGTGCAAGCAGTTTATCAGCAGTTTATTCCAACCTTTGCCTTTGCAATTCAAACGTCGATTGAAGCGGGCGACCCTATCAACCAAGCGGCTAAGCTGGCAGAATCTGGCTTACCGGTACAGTTGATTGAAGTGGTGGGTGATGGTGCTGGTAACTTAGGTGACCAAACCTTGCCGAACAGTGTATCTGGCTTCCCACTGTCAGGTACTGAGCCGTTGATCAGTGCTTTGGGTCTAAGTTGTGTTGATAGCATGGCAAGCGGCAGTGGTGTAGTGCGCTTCACTAAAGGCCATCACAGCTCGATTGTTAGCCCGTCTGAAGTTGCTGGCGTGACGGATGGCATGGCAGCGCAGGCCACGGCAGAGATGCAAGCACAGGTAGCCACTTTTGCGGCGAGTGCGTCTGCGGGTGCGCCGATGATTGTAGTGACTAATCCTGCAGTAGTGCAAAGCTGTTCTAACTAAGCGGCGTTAGAAACAAAAAAGCCCAGTCATTTTCGAGTGACTGGGCTTTTTCTATCTTGAGCTGCAAGTTAGTCGTTAAAACGACTCCAGATCGGTGCGTGATCAGACGGCTTTTCCATCGCCCGTAGCTCATAATCGACGTCTGCTTCGATTAATCGACTTGCCAGCGATGGTGTTGCCAGAATCACATCAATCCGTAGACCACGGTTATCTTCAAAGCCTTTGCTGCGATAATCAAACCATGAATAGCGTTGCTCACGCGATGGATGCAGCGCTCTAAAGGTATCAACTAAGCCCCAATTCAGCAGTGTCGCAAGCCATTGGCGTTCTTCCGGTTGGAAACTACATTTGCCGGTTTTTAACCAACGTTTTGCGTTAACATCGCCAATACCGATATCCAAATCGATAGGGGAGATGTTGATATCCCCTATGATGGCAATATCATCATCTACTGAAAAATCGCTCGCCAAATACTGCATCAAATCCGCATAAAACTTACGTTTGGCGGGATATTTCACTTCATGCTCAATATTTTCGCCTTGCGGAAAATAGCCATTAATCACGGTCAGTGTTCGGCCATTGGCTTGTTGAAACTTGCCCACAATCAAACGGCGTTGTGCATCTTCAGCATCGGTTGGGAAACCTTTTTGCACGTCAATGATCGGCAGTTTTGACAGCAAGGCCACCCCGTAGTGGGCTTTGCCCCCATGGTAATGGACTTGATATCCCATGGCTTCCACTTCAGCGAGTGGAAATGCCTCATCGTGCACTTTGGTTTCTTGCAGGCCAATAACGTCAGGAGCGTGACTATCGATTAACGCTTGCAGTTGATGCAATCTAGCGCGTAGCCCATTGATATTAAAAGAAACAATCTTCATTAAGGCAGTACGTATTTGAATGGTTTAACTACAACGGATGCGTAAACACCCGCAGCGACATATGGATCGGCATCAGCCCATGCTTGCGCGGCTTGCAACGAATCGAACTCAGCGACCACCAATGAACCGGTGAAACCTGCTTCACCTGGGTTTTCGCTATCAATCGCAGGATGCGGACCAGCAAGCTTCAAACGGCCTTCATCGGCTAACACTTGCAAGCGTGCAAGGTGAGCAGGGCGAACGGACATACGTTGTTCTAATGAGTTTTCAATATCTTGAGACGAAATCATGTACCACATTATTTAAGTTCCTTCCGTTGTTCTTCTGGAATATGTTTAAACAAATAAAACACCGTGAAGATGGTGCATATCAGTGTCGCGCCGGTGAGCCCGAAAACTTTAAAGTTAACCCAAGCTTCTTGACTCATTTGAAATGCAATATACAGATTAGCTAGACTGCAAATCATAAAAAAACTGACCCAAAACCACGTGACTCGGGTCCAAATTTCATCTTTCACACTGATCTCTTTACCGAGCATGACTTTGATCAGTGGCTTATTCATAAAGTGGCTGATGGCCAATGCAGCCGCAAACAGCCAGTTGATGATGGTCACTTTCCATTTGATAAAGGCATCGTTATGGAACACCAGTGTCAGCGTGCCGAATACCACTACCATGGCAAAAGTAAACAGCAGCATCTTTTCAACTTTACGGTAAATAATGTAGGTGAGCAGCAGTTGCAGCGTGGTGGCGGCCACGAGCACGCCGGTGGCGATGTAGATATCGAACAGCTTATAGACAGCAAAAAAGATAATCAGCGGTAAAAAATCGAGGAGTTGCTTCATGAAATGCCTTTAACTCGAGCGCTAGTATGCGCCTACGTTGATTTTGCCGGTCTCTGACATAATTTCAGTGATAATCCAGCCTGTGGTGGTTTTCTTTAATCTAAAGGTGCGGTCATCTGCCCAATCGCGACCACCTTTTTGCCCCACAATCTTGATCACGACCGTGGTTTCGTTGGCAAATTTTCGAAAGAAGTCAATGTCGATATCTTCAACGGACAGCGACACGTTGTCCATCGACAAGCCGAGCATGTAGCGTTGTACTGAGGCTGCGATGTAATAGCTTTTCATCACTTTCTGCAGTTGAGGATTAACAAACGGCATTGCTTTCTGAACGTCACGGTCTACATAGATTGCGCGCATAAATCCCATAGCAACATCTTCGGGCTTTAATACACCATCTTCGACTTTATCGCAGCCCACAAGCAGTGAGCAGGCCATGAGTATCAGGATAAAAAATTGTTTCATAATCGGGAGCGTTAAGAATGATGCTCTAAAGTATCTGGTTTTTATTGGGATGACGCAAGTTGAACGCGGTAGCAAAGATTGAGATAGCTCAGCTTTTGATAAGTTAGCAGGTTATCCACAAAAACTGTGGAAAACTTTGTTGAATACTTACACTAGAATCGCTAACAGCTTGAATTTAAGGTTAAATCAAGAGTGCTCAAAAAGTGCCTGTTTTAACGACACTGCACAGATAAAAGAAAAGGCGCCGAGCGGCGCCTTTTTCAAGAGTTTAGTTTTGCGTTGCCTGAATGGCTGTCAGGGCGATGGTATAGACAATGTCATCCACCAACGCGCCACGTGACAAGTCGTTCACTGGCTTACGCATACCTTGCAGCATTGGGCCGATACTGATCAGATCCGCACTTCGCTGAACTGCCTTATAAGTGGTGTTACCTGTGTTCAAATCTGGGAACACAAACACCGTCGCTTTACCTGCGACTGGGCTGTTCGGGGCTTTAGAACGTGCCACGTTTGGCATCACGGCTGCGTCATATTGCAGCGGACCATCGATGATCAAATCAGGGCGTTTTTCTTTAGCGATTTGGGTCGCTTCACGCACTTTGTCTACGTCAGAACCTGTACCTGAAGTACCGGTTGAGTAACTGATCATTGCTACGCGAGGTTCAATACCAAAGGCTTTGGCAGATTCTGCTGACTGAATCGCGATATCTGCTAATTGGTCGGCAGTTGGATCTGGATTAATCGCACAGTCACCGTAGACTAATACTTGGTCTGGCATCAGCATAAAGAAGATAGACGACACCAAGCTAGAGCCCGGCGCAGTTTTGATCAGCTGCAATGGTGGGCGAATGGTGTTCGCGGTGGTGTGTACTGCACCAGATACGATACCGTCCACTTCATCTTCTGCCAGCATCATAGTGCCCAGCACCATGTTATCTTCCAGTTGCTCGCGTGCTACAACTTCGGTCATGCCTTTGCCGCGGCGCAATTCCACCATAGGTGCAACATAACGTTCACGGACTTCATCTGGGTCAACGATTTCGATGCCTTCTCCTAAGGTCACCCCTTGTTGCGAGGCGATACGCAGGATTTCGTCTTTCTTACCCAATAACACGCAGTGAGCAATACCACGTTCAGCACAGATTGATGCTGCTTTGATTGTACGTGGCTCATCGCCTTCTGGCAGCACCACACGTTTATTAGCAGCGCGTGCGAGTTGGGTCAGCTTGTAGCGGAATGCAGGTGGCGATAGGCGGTTTTCACGCACAGCATTTTCAGTCACGCTTTCAATCCAGCTTTGGTCGATATGACCCGCCACGTAATCTTGTACCAGCTCGATGCGGACAGCGTCGTCAACCGGTACTTCGTGGTCAAAACGTTGAATGTTGAGCGATGTTTGCCATGTGTTGCTATCGATCAAAAATACCGGTAGACCCGTTTCAAAAGCTTGCTCACACAGCGCCATAATCGCAGGCTCTGGCTCATAACTTCCGGTCAACAGCAAGGCACCAACTTTAACGCCATTCATTGCTGCTAAGCAGGCAGATACGATAACGTCAGAACGGTCACCAGAGGTCACCAACAGTGAGTCTGTTTGCAGGTGTTGCACCATGTTTGGCAATGAACGGGCGCAGAAGGTCACTTTACGCAGACGGCGAGTATTCATCTCACCGGCGTTGATGATGCGAGCACGCAGGTGTTTGGCCAGATCTGATGCACGTGGTGATACCAAATCTAAGTTGTATGGCACGCTACCGAGAATACGCAGCGGGCTCTTGCCTGGCAGTTGGAACATGCCAGAGGTATCAGCGCGTTGCATATGATCTGAATCGAATACTTCTGACAGATCCGGGCGAGTGCGACCATCTTCATCCACTGGTGCGCCAATCTTATTCACAATGGCACCAATCAGACGGCGATTTTTGGTACCGCCCCATGAGTTGAAGGCGATTTCAAGACGGTTCATCAAGCCGTTAGGCGTGTCGTTGCCTGGTGTCGCGACAAAAATAACATCGGCGTCCAATGCTTTGGCAATCGCGTAGTTCACGTCATCTGCAAAATGGTGATTGCGGGTGTGAACCAAGCCCTCAATGATCAGGGTTTCAGTGTTTGGGGCAATCTCTGACGCGCGCGCCACAATCTGTTCCATCAGTACATCGGTTTGATCTGCACGGATCAACGATTCTGCATGGGACATATCGAAGGGTTCGAGAGGGTTAACGGTCGGTGACTTGCTAAGAATAGTGGTAGAGCGTTCTGGACCTTTATCAGTAGGTCGCATTTGGGCGATTGGCTTGAAGAATTGAACTTTTACGCCGTGGCGTTCAAGCGCTCGCACCATCCCCAAACTAATTGAGGTCAGGCCAACGCCTGTACCAATGGGGATCAACATGATATTACGGGACATATCAACCTCTTTAATGAACTGAACCTTGTTAATCAGTCCTTTGTTAACTCGTTGTTGATTGCGTCATTATACTGCCGTTCGACATCTAGCCGAAACGGCAGTACATCATTAGTAACTAATTAGTGGTTAGTTACTTACTCAAGCATTACTTACTGGATCAGACGCAGTGCGTCTTCAGCAATTACCCACTCTTCGTTGGTTGGAATTACCATTGCAACGGTACTGTCGTCGCTGGTGATAATGCCTTCGTGACCAAAGCGCGCGGCCAAGTTGCGTTCTTCATCCACTTTAAAGTTGAAGATTTGCAGGTGTTGCAGCACTTTTTCACGGATCAGAGAAGAGTTTTCACCAATACCACCAGTGAACACAACAGCGTCCAGTTTGCCCAACGGTACAGTGTAAGAGGCGATGTATTTGGCTAAGCGATAGCAGAAGATTTCCAGTGCCAAAGTACAGCCTTTATGGCCATCGGCGTAACCTTCTTCAATGCCGCGGCAATCGTTGGTTTTTTCAGAGATGCCGAGCAAACCACTTTGCTTGTTGAGCATGTTGTTGACTTCATCGATGGTGTAACCCAGTTGATGCACCAAATGATAGATGATCGATGGGTCGAGATCGCCCGAACGGGTTCCCATCACTAAGCCTTCTAGTGGTGTCAAGCCCATCGAGGTATCAACGCTCTTACCGCCTTTAACCGCAGTCACTGATGCGCCGTTACCTAAGTGAGCACAGATAATCGCAGTTTCTTCAATTGGCTTGTCGAGCAGTTTTGCTGCTTCGCGGCTAACAAACAGGTGACTAGTACCATGCATCCCGTAACGACGAATGCTGTGTTCGCGGTACAGTTTGTAAGGCAGCGCATAGATATAGGCGTGCTCTGGCATGGATTGGTGGAATGCAGTATCAAATACGGCAACCTGAGGCAGTTTCGGGAATGAGGCAATCGCGGCACGAATACCAATCAGGTGTGCTGGGTTATGCAGCGGAGCCAATGAGGCACATTCTTCAATGCCATCAATGACGCTGTCGTCGATGATGACTGAACGGGTGAATTTTTCGCCGCCGTGTACGATACGATGGCCAACCGCCAAAATTTGCGATGCTAATTCTGGAAGTGGGCCAAGAATGTCTTTTACAATGAATTCAACAGCTTCGCGGTGAGCTGTATAGGCACCAAGCGCAACTTCTTGCTTCTTGCCATCATATTTCCATTTAATTCTGGAATCTTCTAAACCGAAGCACTCAGCAAGACCAGAAACCTGTTCTTCCCCAGTGAGTGCATCCATCACGGCGAACTTCAATGATGAGCTGCCACAGTTCAAAACCAACACGAATTTATTTGACATCTTATTTAACCTTTTGCCGTAAACTGCCGATCCCGAGCTAGCGACGGAACCTGTATTGGCACACTATCTTCGGCGTCCTATCTTGGGCGCTCGCAGTGATATGTGCTATGGTAAAAAGCAATAACTCTTTATGCAGGTTTACCCATTTGAGTCCTGATATTTTCATTACTCTGCGGGATGGTCAGCGTTATATGCGGACCTGGCCGCTAGTACCGCAGCTTGGGTATTTTTTCCCAGAGTATCGCGTGATTAAAGCGACACAACTGGCAAAATCCCTACTGCCCCTGCTGGCACTGGTAGCCGGTGGTGGTCAGTTGTTGTTTCTTGGCTGGACATTTCTGCCGCAGGCACTGGCAACCACACTGTTTTTTATCAGCTTACCCCTGCAAGGAGTGTTGTGGTTGGGTTGGCGTTCGCGCCATCCGCTGCCGGTGTCACTACTCGGTTGGGGAAATGAACTGAACGCTAAGCTTGCAGGCTTAGGGATCAGTGCGCGTCCTTTAGGCGGTAATGCCTGCTATATGGACATCGCGGTATTGCTTAAATTGGCATTTGAACGATTGGACAAAAAGTTCTGGGATGAACTTTAAGGCTTAGTACGTTGCATTAATGCCGCGTGCGGTAAATACCGCTTTAATCTGTTCCATGGTTTCGCGAGAGGGCGGTTTAACGCCATCGAGTTCATATTGCTCACCCAACGCTTCCCACTTATGTTTGCCTAGCTCGTGATAGGGCAGAAGTTCTACCTTCTCAACGTTTTTCATCGGTGCGATAAAATCGGCCAACTTAATCGCTGAGGCTTCATCATCGGTGTAACCACCCACAACAACATAGCGAATCCAGGTTTTTTGTCCGCGTTTTGCTAAATATTCTGCAAATTGCAGGGTGCGGTGATTACTGACTTTGGTCAGGTCAATATGCTTGGCATCATCCATCTGTTTGATGTCGAGCATTACCAACGAGGTATGGTCGAGTAATTCATCGATAACCGGGGTGTATTTGCGGACAAACCCATTGGTATCGAGACAGGTATGAAATCCTTCTTGTTGGCAAGCTTTAAACCACTCGGCAACAAACTCCGCCTGTAACACTGCTTCGCCACCACTGGCCGTAACACCGCCGTTGCTGGCTTCGTAAAAAGAACGGTAGCTGATGATTTGTTCCATCAGGTCAGCTACCGTGGTTTCTTTACCGTCGTCTAAATCCCAGGTGTCACGGTTGTGACAGTATTTACACCGCATCAAACATCCCTGCATAAAGGCAATAAAGCGTATGCCTGGGCCATCAACGGTTCCGAAAGACTCTATCGAGTGAATTCTACCTACTGTCATCAACTCTCCTGAATAAAGGCTGCAGTGTGGTCACTGCAGCCTTCGGGATTAAATAGACTGGGTGAAAGTACGGGTGATTACGTCCCGTTGTTGTTCTGGGGTCAGTGAGTTAAAGCGCACTGCGTAACCAGATACACGGATAGTTAACTGTGGATATTTATCAGGGTTAGCTACCGCATCTTCCAACATTTCACGATTCATCACGTTCACGTTGAGGTGCTGACCGCCTTCATGGCCTGGCTTATGGGCAAAATAACCATCCATCAACGCAGCAAGGTTACTGCGGCGAGCGGAGTCATCTTTACCCAGTGCATTTGGCACGATAGAGAAGGTGTAAGAGATACCATCTTGAGCGTGAGCAAACGGCAGTTTAGCGACTGATGTCAAAGATGCAACCGCACCTTTCTCATCACGACCGTGCATTGGGTTTGCACCTGGTGCAAATGGTGCACCTGCACGACGACCGTCTGGGGTGTTACCAGTCTTCTTACCGTACACAACGTTAGAAGTGATGGTTAGGATTGACTGAGTTGGAATCGCGTTGCGGTACATTTTCTTATCGCGGATCTTGGCCATAAAGCGCTCAACCAAGTCACATGCAATATCGTCAACGCGTGCATCGTTGTTACCAAATTTTGGATAATCGCCTTCGATTTCGAAGTCTACAGCGATACCGTCTTCATCACGTACAGGCTTAACTTTGGCGTACTTGATAGCAGATAGAGAGTCAGCCGCGATAGACAGACCTGCGATACCACAAGCCATGGTACGGCGTACGTCACGGTCATGCAGTGCCATCAGCGCAGCTTCATAGCTGTACTTGTCGTGCATGTAGTGAATCACGTTCAGCGCGGTGACATATTGGTCAGCCAACCAGCCCATCATGGTGTCTAAGCGAGACAGTACTTCGTCGTAATCCAACACTTCAGCAGTGATTGCACCCAGTTTTGGACCGATTTGCGTTTTCAGTTTTTCGTCAACACCGCCGTTGATTGTATACAACAGGGTTTTTGCTAAGTTGGCACGAGCACCGAAGAACTGCATTTGTTTACCAATAATCATTGGACTCACGCAGCAAGCGATACCGTAGTCGTCTGATTCGAAATCAGGACGCATCAGATCATCGTTTTCGTACTGGATTGAGCTGGTGTCGATAGACACTTTGGCACAGTACTTTTTAAAGCCTTCTGGCAATGCATCTGACCACAAAACAGTGATGTTTGGCTCTGGGCTAGGACCCATGTTGTACAGGGTGTGCAGGAAGCGGAAGCTGTTTTTTGTCACCAGCGTACGGCCATCTAAGCCCATACCACCGATAGATTCAGTTGCCCAGATTGGGTCGCCAGAGAACAGTTCGTCGTACTCTGGTGTGCGCAGGAAACGCACCATACGCAGTTTCATGACGAAATGGTCGATCATCTCTTGTGCTTGTTCTTCAGTGATCACGCCTTTTTTCAGATCGCGTTCGATATAAGCATCTAAGAAAGAAGAGGTGCGGCCTAAAGACATTGCAGCGCCGTTTTGGCTCTTTACTGCAGCGAGGTAACCGAAGTAAGTCCACTGAATCGCTTCTTTAGCATTGGTGGCTGGGCCAGAGATATCTAGACCATATTTAGCCGCCATTTTTTTCATTTGACCCAATGCGCGATGTTGTTCAGCAATCTCTTCACGCAATTGGATAACGTTTTGCAGATCTTCACCCGCTTCCATTTGAGCTTGCAGTGAACCGAACTGGGCATACTTATCTTTCATCAAGTAATTGATACCGTACAGTGCAACGCGACGGTAGTCACCGATAATACGACCACGGCCATAAGCGTCAGGCAGACCGGTCAATACACCTGATTTACGGCAAGCCAGAATTTCTGGTGTGTAAACGTCAAATACCCCAGCGTTGTGTGTCTTACGCAGATCTGAGTAGATGTAGTTCAGTTGTGGGTCTAATTCGCGGTCATACGCTTTGCATGAACCTTCGATCATGCGAATACCACCGTTAGGCAACAGTGCGCGTTTCAGTGGCGCTTCAGTTTGCAAGCCAACGATAGTTTCTAAATCTTTTACAATGTAACCCGCGTCATGAGAATCGATGGTAGATACTTTGTCAGTATCAAAGTCGACAGGCGCGTGAGTGCTGTTTTCCAGCTTGATGCCTTCCATCACTTTGTCCCACAAAGTGATGGTAGCTGCGGTAGGACCTGCTAAGAACGCTTCGTCACCCTCGTAAGGAGTGTAGTTTTTCTGGATAAAATCACGAACGTTAACTTCAGATTTCCAGTCACCAGGAACAAACCCTTCCCATGCCTTTTGGAACAGATCAGTTGTTTCGGTCATCTTACTTCACCTTTTCGTTGATAAAGTTGGCGGGATTATGGGCCTGTCTGATTCCACGGGCCGTTAACCCCTTTTATTTAGCAGAACCCCGGTACTATGGATTGTTTTGACCGGGATATTATTGCCGTTCAATCTGCATAATCCTGATTATATGCCTTGGTAAACACCTTAATCAGAATTGGTAAGACCAATTGTCCATAGAGATATTAACACAATCTTTTTTGCCGCCCCACAGATTAAACACTGATAAGTACTACTTAATGCTGAAATTGTTACAGGCGTATCAATTTTGACGCAATTAAGAGCTTGGTCGCCCCAAAATGACACGATATTTTTCTTACAAAATGTAGTTAAATTACGAAATTAAAAACAGGCGATAGCTAGTCTGAATATTGGTCAGTTGGCGGATTTAATGGCCTAAAACGTCACGTTTATCGTGAGTTACGAGATTATTTGTACAATTTTCAAACGTTCTGCACCATTCTGAGTAATGCGATTGTCTGGTTGTACCAGTGAGTCTTTTTGATGAGCCGCGTGTATTTTGGGGGCCATTAAAACAGAAGTTATGCAAAGTGCTAATATATCGTTCAGCGCAAGTGGAATAAGGGTGTTTAGACTTTAGTCTAATATTCGTGGTCTTCTCAATCGCTTTTTTAGGTATCAAAACTGAAATCTTCATACAATTTGCGAGTGATCAAAAACTGCCCGATAGATGATCGTGCTTTGTGCATTCCTCAAAAAGATGATGGAACTGAGATCTAGCTAACATCTTTTTATTGGTAAAATTGATTTTCCAATTGTGACAGCGCCAAATATAGCACCAGCTGTGATGTAGTTTTGCAATTTCTGTATGTAAATCAGATGTTTCAAAAATGTTGCAATTATACTTTAGTGCTGTCGAATAAACGCCAGTAGCAGAGGCAAGTTGTTGAACAAAAAACAGTTGTTCTCAGTGCCTGTAGACGCTCCCAAGAGGTAGTAAAAATGAAGCCGTTTTCTGACCATTTGCAAAATGTCATCCAAAGTGGTGAAGCTAAAGTGAATAAAAATTCGCTACATCGCATAGCACAGTCTGTGTATGCCGGATTTTTTATTGGCTTAGCCTTTGTTTTCTATATCACGGTGACCACAGGCACTAAGGAAGCACATTGGGGCGTTATTCATCTGCTCGGTGGTACTGTGTTCAGCCTTGGGCTGATTTTAGTGGTGTTATTTGGTATGGAGCTGTTTACCAGCACCGTACTGACCGCAGTGGCCTGTGTTCAAGGGCGGGTGAGCGTATCTCGCATGTTAGTATGCTGGGCTGAAGTGTACGTTGGTAACGCGATTGGGGCGTTAATTCTGGTTGGATTAGTCTCAGGCGCCGGCTTAAATCTAGTCGCTGGCGGTGACTGGGGAATGAACGTCATTGGCGTATCACTGCACAAGTTACATCACACCTGGAGCCAAGCATTTTTCTTAGGCATGTTGTGTAACATCATGGTGTGTCTCGGTGTATGGCTATCTTATATGTCAAAACAACCAGGGACTAAGGCGTTGTTGATGATTATGCCAGTAGCGCTGTTTGTTTCGACCGGTTTTGAGCACAGCATCGCTAACATGTTTATGTTGCCGCTCGGATTGGTGTTTAAAGATGCGATTCCGATGGAATTTCTGTTAGCGCATGGTTACACCGCAGAAACGCTCGAAGCGCTGAATATCAGTCATGTGATTATGGCGAATATTATTCCAGTCACCTTAGGCAATATTGCCGGTGGCGCATTCTTTATCGGGTTAGGATTGCTGGGTGTTGAAAAATTGTCTGGCGCGCAAAGTGATGTCAGCCATGCCACTGACCTCAATGATGATGACGCATCGCAAGTGACAGCAGCCTCCGTCGATTAACGGTTAATTCCACTCAAGATTGTTTGAAATACCGCTTCTCGATGAAGCGGTATTTTTTTACGCATTGCGGAGGCTAATTGTAGCTTGTTCATCCTGTTTTTTTATTCAAATAACTTACTGAAATTCTGCGGCTATTTTGCCAGCGCTGAGCGCGATAATTTGCTGTGCTTCAAACATTGTACTGCGGCGGTTAGTTAAACTCGCGTTTCACAACATCATCTCGAATCACCCACATTCCTTTGATGACAGCAGCGGCTAATCATTAGATGGATGCGAGCATTCTGTGGCCTGGGTGATGGGGAGTATTGCCCGCAACAACTGGGATGAAAATCAGAAAAACCAATTTATTGGGTAAAGACTAAGTGAAATTTGAAAAGGTTATATACTTAACAAGGTTCACTGATCTTCGTAGGTTGGTGATTTTTGTAGGCGTTTGCAGCTTGCAGACGGTTAACAGAGGATCTCACTTTGAGACTAACGCGAAAGGTCTTTAGCGATTTGGCCATATTTATGGGCATCTTTGGCTTCATGATCGGCACGGTATTTCCATTTTTTGTCACACTACTCGGCGTGCCGTCCGACTATGTACTGACGTTGCCATTTTTTATTGCCTGTATTTCTGCGGGGCTTATCGCAGGGGGAGTGAACTATTATTTGGCGCGTAAAGTTGTGGGGTCTCGGCTGATTATCTTGAGTAATGTTGGGCGGCATATGCGCTCATTGGCTGAAACTATGCGCCGCGGCATTCATCAAGCAGATGAAGAAGAACTCACCGTTATGCTCAGCACCGAAGAGTTATGCGGTAAAATGGGTTGCCAAATTGAAGTCGATTCAGACGACGAGTTTGGTGAGAGTGCCACCGCATTTAACCTGTTAGCGCAAACCCTCAGCCGTACCATTATTACTGAACGCGCCGCGCACTCCTTTTCTAATATGTTGGCGACCCAGCTCGATATTGAGCCATTAGCCGATAAAGCGATCCGTAAACTCATGCTCTATACCAATTCGGTTGGGGGCTTACTCGCCGTGGTTGAGCATGGCGAATTAGAAACGGTTGCCTGTCACGTGATCAGTGATGTGCACAGTGTGTTGCGAAGTGACTACGTCAAAGAAGCAATCAATAGTGGTGAAACCCAGATTATTCGTTTACCCAAAAATGCTGAAATCGTGCTGAATCATGTAATTGGTGAACACAATACTAAGTATGTCATTGTGGACCCGATTGTTTATAAAGGGGTGTCACTTGGTGTGATTGTGTTAGCCGCGGAGAAGGATTACGACGAAGAGGTCATTCACCGAATTAGCATTCTGCGTATCGGATTAGGACTAGCGCTCAATAACTCATTGACGCATGGCCGGATGCGACTGCTGGCCACTCAAGACCCGTTAACTGGTGTTTATAATCGTGGTTTCGGTGCTAAGCGTTTGAATGAAGAGTTCCAACGCGCGGTACGTGGCGATTCGCCTCTCGGGGTCATTCTGTTTGATATCGATGATTTTAAAGTGATTAACGACACTTATGGCCACCTAATTGGCGATCGCGTGTTGATAGGCGTAGTGAAGAGCGTTCGCAGTGTGCTGCGTGAAGGGGATATTCTCACGCGCTACGGTGGCGAAGAGTTTTTGGTGGTGTTGCCTGGTGCGTCTTCAGTGGATGTCGCCCAAATGGGCGAACGGATTCGCCATGCGGTAAAAGACATGCAATTGGTTGAAGGCTCGCAGTCGATTCACGTAACCATCAGTCTTGGGGGCGTGTCGCATCCAGAACTTAACGTATCGCAAGAAGATGTGTTGATTCGTCATGCCGATGAAGCCTTGTATCGCGCTAAGGGCGCGGGTAAAGATCGCATCGAGATGGATAAGAGTGGCTTTAAGCCGCTACTTAACTCGGTCAATTAGCCCGAGCCTTTGTTCGCTCATCCAATGAAAAAAGCGCGTTAATAAACGCGCTTTTTGCTATTTTGTTTTGTGTTCGGCCTGAGTTAACTCAACGGGTTAGGCATGCAGTGCTTTGTCTAGGTCCGCTAAAATATCATCGATATGCTCGATGCCGATAGAGAGGCGGATCATCTCAGGTTTGACTCCAGCTTGCGCTTGCTCATGCGGCTCCATCTGACGGTGAGTGGTTGAAGCCGGATGACACGCTAATGATTTCGCATCGCCGATGTTGACCAAGCGTTTAATCATCTGCAGTGCATCATAGAAACGTACACCTGCTTCATAGCCATCTTTAAGGCCGAACGACAAAATGGCCGATGGTTTACCATTCATATATTTTTGCGCCAACGCATAGTAGGGTGAATCGGCTAAACCACCGTAGCTGACCCAACTCACTTTGTCGTGGTTACGCAGGAATTTCGCCACTTTCATCGCGTTTTCACAGTGGCGCTCCATTCGTAGCGGCAAGGTTTCAATGCCTTGCAGCAACATAAAGGCCGCCATGGGCGACAGGGCTGAGCCAGTATTTCGCAGTGGTACAGTGCGCGCCCGCGCGATAAAGGCGGCTGGGCCGAAGGTGTCGTTGTACACCACGCCATGATAGGAAGGTTCAGGTTGGCTAAATTGCGGGAATCTCGCCGCATTTTCTGCCCATGGGAATTTACCGCTATCAACGATCACTCCGCCAAGCGTGGTGCCATGGCCGCCGACATATTTGGTAATGGAGTGCACCACGATATCGGCGCCAAATTGAATCGGCTTACATAAGATGGGGCTTGCCACGGTATTATCGACTACCACCGGAACGCCTTTGGCGTGAGCCAGTTCAGCAATTTTCGCTAAATCGACAATATTGCCTGCAGGGTTACCAATCGATTCGCAATAAACCGCTTTGGTTTTGTCATCAATCAGCGCCGCCAGACTTTCAGGTTTGTCATCTTTGGCAAACTTCACCGCAATGCCTTGGCTTGGCAACATGTGGGCAAACAGGGTGTAAGTGCCACCGTAAAGCTGCGGCGTAGAAACAATATTATCGCCTGCTTTGGCGAGCGTTAGCATGGCGTAATTGATGGCGGCACTACCCGCACTTACGACGACAGCTCCAATGCCACCTTCAAGCGCAGCAAGGCGCTTTTCAAGCACATCATTGGTGGGGTTCATAATGCGGGTATAGATGTTACCCGGCACTTCAAGGTTGAACAGATCCGCACCATGTTGGGCACTATCGAATTCGTAGGCAACCGTTTGAAAAATCGGAACCGCGACCGATTTTGTGGTGGGATCTGTTTCGTAACCGTAGTGAATTGCGAGGGTTTCATCTTTCATGAGCTGACTCCGTTTTCAATTAATGGCTTATAGAAGCACATTGATTGAAAACGCAAAAGTGAGCCAGATCAAAGCCATCACATTTTCATTAGCCGATTTTGCACATAACTCAGTTAAAACTGATATACCACGCTGAAAAAGGTCGAGAACAAACCATCGCGGCCTGCCATAGGGCTATCGCTAATTTCACTGTCCAGCCAAGTATAACGTACGGCGGCGTTGGTCATTAATGACTTAGTGACACGATAGTTCATGCTCAGATTCAGGTATGGTGAAACGCTGGCACTGGCTTCATATTGGCTCAAATTCGCCGTTAGAGCCTCACGCTGACTAACGCCATAGTAGTACTGATTGAATTTGCTGTTTTGCCAGTCGATGCCCACACTCGGGGTCACGCTGATTTGCGAGGTGAGCGTGAGTGGATAGCCATAGCTCAGATTGGCTTGCAAACCACCGTCAGTTTCATCAGCGGCATCCATGTGGAATGAAGCATTAACTTGACCGTATTCATTACGCAGTTGATAGCGCGCGCCAAACAGTACAGTGCTGTGGCGCTTATCGAGCAATTTGAGCTGCGTATTATCGGTATCGTCTGGGTCAAAGTTGCGTGGAGAGTAGGTAATATCTAATGACACACGTTGTTGTTTGTCTTTGAACAGGTAATAGCCAGCAGAAAGCCCTCTGAAATAGAAATCGTCACTTTCGTAACTGATCATTGGGATTGGCAACACCAGATTGTCATAGTCTTTATACACATATTGCGATAACCCTATAGCACCACCCACGCCAAGTTGCGATTGCGCCAAAGCGGGCAGGGCAACACTATTACCGGCAACTATCAGGGCTAACATTTTCCATTGCTTCATGTGAGGCTCCTTGAATTTAAACGCGATTTTTTACGAGTATACCTTGTTTTAGTTGAACATTAGCTGGTGGCAATTATTGGCCGCAGCATAATTAAGCAAATAATGTTGTAAACGGCATACTTACTTTGAGGTAAGTACTTCCTTTGCAATACGAGATGAATAGACTGAGATTTCTCATAACCAAAGAAGTACGCGAGATGAAACTTTACTATACCCCTGGTGCCTGCTCGATGGCCCCTCACATTGTGCTGAAAGAACTTGGCTTACCCTACAGTTTAGAGCGAGTTGATCTGGCAACACGTAAAACTGAAAGTGGTGAAGATTATCTGCAAGTTAACTCTAAAGGTTATATTCCAGCGTTGGTTGCGCAAGATGGTACCGTGCTTACTGAAGGTATTGTAATTTCGCAATTTTTAGCTGACCTTAAACCAGAATCACGCTTGATGCCAACAGCGGGTATGGGACGTTACCTGCTGCAAAGTTTGTTGGTGTATATTTCAACTGAAATTCATAAACCGATGGGCGCCATGTTCAACCCTAACATGGTTGAAGCGACACGTGAGTCGACCCAAGCCTTGCTGAGCAAACGCTTAGATTGGATTGTGACTGAACAGTTAGGCGCCAACGCTTATCTGCAAGGTGACAACTTCACTATTGCCGATGCTTACCTGTTTACCGTACTCGGTTGGGCGGGGCTGGTTAAATTTGATTTGTCGCCATGGCCAAGTTTACAAGCCTATTGTGGCCGTGTTGCTGCGCGGCCTGCGGTACAAGCCGCTATGAAGGAAGAAGGATTAATTTAATCTCTTCTGCAATTAAAAAACGCCCTTTGAAGGGCGTTTTTTGTTATTGCTCGTTGTGGGTTATCGCTCAGTCGATTCGGATAACGCAGTCTGTTGTACTTGGTGCGGTTCAGGTTCATCACTGGCCGGAAAGTAACGGTCTATAAAGCTAAATCGAATCACAAATTGTTTGACGAGGTAACCTACCAGTAACGCCGCGACGATGGTGCCTTCACGGATCCCGACTAACTCGCCAAAAATAATAACGGAAGCGATAAGCCCACAAATCACCATACCGCTATCGACGCTGATTTTTACTCGGCCAAACTCGCTCTGCAGCAAATCGGCAATAGTCACTGATAGGCCTTCACCGGGAAGATAAGTGAGGTTAGCTTTCACAATCAAGAACACGCCAAAGGCGATGACGGCGCAGCTTGCAATACAGGTCAGCAATTGACCCAGATAGCTTTCAAGGGAAAGCGTCTGCATCAGCCCGAGCGAAATATCGATGAAGTAGCCAAAAAATGAGGCCGCGACGAGTTGTAACAGCTGCAGCGGACGATAGCGGCGCTTCAGCAGAATGATTTGCAGCAGCACGATAAAGGCATTAAAAATAATGGTCAGTTCGCCTACGGTCAGTGAATAGTGCATGCTTAAAACATAAGGCACACAGGAGATAGGTGACACGCCTAAGTCTGCTTTTATCGACAGCGCAACACCAATTGCCATAATAAATAACCCAATGATAAATAGTGTTATTTTGTTAGCTAAATGGTGGCGTGAAATACGTTTCATGAAACTTCCTTTTCTACATCTGAGGTGTCAATTTGATCAATAACACCTTAAGCCCTAATTAACAGCCGAATAAAAAGCCCTAACACTCAGACGTTGAGTGCTATCAGCGGGCGGTTTTCCGAGAGTTGACCTTTCAGCGCGAAATGCGCAGTGCAAACGAGAATCGTTTGCCTGTAGTGTGCAGCGACAACTTAACCTGCGTATGCGAAGAGTATTGCGTAATTGCTAAGTACTTTTTGAGCCTGCTCCCAATGGATGGGGGCGACATCTGCGCTTGAAAGCGAGCATTTTCGGCCTAAATCTTATTGAAAACTTTGATCTTGACCGAAAAACTCAGCGAATTAACAGCATTCGCTAATCTTTGCTGGGCAGCACAGTCCAATTCAGCCTCAGCTGAATTGGACCGAGATGCATTGCGTCAATGCTAATCGATTAGTGCGAATAGAACTGATGGATATCGTCGGCAAGTTGTTTTAAATCAGGTTGATGTAGATACATCATATGCCCAGCTTGATAGTAGCTGCGCGTTACCCGAGAAAGATCAATACCATAGCGACCAAAGGTATATTCGCCATCAAAAAACGGCGTTGAATAATCGAAGTAGCCACTGGCCAACATAATTTTCATGCTTGGGTTTTTGCGCATCTCTTCTGATAGGGCGCGGGCACTGTTGACGTACATTGGCTCTTTGCCAATGCGGCGATCATAAACCCAGTTGTCGCTTACTTCGCGAGAACTCACTACATAGTTACGCGACCATTTGACTTGCAGATCGCTGGCAAAATAGTGGTTAAGCGCGGCGTTGTAGGCGGAAGATACAGCTACACTTGCAGCGTCATAGCGAGTTTTAACGTCGAAATCATCCAGCTCATCGTTGGTGTAACGCGAGTCTAAGCGCCCTACGCTAAGGCCTTCATCCGCTAACAAAAACTTCAAATGGCGGCTGCCCTGAATGCGCAGATTGGCACGTTTGACCATCTCCACCGGTAAGCCAGTGAAATAGGCCAATTTGTCTGCCACCGCGTTAAACTCTGCTTTAGGCAGTTGGCTACCTTTAAACAGCGCGGGAAGGTAAGTGTCGACGGCAAAGGCTTTTGCGTCAGCAACCAGTGCCTCTAAGCCAATGCTATTTTGATCGATTTTGTGGTGATACCACGCTGTTGCCGCCATGGTCGGCAGATAGGTCACAAAAGAGATCATATTGTCTGGCGCTGGCGTGCTGCCTTCGTAATCCAGCGCTTGGCTGATTAAAATCAGGCCATTCATTCTTACTGGATTGCTGCTGTCATCCAAAAACGGTTGCATAGCCGCGGCACGGGTGGTGCCGTAACTTTCACCCGCAATATATTTTGCTGAATTCCAACGGTTATTTTTGGCAATCCAAGTTTTCACTATTTGACTGACCGTTTTGGCATCCTCGGCCATGCCCCACACATCTGCGGCACTGCCTTTGCCCGCCAACTTACTAAAGCCAGTACCAATCGGATCGATAAATACCAGATCGGTTTTGTCGAGCGGGCTTAACGGGTTATCAAGCAATTGAAAAGGGGCATTGCCTGCGTCCTTCGCATCACTTGGCACTGACACAATTTTCGGACCAAACAAGCCCATATGTAACCAGATTGACGCTGATCCAGGGCCACCATTAAATACAAATGTCACCGGGCGATTCTGATTAGTGTCGGCAACATAAGCCGTGGTCACCGCATCACCAATAACATCACCTTTCGCGTTATACAGGTGCATATTGCTGACGGTGGCGCTATAGCTAATGGTTTCGCCGTGAAATTTGCCTTTGTGTTGGGTCACAAAGGATTCGATTTGTGGCACTTCCAAGCCTGTTTGCGCGGTGTTAGGCACGGCGTCGGTTGCTGCCAACGCGGGAAAGCCGCTAAGTAAGCAGCTAATAAGCAAGAGTTTCTTCATGGTGAGGTCCTGAGTATGCTGAATGTCACCTTGGGGTGCCAGCATGTTGTTATTTTGTTGCGATGTTCAAGGGGTCATCATACGGCTTAAACTGCAGGTTTTTAAGGAGTCTATCGCCCCAAATTTGCATCGAAATATGTCAGCCTTGCTGCCGCAATTGGGTGAAAAAATAAGGCAAACTCGGCTGAGTTTGCCTTAACAGATGATGCCTTGTGGCGTCATTTTTACGCGAGGTTCGCTTAGTAGTTAAAAATCACCGACAGCCGCGCAGTGCTACCGCTGTACAGATTGTTGACCACGCGGCTCTTTTCGCCTTGATAGGAGCGATCGGGATGATTGAGCAGATTGCTGACGCTGAGTTTGGTGCTCCAACGTTTATCAAACTTCCACGTGAAGGATTGATCCCAGCTTAACACCGCTTCCCTAATGGTATCCTGCGCTGCAGATTGGCCTACGTCATCTAATGCCTTGCTTTGCCAACTGAATTGCGAGGCGTACTGCCAATATTCGTCAGCTAAGGTTAGATTGAGAGCCAGTCGATGTTCGGCGCGCTCTGGCATCCAAATCTTACGATCTTGCAAGTTGGCTTCTGAATCCGAATAGATATATGCCAGTTGCAAATTCGCGCTACTAATCGCCGGCAGGCTAAAGCCTTGACGCCAATAGGCCTGAAGCCCTTGAATGTAACCATCTTTACCGTTTTCTACTCGGCTCACATCGTAGATAACCCCATCCAGTGGCTCAGTGGTCACGGAGTCATAGAAGAAATTTTCCACTTTGTTGTAGTACAGTCCGGCTGACAGTTGGCCATTGTCTGCATACTGATAATCCAGACCAGCGTAGTAATTCTGGATTGAGGTTGGCTCAAGATCAGGTGAGCCTTCCGACACTGTGCGCATTGGTGGATTGATACGACGATAGCGAACGGTATCAAAATACTGTGGTCGCATTAGTTGTTCAAAATAGGCCACTTTAACCCGCAAATCGGAACTGAGTTTGTAGCGTAACTCCATTGACGGCAGCAGATGCTGATAGCTGTTATGGCCTTCGACAAATGCGGCATCAAAGCTATCAAAGGTTTCTGCGACTTGAACGCCCTCAATTTCCAACTCGGTGATCGGCTCGCCTTGCGCCCAGATCTCTGCTTCTGGTGGACCACTAATGGCTCCGCGGGTATCGGTTTTGGTTTTTTCTAAACGTAAACCTGCGCGCCAAAACCAACGACTGAGTTGCTGATAGGCGTTGAAGTAGGCCGATGTGACGGTTTCTTCACTGGTATACAGGTTTTGAGTGGATTCTAAGAAGGACTGACCTAAATCGATGCCAAATTGTTGCTCTCTATTAGCGCTAAAATAGCCTTCACCAAGGGCGGTGTCCATGCCAACGGGCAACGGATACTGGCCATCGATGATCGTTTCAGCCTGATTGTTGCCGGTGAGTTGATCTAAGGTGAACTGATCGTCTGTGGCGTTATATACGCGTGTTTCGTTGCTGTTATCGCGGGTTTTATTACGCCAAGCAACGCCTGCACCCAACCAAATATCATTGCCACTGAGGGTGATTTTTCTATCCCAATCCAGCAGCAATGCGTAATCAGTATCGGTTGTGGTGGTGTAGGATGGCCGATAGTTGGCAAAGGTCGCACCACTGACATCAAACAGGTCTAGTTCGCTGACATTGGATTCAGGCAGATAACGATCTTCGATGTTGTAACTGGCCGCTAAACCGCGATCAAAGAAGTTCCATGGCAGCCAAGCTGAGCTATTGCGCCAACGGCTGTAATAGGCGCCGACTTCAGTTGAGCCTTTGTCTTGATCGAGACTAAAGCCCAAACGATGCCGGTTAATATCCCGTGCGGTTTTGGTTTCGTGAAAATAGCGCCGAATACGGCTGTTATCGATACTGGCGGAACTGATAGTGCTGCCATCACTGGCTAATTGCAGATCCGACAGGGTGCCGACCCCGTGCTGAAACTCCAAACGGTTACGGGTTGCAAGATCGTCGTAATTGACCGACAGACCTTCGTAGGTCAGCAGCATATCCTCTTGTAACTGATAGTCTGCACGCCAGCTGGTATTGATGCTGGTGGTATCAAAGGTGTCTTGGCTGTACCGCGGGAACCCCAGCAAAAACACTTCATTGTCCGATAATGTCGGCTCGGACATCGCCAACCAACGGGCTTGGTAGAGATCCACATTGCGCTCAGAGGCGTTACGTTGCGCGCTAAATTGCAGCGTCAGTGCACCAAAACTTTTACCTAGGTTCAGGCTGCCACCGGGTACCACTTCTTCGGCATACTGCTGATAATTGAGATTGCCTTCAAGCCGCATCGATTCAGTGTCTGCGCGCCCAGTTGGCATACTGAAATGGGCGCGAAAATCGACCCCTTCCGCGTCAAAGGTAGCGCCGTAAACATCGCCAGGTGCTTCTAGTAACTGATACTCTGAAGCGATAGGGTTACGCTTCAGGAGAATGCGGTCCCGTTCACGGGAACTTTGGTTGGTGGCATCTTCGCCTGACTTGGTGGCAGTTGCCGCAAGCGTTGGCAAACTGGGTAACGCCAGCAGCCACAAGGCTGTGGTCACCGCACGACAAATCAGATGGGGCTTAAAGCGCGTGGGGGGCTTTGGGCCACGTGGGCCAGTGCTTATTGTGTTTATCATCAGAAACCTTAAAAAGTACTCAACAGCCAACTTCTTAAGATAACGGTGCACGTCGCTGGGTGGCGCAATTAAGCGTGAATTACGTTAGTTACGCCAAGTAGGGGACCCTTTGCCATCGCAATTCGTTATCAATGTTGTTGTTATTTATGGCTAAAAAATTTTTATATTTATATGTCACCACTATTGTTATCAGTACATGCTGCCGACTTCTTCAACACTTCGACCAAGGTGACTGTTGGTGCTAAAACTGAGAAATCGCTCAGTTACTCTACTTTGATTTACATTTGTTTGAAAATAGCTAACTTCTCATTAACATTGGTATGATGTTTGGCTATAAATAATGCTTAATTATTTGACATTTATTTTGAGAAATGTGTAATTTTTCAGGGGTATTTTAGGGATAAGTTAACTTTGGCATGATTCATACCCATGGAGAAATTATGGGTTAACAAGTGCGGGGCTGGCTTAATGGTGTTTGTGTTAACTTTGCTTGGCACAGGGATAGAACCGCTGAAGTTGATGGCGGATCTGGTCGCGTTGTGATGGAGAAAACGGCTTGAGGTTGAGCAGTACTGGCAGTGGTTGCTGATTGCTTTTCATCAGCACATTACCGCGTTTGAGGAGGGTCAGTTGGCTGATTTCCTCGCGCGAAAATGATTGATGTAACTCGCCAAACTTGAAGGTTTTTATCGCATCTGCGCTGATTTCTATGGCAAATTCATCAATTCGACCAACACCTGCATTAAAGCAAAGTAACCAGACTGACACGGCGAAACATACAAGCAGTGGTATGGCTGCCGTCAGTAATTCTGTCGCCAGCTCCTCTGTGCCCGCTTGAAAATAGTGATAGGCGATGACGGGGGCAGCCCCAAGGAGGGTTAACAGCGGATAACGCAGCCGATATTTCACTGCACGCGAGCGGCTTTGATTAAATCTGACAGGCGCTTGATCCATTTTGTGTCGCTAGGTTGGTTGAATGTGGCTTTAGTCACGTTGAGTCAACATACACATACTAACAGTTACACCTTGAGTTCCAATGCAAATAATGTAACTGCATCTTCACTTGTGCGGAAGATATCTCGCACATCGCACATCGCACATCGCACATCGCACATCGCACATCGCACATCGCACATCGCACATCACACATCACACATCACACATCACACATCACACATCACATTAGGCTAAGGTTCACTCACATTCGGCAAGCGTTTGAGATAGCACACCGATAGCAAGGCGCTCATGCTCAGCAATAGCACAATCGCGTTGGCACCGAACCAATCTCCCAATAAGCCGATTAAGCCCCCGAATAGCATCAGGATGCCGATGCTCGTGTTTGACACCGCAACATAGGCAGCGCGGGTATCGCTGGTGGCCATATCGACCAAGAAAACTTTGCGGCCTAAGCGCACACCACTGTGCATGATATTAAGCAGCATAAACAACAGGGCAAAACCATATTCATTCAGTAGCCACGGCCATTGGGCGCGCACCCCAATAAAGGTAAATAGCCCTAAACAGCCCGCGCCTATTGCGCCTAAGATCATCACTTGCTTACTGGCTCTGTCGCCTAAATAACCCCAAAACGGCGCTGAAATACTGGTACCAAGTCCGTTGGCAACAATCAACGCCCCTAAGCCCATCAGTGCACTGTCTACATGCTGTTGTGCCAACAACACATAAAAAGGGGAGACTAGTGCCACCGACAGTAGCATTGCTCGTGCAATCACAAACTGGCGCAACATCTGATCCGTTTTGAGTAAAGCAATCTGTTGGATGGCAACACTCAGCGCATTGCCGCCTGCTTCGGTAACACCGGGTTGCTCTCTGATTTGATAAAACAGCAGGCAAGCGACTAACCATAAGCTGCCACCGCCTGTTAACAGCCAAGCAAAGATACTGAGCTCCGCATTAGCCAAGTTCAGTGACCCAAGGCTTAAGCCAATCATCAGCACGGCAATGCCCGAAATGGCGCTGCTTAACCCCATCAGCCGGCCTCGGCGGCTTTTAGAGATGGTCTTGCCGAGCACATCTTTGGCGGATACTGAGCAAAAGCCGCGGGCAATGCTGAAAATCACCAGCAGCGACAGCATCATGATCCCGGCGGTAGCACCTTCATAATTCAGCGCCGCCCACGCCATCCCAAAAAGGCTCAATGCCGATAACATCGCACCTACGAGCCACACATATTTGCGGATCGGCATGCGTCTGACGAGTGCCGCGACCATTAATTGCGGGATTAACACGCCCGCTTCACGAATGGGGACTAAAAAGCCGATCAACAGTGCGGGAACGCCGAGGGAGCCAAACAGCCATGGCAACAGCAGTTTTGCCGAGCCGATCTCATCGGCGATTTTGCCTAAACTATTGGCCGCCAGATAGGCGAAAAAATTACGGGGTTGGTCGTCGCAGGCCGCAGCGGGAATATCTTTACATACCCGTGCATCTTGTTCACCGGTAATGCGGTTGTAGAGCTGATTGAGCAAGTCAGAGTTGTGATTGCTGGCCATGCTGACTTTATCCTGATCGATTGCTTTGGCATCAATAGCCTACCAGTAATAAAACGGCGTGTTAAATAACCGCAGCGGGATAACAGCAGGCAAGTCAAACGGCTTGCTCTGTTTGCTGTCGATTGGGCGTTCACCGTACTAGCAAACGCGACAGGATAATTCTGTGAATTAACGGGGGTTTTGGCGCTGTTCGGCGTGGCTGCGACAATTTGCCGCAGTTATTGCGTGCAGCAGTCTCTCTATAATTAGCGCCAAATTTCACGGAGTTAACGAGCGTTCGTCTTGAATCATATAACATTTCCTAGTATGTGCGGCAGCACTCCACGTTATCTTGCCCTGTTGATCGCCTTTAGTTTTCCCGCCGCGGCTGATGACAGCATCGAACGCTTCGAAGTGATGGGTGATCAGGCGGTCCAACATCATAGTGCGCAATCCGTTGAGCAGTTATTAAAGCAGATGGGCGTTGATTTTTCGGCAGCAGGTGGAGTGTCTGCATTGCCGATTATCAATGGCATGATGGGCGATCGGATTAAGGTGCTCATCGATGGTAACGATATTACCGCTGCGTGTGCCAACCAGATGAATCCACCACTGAGTTATATTTCAGCCAACCAGATCAGCATGGCGCAAGTTATTGCTGGGGTGTCGCCTGTCAGTGCGGGTGGCGATAACACTGCTGGGGTGATCAGTGTGGCGGCGAGCCAACCGCTGTTCGCTGAAGATGAAACATTGAGTTGGCAGCAAGGCTATCTGTCGAGCCAATATCGCAGCGTAAATGATGCTATGGCGATTGGTGCTGGCGCGCGTGTTGCCAGTAAACAATGGTTATTGGATTATCGCGGCAGCTTTGAAGATGCCAACAGCTACCAAGATGGAAATGGCGATAAGGTCATCGACACTCTGTATCGCCGTCAAAACCATACCCTGAACGGCGCTTGGCGCGACGAGCAGCAAGTCATCAGCGTTAAGTTGACCCATCAATACATTCCATTTCAAGGTTTTGCCAATCAATACATGGACATGACCAACAACCGCAGCTACGGCGTTAATCTCGACTATCAGCGCGACTTCAGTGTGGGCGAGCTGCAGGCAAAACTGAATTGGCATGGCGTTAGCCATGAGATGGGCTTTTTCAGTTCCGAAAAGACTGGCATGATGCCGATGAAAACCGATGCAGATGATTACAGCTATGATCTGCGTTGGCGCCAGCCGCTGTTGCAGGATGGCACATTGCTGGTCGGTCATGAGTATCACCAGTTTACCATTGATGATATTTGGCCCGCTGTTGCAGGCTCAATGATGATGGGGCCGAACGACTACATCAATATCAATAATGGTCAGCGTCAACGCGTTGCACTGTTTGCCGAATTGGAAAAACCGCTGTCGCAACGATTGTGGGCATCGGCAGGCGTGCGCTATGAGCAAGTCACGACGGATACCGATAAAGTGCAGTCCTACAGCAGCATGGGCATGATGGGGATGCCAAATGTTGACTATCAAGCATCACAAGCGTTTAACGCAGCAGAGCGCAAGGTGACCGATAATCTGTGGGATGCGGTGCTGCAACTGCGCTATCAACTGGATGAGATGCAACAGCTGGAGTTGGGGCTGGCGCGCAAAAATCGAGCACCAAATTTATATGAGCGCTATAGCTGGGGCCGCGGGGTGATGGCATCCACCATGATTGGTTGGTTTGGTGATGGGAACGGCTATGTAGGCGATATCAACCTCAGCCCTGAAACCGCCTACACCGCCAGTGTTCAGTACAGCGTAAACCACAGCCACTGGCAATTCAGCAGCTCGTTTTGGTATAGCCGCGTGCAGGACTATATCGACGCCGAGGTGATTGGCAGCTTTAACCGCAGTGGGTTAGCGGGTGGCGAGCGTAATTTACTGCAGTTCAGTAATCTCGATGCTGTGCTTTACGGCTCGACTCTGAATGCGGTGGTGATGTTGACTGAGGGCGAATTCGGCGAATTTTCGTTAGCGGGCAAACTCAGCAGTACTGTGGGTGAGCGAGATGATGATAACCAGCCTTTGTATCAAATCAGCCCAGTGCAAACTGAGTTAGCGCTTGAACATCAGCTAGGCAGCGTGAAAAGTCGCCTCGGTTGGCAGTTTGTTGGCAGTAAAAAGCGCCTCGATAGCAACCGCTTGGAAAATCCAACCGCCAGTTACCATCTGTTAAATTTCAGCTCTGAGCTGAACTTGGCCAACCTGAGTATTCGCTTGGCGGTGGATAATCTGTTGGATGAGTATTACCAAATGCCGCTCGGTGGCGTGAGCTTGGCCGAGTATCGTGCCGATAACAGCCAAGGTTTTCAGCAGCTGGCTGGGCAAGGGCGCTCATTCAATCTCGGGGTGAGTTATCAATTTTGACGCTATTGTTGTGCTCAATCGAGGTCAATTTAGCGTAAGCTAGTCACAGCTACAGAGTCAGGGAATTTTTATGTTACTGCTGCTGTTACTCGCATTACGTCAAGGTCGTCGCCCCGCGCCGGGGTGGATGGCGTTGTTGTTAGTGATTGAGGTCATCGCACTTAACAGCGTGATGGCGGCCAATGGTGCCGCCAGTAACCCCTTCAGTGCGGTGCTGCTCGTTCCTGTCGTCTTGGCATTTATGCTGCTGCCGTGGTGGGTTGCGGTGTCGATTTTGGCCATTAGCGTTAGCGCGCAATTGATCCAACTCTTGCTACTACAGTTATCTCAGCATGGTCAGATGCTGCATCACTATTACGGTATGGTGTTCGGCTTTGTGCTGACCAGTCTGGTGATTGCCGCTGTGATCACCTATTTCCGGCAGCAAATTCAGCAGCGCGAAAATGCCATTCGCACCCTGCGTGAACGGCAACTGCGTAATGAACAGCTGTTAGCGATCGGCACTGCCGCGGCGCAGTTAACCCACGATGTTGCCACCCCAGTGCAATCCATTCACTTATTGCTTGAAGAAGCATTAGAGCAACCGCAAACTTCGCCACAACTGGCCGAAATTTCCGAGCAATTTAAACGGATTGAACAGCAACTGGCGCAATGGCGCACTGTGGCCGATGATGTGCGCGAGCAACGCACTGTGGTGATGGATGTGCGTAAAATGTGGCGTTCGCTACAACATCTGTTGCTGGTGGCCAGACCGGAGGCGTTAATCCACTGGCATTGGCTCAGTGGCGAGCAAACCGCGTTAGTGAAAGCCGATGGCACCTTATTACCGGCACTGACCAATATGATCATCAATGCCTGCGAAGCGGCGGAGCAAACAAATCAACCGAAAGTGACGATTCGTAGCCAACTGCATCAAGGTGAATGGCAACTGCAAATTACCAATATGGCGCAGCCGTTATCGCCACAGGCGTTGAAAAACTTAGGCCTGAGCTTTGTGGAAAGCGGCAATGGTCATGGGATTGGCGCGGCACTGAGCAATGCCACTATCGAAAAATTTGGCGGCACAGTGCATTGGCAACAGCATGCACTGGAAGTGTTGACGGTGATTTCCATTCCGGTGGTGGCCAATGTCTGAGCGGATTTTGATTATCGATGATGATGAAACTTATTTGGCTGTTTTAAAACGGCGCTTGCTCAATGCCACTGCGTTTGAAGTTGATATTTGCAGTTCGATTAAACAAGCGCTCGCTCTAAGCCATGACAGCGTTTACGCCATTTTGTTAGATATGATGTTGGATCATGAATCCGGTTTGGATGGAATTCAGGCGTTAAAACAGCGCTTTCATCCGCAGCACTTAATCATGTTAACCGGCTACGCCAGTGTGGCGACCACGGTTGAAGCCATGAAGCGTGGCGCAACCGATTATCTTGCCAAGCCAGTAGGCTTAATCGAGCTGGTGCAGCGGCTACAAAATACGCCACAGCCCATTGCTGAACCACTGCCAATGACACCTTCACAAGTGGAATGGGAACATATCCAACGGGTGTTGTTAGCCCATGATGGCAATATCTCCGCCACAGCCAAGGCGTTAGGGCTGCATCGTCGCACCCTGCAGCGCAAGTTGCAGAAGTACGCGCCGATTCGTCATGATCTGTCCTGTTAATCCCAGCGTCTGCCGGTGAACGCTTGGTCTATTCGCTTGGTTTATTGGCTCGAATTATTCGCTCCAACCGACCTTTGGGGAAACGCGTGTTAGACAGTTTTAAACAGCACGAAGCGGATGCGACTACGCTGGTAAACCTATCGCTGGGCTATCGTTGGCAATAGTGGGATCTGAAAGCGGAAGTGCTCAATCTATTCGATCGGGCCGAGCATGACATTGACTACTGGTATGAATCACTATTGCCGAATGAAGCGAACGATGGTGTTGAAGATTCACACTTTCATCCTGTAGAGCCGAGAAAGCTACGTTTAAGTGTGAGTTATCATTATTAACGCTGTGAAAATAACGGCTTAGTTGTCATCAAAATTTAATACCAAAGGTGAGTGGCACATAATGTGAGGCTTGACTATTTTCTAAGCATTGCATTGATATTTTGGCCTAATTATGCGTTGTTTTACTCGCTTATTACTCTGGTTAATGTTGCTACCGTTTGCGGTGTTAGCCACAGAGCTAGTGGTGTTAAAAGCCGACTTCCGTCCGCGTCCGCCTGAAATGCGTTACGGCAATACCCCTGGCAGTTTTGAAGGGCCATTAGTGGAACTGCTTGAAACCGCTTGTGAGCGGGCTGGTTGCAAAATCGAATGGCAAGACAAGCCGTTTCCGCGCACCATGCGGGATATTCGCATTGGTCAGACGCATATTGTGCCGCGGCTGATTTACAACAAAGAGCGTGAAGAATTTACCTCGTTTATTGGCCCTGTTGCGGTTGAGCCTAAACCGATCCTATTTGTTACCCATAAAAATAATGACCTGTTGAATGAACAACAGTTATTTAAAAGTCAATTGGGTGTGAAACTCGGTACCTATTACTCTGAATTTATAAATCACGATGATCGCCTATCGCGCACAACTGCCGCCGACGATGCCAATCTAGTGAAAATGTTTGCCGCAAAACGTTTTGATTTTATTGCTGTTATCGATAAATTAAGCATTGAAAAAGCCTTCAGAGATATCAACTACAGCGACTATCAATATGCCACCTTCTATTATCCCAACAAGATGCCAATCTATTACGGGTTTTCGAAAGTGGCAGGTGATCAAGAGTTTATCGCTAAGTTGCAGCATCAATTTGAAATGATGATTTTACGTGGCGAGATCAATGAGATTTATGCGCGTCAATAAGCGTCAATTCACAGTAGAATAGACTATCCTTTAACCATGCTTGCGTAGTTGTAAAAATACGCAGTGCTACCTTTTCATTAATAATTTCAAAAGCGTTTGATATTTCTAGCAGTGACAGTGTCGTTCAAGGGAGGGGATATGCAAAATTGCTCCTTAATAGGTTTAGCAGCTTTGATTTGCACTACCCTAAGTGCCGTGAATACTGCGTTAGCCAAGGACATCGCGCTTTATTTTACTGGTCGTCCTCCCTTTATTTGGCAAGATGAACAAGGGCTGATGCATGGGATTAGCTTTGAGATCGGCGAAAAAGTATTTCGCTCTGCCAAGATCCCTTACCACTGGGAGCAAGCGCCTTCTGCTCGCGTACAGCATTACTTTAGTACCGATAATCATCCATTGTGTTTAGTGAATTGGATTTACACCGAGGAGCGGGACCAGTTGGGCAAAATTTCATTGCCTACCTACGTTGAGCGCGATTATCTCGCCGTTTTTCCAAACGCCAATTTTGACCGCTTTTACCACAAAGATATTGACGGAATTCTCGCCGATGACACCCTTATCGTATTGATTAAGGCGGGCTATGCCTACAGTTCTGCATTGGAAAAGAAATTTGCCAGCATGGCCGCCCAGAAAATTGACATGCGTGGCGATCAACAACGTAATTTTCAACTGTTAGCGGAACAACGCGCCGATATCGGTTTTTTTGAGCAGCAAGAGCTAGAACGTTTCGTGGTGCAATTTCCAGCATTGGCAGATAAGGTCACCATCATTCGATACCCATCGGTCAATCTTAAGCCGACCACGCGACATGTGATCTGCTCTAAATCTGTCTCTGACGCTGATATGGCGCGGATCAATGCCGCCATCAGTCAACTTCATGTGCTTAAGTCCAGCCAATAAATGGTGGGCGGCAATCTAGCGACCCACCGAACCTCGATTAGAAGCGGTAACCAAAACCCACGGATACGGCGCTGAGGTCAAACTCATCATCGGCAACGAACTTATTGACGGTAAGTGTGCTGAAGTAGCGTCCATAATCGGACTGCAATCCAACGCTCATCACTGGTCGAAAGCTGCTATCTGAAAACGATGCGTGCAGCACTGCGCTACTGACGTTGTCTGCATATGAAATATCAGCGTCGGTTTTGGAATGAATGTAGCTATAGCCGAGTTTTACAAAGGCTTGAAACGTTGGTGTAAAAACGTAACGCGCTTTGGCTGCAATATCTAACGCGTAGGTATTGGTGTCCACGTTGAAGTTGGCAACGTTGTAAACGGTAGAACCATCGCTCACGCCAACTGGTTCAACTTGCGGAAACTCTTGGCTACCATGCCAATAGTGAAAATCTGATTCGATTGCCCAAATATCATCGAGTTGCCAGCCTGCGGTTATGCCATAAACCCCTTTGTTGCCATCGTAACCAGGCAGAAGATTGATGCCGTAACCAATGTTGGCACCGAGGTAAAAATCGGATTGGGGTTTTTCAGCTGTGGTGGCTAAAGCTTGCTGAGAGATTAATGCGGCGGCTGCAACGAGCAGCGCTGAGAATTGCCGTTTCATATCAATGTCCTTATCTAACATATCTGCAATTCCGCCATCCATGACCAGTTGTCATTACCTTGAAAGTTGGCGGAACGATTGTTCTCTATGACAAGAGAAGGGCGCATCCTAGCAATTCTGCTGAGCAATGGAAATATCTTTGTAACCGATTGATATGTTGATGAGATTTAGTGCAGAAAACGCCTCGTTTTGATTGCTGTTGGCGTACAAAACGAGGCTTGTTAATCGGCTTAAATCACAGACAATGATTACTCTTGGCGATACACAGGGAAGCCGCTTGCTGCACCGTAATCTTTAATTCGTTCCATGCTAGTAAGGGTTGCCATATCATCGGCGCTGATTTCAAAATTCACGTCAGCGTTTTTTTGCATGTGCGCAGGGTTGGCCGTTTTTGGCAGTGGTAACAAGCCTAATTGCAGCAGATAGCGGATCGCCAATTGTGGGATCGACACTTGGTATTTGTCTGCCATCGCTTTAATTTGCTCGTTTTTAAACAGCTCGCCATGGCCCACTGGGGAGTAAGCTTCAACCACCATGCCTTTATCTTGTGAGTACTTGATTAGCTCAGTCGGTACGTTAGTGATATGCGCCAGAATTTGGTTGATAACCGGTTTCACCTTGCAAGCTTCAAGAATATTATCGATATCTTGTTGTTGGAAATTAGACAGGCCAATGGCGCGGATTTTACCGGCTTTTTGTGCATCTTCCAGCGCGCGCCACGCTTCGCGGTTGCCTTTAAAGTAGCGGTCTTCACCACCGAATTTTGCCCAAGGTTGTGGGCTGTGAATAATCATCAAATCGATGTAATCCAGCCCTAAACGTGCCAAAGAGCCATCAATTGAGGCTACCGCTTCATCGTAGCTTTTTACTTCAGCGGCTAATTTGGTGGTGAGGAAGATTGCTTCACGTTTGATATTGGAGGCGTTAATCGCCGCACCGACACCCGCTTCGTTGCCATATGCTTGGGCGGTATCGATATGGCGATAGCCAAGTTTCAGTGCTGCCGTCACGGCGGCGCCAACATCTTCGTCGCTGATCATCCAGGTGCCGAGTGCCAATTTAGGGATTTGCACACCATTAGCAAGCGTATAGTTTTGTTCCAAAATCATAAGATTCTCCTCTTCCTTGTTTAGTTGTCCAAGCTAACTTTATGAGTTAGTGGCGGCATTAAGCGTGAGCTCAATACCTTTCTAATCGGTATGAGGCCGGAATGTGTAAGTTCAAGTATAGCGCTGAAATTGACTGCCAAACTCAATGGTCGCTGTAGTAAAAACACGGTTGCTAATCACATTTAAAATCATATTAATCAATAAGTTGTGTTTTATTTAAACATCTAGCTATGTGCGTTTGTTGCCACAATTTAATCGCTGTAGAGATTGTTAAAAAATGGTGTCAAGTAACACTTTTGCATCATTGAGTTATCGCGGTTGGCTCTTTACCCTAAGGCTAAAACTATCTTCGACAGGGAATGATGATGGCGAAAGTGCTTTTGGGTGGATGCTGCTGTGGCAGCGTAAGTTTCAGTGTGATGGATGATTTTCGTCGCTTTTATTTCTGTTACTGCGAGCAATGCCGCAAGTTAACTGGCTCGGCGCATGCGGCCAATCTGTTTACTGCGCCCGATAATATCACCTGGTTAAGTGGCCAAGACAAGCTCAAGCGTTATGACCATCCCACTCGCGCATTTTCCAAAGTGTTCTGCAGCGAGTGTGGTTCTGGCTTACCATTTTTGATTAAAAACCAAAAATACCTGATTGTGCCCGCAGGCAGTTTGCATGACGAGCCATCCAAAACGGTAGACGCCCAGATATTTTGTGAAGAGCAGCTCGAGTGGCACAAAAGCGGAGTTACTGCGCCCAAACGCAATGGATTTGGGTAAATATGCTGCGTTAGCTGGTCACTCATTTTGAGTGATACCGTCAATTTGCTCGTTTGGTGGCTGGAGTGATTTGTCATACAAATTTGCATCAGGGCTATTTTCTTCGCGCTAATTTTATGTATACTTGACCGCGCCAAGGGGTGTTTGTCGATTTTATCGGCAGACTGAGACGCAGATACTGCGAACCCTTAGAACCTGATCCGGCTAGTACCGGCGTAGGAATGGGCCACAATTCGCACATTATCCAACCGCTAATCAGCATGCCGGATCTCAAACGTATAAATTTGAGGTCCAAATGAACAAAGTCTTTATTCCCACATTGCTTGCCAGCGCCATAGTGCAGGCTTTTGCCATCCCTGTTTTTGCCAATGATGTTGCTGCCGATGGGCAAAATAATCTGCCCGATACTGGCGTGATTGAGCACATGGTGGTCAGCTCCGACTTTCGTGAAACCCGCGTTGACCAGTTGCCTGCCAGCGTGACCGTGATTGGGCAGCAACGCATTGAAGATCAAGGCGCTGAGCATTTTGAAGATATGATCAACAATATTGCCAACTTCAACTGGTCTGGCGGTAGCTCTCGGCCGCGTTATTTCCAAATTCGCGGCGTAGGTGAGCAAGAGGAATACAAAGGCGCACCAAACTCCTCTGTTGGTTTTATTATCGATGACATCGATTTATCAGGGCTTGGCATGGTGTCAAGCATGTACGATTTGCAGCAGTTTGAAGTGCTGCGCGGGCCACAAGGCACGCGTTATGGTGCTAATGCGTTGGCGGGGCTGATTTATCTGAAAAGTAATGACCCGACTGACACGCCCGAGCATGGGCTTGAATTCTCGGTCGGGGATGATGAGCTGCGTACCTTGAGTGGTTTCAGCTCTGGGCCGTTAAGTGATAAATTGCTTTATCGCCTCGCGGTGCAACAGCATCAGCAAAATGGCTACATGGACAATAGCTACCTCAATCGTGACGATACCAATCAACGGGATGAACTGAGCGCACGCTTAAAACTGCGTTGGTTTGCCAGTGATAATCTTCAAGTTGATACCACGCTAATGTTCGCCGACTTTGATAACGGCTATGACGCGTGGACGCTCGATAACAACGGCGACACTAGCCTGAGCGACCAACCTGGGAAAGACAACCAAAAGACCACCGGCGCCAGCATTAAAATCACCTATGACGGCTTTGCGGCCGCTAAGTTTGTTTCGCTGACAAGTTTCACTAACTCGGATCACGGTTATAGCTTTGATGGCGATTGGGCGAATCCTGAGTATTGGGCCAGCCTTGATTGTGACGGTGAGGCTTGCGAATACGACTATTTTTGGGATCAGCAGGGCGAGCGTAAAACTTTGTCGCAAGAACTGCGGTTAAGCTCCAAAGAAGCGGGCAAGATTTTTGGCGGCTCAACCGATTGGTTGCTGGGGGCATATTTGATGAATTTGAGTGAAGATAACGATCTTTACTCAGAGTACAACGGCTGGCCTGACGAAGTGTTAGTCTCTCAGTATGATGCTGACAACTATGCCGTTTTTGGTCAGTTAGACACTGCATTCTCCGCTGGATACAGTCTATCATTGGGGGCACGAGTCGAGCGTCGCAGCAGCGATTACAGCGATACCAATAATGATAATTTTGACCCTAGCGAAACTATGTGGGGCGGCCATATTGCGCTCACCAAACAGTTGAGCGACACCCAAGACGCCTATATCCGCCTCGCGCGCGGTTATAAAGCGGGCGGGTTTAATATGACACTTCCTGCCACGCTATCGAACAAAAAAGAGTTCGACACAGAAATTCTCTACAACTACGAAGTTGGCCTTAAATCCTATTGGTTAGAAGGCGCAGCAAACACCCGCTTGTCAGTGTTTTATATGGATCGTCAAGATCAGCAAGTGGCTGCATCACTGCAAAATCCTGATGATCCACAACGCTTTATTTTGTTCACCGAAAATGCCGGCAGCTCGAAAAACTATGGTGCTGAGTTTGAGGGCAATTGGGCTGCCAGCGATAGTCTTGAGCTCTATGGCAGTGTTGGCTATCTGCGTGCCGAGTATGGTGATTATCAATACCAAGATAAATACGGCGCGAATGTGGATTTAACCGGCCGTGAGTTAGCCCATTCACCGCACTGGACATACAGCCTCGGCGCCAGCTGGCACAGTGATCTGGGTTGGTTTGCTAACCTCAATGCCAGTGGTAAGAGTAAGTTCTATTATTCAGATAGCAACGACTCCCAATCAAAGCCGTATAGCATCATCAATGCAAAACTGGGCTATGATGCGGAATCATGGGCGCTCTATCTGTGGGGCCGCAATCTGACCGATAAACAATACGGCGTTCGAGGTTTCTATTTCGGTAACGAGCCAGACCAAGGCTGGGCCGATAAACAATATATTCGCTACGGTGATCCGCGCCAGTTAGGGATAACGTTGCAATTGCGGTTTATGTAACGGCTTCGAAAGAAATTTGTATTGAATAGCCCTGCCACGGCGGGGCTTAATTAGGAGATTCATCATGAAATTAACAGCTGAAATCAGCATGTATCCGCTGACTGAAAGCGATTATAAAGAGCCCATTCGTTGGTTGATTAAGCGCCTCGATAGCTATCCGAATATTCAACGCGTGACCCATTCGTTAGGCACGCAAATCAGCGGCGACTGTGACGAAATTATGCAGATCCTAGCATCTGAAATGAAAGCGACCGATGAAAAGTGGGGCAAGGCAATGTTTGTTTGCAAGTTCGTTGAAGGCGAACTCGATCTCAATCGTAGAACCTAACCACAACGCTGACTATTGAGACTCGGAATATGACTGAACTCTGGCAAGTGCTGACCCAAGCTTCCTTCGAAATGCAGGGCATGAACCTGTGGGAAGGCGTGGCAGTGTTGCTCGCCTTGGCTTATCTTTTATTGGCCATGAAAGCCAATGCGTGGTGCTGGGGCGCAGCGCTCGCGAGTACGGCCATTTATACCGTGCTGTTTTGGAAAGTCTCCTTGCTGATGGAATCGGTGCTCAACGTCTACTACATGGCGATGGCGGTGTACGGTTATTGGATGTGGCGGCGGGGCGGTGAGGATCAGCAAGGTTTAGCTGTTTGCACTTGGCCGTTAGCCAAGCATCTGTGGGTGATTGGCTTGACCAGTGTGGCCTCATTGCTGGTGGGTTATGTGATGGCTAACTACACTCAAGCATCGTTCCCTTATCTTGATGCCGCCACCACCTGTTTTGCAGTGCTCACTACCTATTTAGTCGCGCAAAAAGTGTTGGAAAATTGGTTGTATTGGGTGGTGATTGATCTTGTCTCTATCTATCTCTATTTCAGTAAAGGGCTGATGTTAACCTCTTTGCTATCAGCACTTTACGTTGGTATGGCGATTGGTGGTTATCTGTTATGGCGCTCCGATTGGCGCGCGCAACAACTGGCAGAGGTTGAGAGCCGGTAATGTTGAGTGTGCTATTGGATTTTTGTGAGGCAGCGGAGTTAGCACGGTTGCAAGCGGCATTGGACGAATTGCAATTCACTCCGCTGCTGCTGACGCAAATTGAGCAAGGGCTGAGTAACCACAGTTTCAAATTGGCTGTGGCAAACACATCCAATAAAGTGCCGCAAGATTTACTGCTGCGGATCAACTCACCGGTGACAGATGCTATCTGCAGTCGCGATAATGAAATCGCCTGTTGGCGTGCTGCTGAGCAAGCGGGCTTGGCGCCAACATTGGTGTGGATTGATGCCGGTAAACGTTTTTACCTCGCTGAATGGATTGATGAATCCAGCACTGAGTTGCCAGAGCTACTGCCATGGCGCCAGTTTGCTGCAAATACTCGACGCGAGCTTGTGGCACACTTTGATAACGCTAAAGCGCTTATGCCCACTGAACAGCGAGTTGTCGATAAACTGCTGCAACTGCTGCTGGGATTAAGGCAACTACCAGCACCCGCGCTGGATATCAGTGTGGCGCAGCAATGGGATATCTATCTAACGCGCCTCGCTAAGATGGCGGCCGAGCAAAACTTTCCGCCACCTGTAGCCGCAGCGTGGTTGGCGCGATTGACGCTATTGCAGCAGTTCGCGGTTGCGCCGATTTTCGATGCATTGGCGAATGTATTGCACCGGCATCAATATTGTCATCGCGATTTAAGCGCCGCTAATCTGCTGTTTCGTGACAACCAACTCTACTGCATCGATTTTGAATATTGCTGCAGCTCCCATCCGCTGTTTGAATTGGCTGGCGTCATCGCGACCCATCAACTGTCGCCAGCCGCGCAGCAACAACTGCTACACCGCTATTTATTTGAGCACCCAAACCTCACCGCTGACGCCATTAAGGCGATGCCAGCGGCATTTGCCATCTTCTGGTTATATTCCTGCGCTTGGGCGTTACAGATGGTGGATCGTCAATGTAAAGACGCCGCCACACTATTCAGTTGGTTTGACAACTATCTACAACTTGTTGGAAAGTGATGTTTTCGTGAGTTATATCTCATTCTCTGTTCGAGAACTTTTGCCACATTGATGGGCTCAAATTCTCATTGAATGTGCTTAATTCGACAAGGAAGCCTCAGCCAATGAAACGACTGCTAGTGATGACGATGTTGCTGTTCGGCCTAACAGCCTGTTCCACTAAGATGAGTTATCACTTTATGGATTGGGCGATTGAATGGGGCTTAGATGATTACGTCAGCCTGAATCAACAGCAGGAAACTGAGTTTGATAACTTACTGGAAAGTTTTCTGAGCTGGCATCGCCAAAGTGAACTCCCCAAATACAGCGCCGATCTGCGCCAATTCCGTAACCAAATAGACGATGGCAGTTTATCGCCGCATAGCTGGCAAACGTTTGTTGAGCAATTGCGTGGGCACTGGTTTCATATTTTTGAGCAATATTTTGATGAGATGTGGCCGCTCATTTTGTCGCTGACCGATGAGCAAGTGGTGAACATCAACCAAAAACTTAGCGAAGAGCAGCGAGCGCTTGACCAAGAATATCAAGATAAAACCGCTGAGCAGCTGCAACAAGACGCCGACGAACGCCTGCAAGATACGCTCGATGATTGGCTCGGCAGTGTCACCAAAGAACAAAAGCTGCTTGCGCAGCAATACAATCGCGAGCGAGAATTTACCACTGACATGTGGCTCGAATATCGTCATGCTTGGTATCAACAGTTTAAACAAACGCTTGAGCAGCGTGACAAAACACCCCAGCTCAAACAGCAATTGCACATGTTACTTACCTCGCCACAACAGCTACGAAGTGACGATTACCAGCAAAAACTCAACCAAAATACCGAAAAATTTGGCGAGTTTTTGGTGCAACTGCGCAGCACGTTGACTGCCAAGCAACGTTATCATTTACTGAAAAAATTAGATGATTTGATTGAAGATCTTGACGAACTTGCAGCGGAAAGTGATTAATTAACCTATTAGCGAACTTGCGTATCTCGACGGGTCGCCGCTTTGATTGGCGTGCCCGTGACCATTTGATTAAGGACAACATTGTGGATGCATTAACCCTGTTACTTACTCGTCAATCCTGCCCTCGGTTAACTAAGCCAGCACCAAATGCGGATCAGCTAAAAGTGATCTTAGATGCTGCCGCGCGGGTACCCGATCATGGCGGTCTCGCGCCGTGGGAATTCATCATCGCTGAAGGGGATGGCTTAAGTAAACTGGCCGATATCTTTGAAGCGGCCGCCAGCCAACAAGGTGCCGATGACGACTTTATTGAAAAAGCCGCCAATATGCCTAAGCGTGCACCTATGATTATTACCGTAGTTGCCAAAACACGCAGTGATGTGACAAAAGTGCCCGAGTTTGAACAGCAACTTGCGGCGGGCTGTGCTGTGATGGCTATGCAACAAGCCGCCTTTGCTCAAGGTCTTGGCGCTATTTGGCGCACCGGCAGTTTTGCCTTTGATGAAACTGTTAACAAAGAGCTCGGGCTTGAAATCGATGACCAAATCGTCGGTTTCCTTTACATCGGTACGCCAGCCATCGACATGCCGTTAAAGCCACAAAAAGATGGCAGTCAGTTCGCCAGATATCTGTAACAGCAATGATAAAAATGCAATCTGACCCCAAAAAATTACTCGAGAAAAATCAGCAGTTGATTCATTCCGAGTTGATGAAAGTGGTCTCGCACACGCAGAGAGAGCAGGGCGAGTGGATATTGCATTCTTTGATGGTGGAAGGCTGTAGCGCACCGTTTAAATTTAAACGCAAAGGCCAATATCAAAGTTTAAAAGGTGCACGCGTCAATCTAACCTACTATCCAGCGAAAGAGGTTTTGGCAGGGCTTAGCTTTGAATATATGAAGGTGGTACGTATTAAGAAAGGCTAGTGCATCTCAATCTGACTTTTTCCTAGATATCATTAGTATACGAATGATTCGTACACGAATTTAAACTAGTTGCACACGCTCTAAACTCCACTGACAATCCGCGCTATCGTCGATAAGACGCTAATCATAACCCTCGCAGTCTATGTGAGGGTTTTTTAGTGGACTGTTCTCACACTGCTTTGGCAGTTGAGCTTTTTGAGCTGACTTTATTGAACACCTCTGTTGCAACTTTTCCTGCTTCATCAATAACTGAAACACTATCCCCGATTGATGCCGCATCTGCTGCGGTTTTAGCGGAACAGTGTGTCCCTACCTCTTTTTCCGCTGAGATACTGGACGCCATCGCTGATCAGTTGGTTGAAAATGGCTATCTTATTCTGCGTGACGTATTGCCCGCAGCACTGACCGAAGCGTTACGGGTTCGGGTTGAAGAAGCACCGGTCGAAGAGTTCCGGTTTGCGGCGATTGGTCGCGGTACCGAGCAACAGCTGAATAAAGAGATCCGCTCAGACCGAATCCGTTGGCTGGCCGCTGATTGTGAGCCAGATGCCAGTTATCAGCGTTATATGGAATCATTGCGCGAAGGACTTAATCAACGGCTGTTTATGGGGTTGTTTGATTACGAAAGCCATTACGCTTGGTATCGTCCAGGTGCCTTTTATCAAAAACATCTGGACGCGTTACGTGGTAGCCAAAACCGCATTTTAACCACAGTGTTCTTTTTGAATCACGATTGGCAAGCCGCGCAGGGTGGCGAGCTGATCATCTATGATGAAGCGGATAACCCTATCGAAACCGTATTACCTGAGTTTGGCACCTTAGTGATTTTTCTCAGTGAACGCTTTCCTCATGAAGTTCGGCCGACTCAACGTGGCCGCGGCAGCATTGCGGGTTGGTTTCGCGTCAGCAATAGTCACTACGGGTTTTGAACCTTGGTTTCTCATCTTGGGTGGCTAATCTTTTGGTGCGAGTAAACGGTTTCTCGCGAACGGTTTATTACCCACAATTTCGAGCTTGATATTGTTAGCGATGGCGGTTGTTGGCGCCATCGTTGCCAGAATTTCTCCTTTTCAGACGAAATAAATCGTCGCAGTCGCTTGCGCTTTGACGCTAATTTCGCGATAGTTCAAAAGACCCTTGCGGTTTTAATCAACCGATAAGTTGTTGTTGGGGTTGATAAGATCTGAACGTTGAAAAGGAGATGCTGCGTGCAATTGGATGGTAGTTTGTCCGGAGAATACGTCATTCTCGAACCCCTTACCCTCGACCATTTGGCAGCGCTGTCGTTAGCGGTTGCTGACGGTGAATTGTGGAAGTTGTGGTACACCACGGTGCCAAGCCCTGATGAGATGAAGGATTACATCTTAAAGGCGATCGCTGAAGAGCAACGCGGTGAAAGTCTTGCTTTTGCGGTACGGCATCGTGAAAGCGGTGCGATTGTCGGCTGTACTCGTCTTTGCCATTGGGATCAACCCAATCGCCATATCGAAATCGGTTATACTTGGTACAGTAAAAGCGTACAGCGCACGGCGGTGAATACCGAAAGCAAATTACTGCTGTTAACCTACGCCTTTGAAACGCTAGACGTGATTGCGGTTGAGTTTCGCACCCATTTCAACAATGAAGCGAGCCGCCAAGCGATTATGCGCCTTGGGGCAACTCAAGACGGGATTTTGCGTAACCACCGTATTTTGAAAGATGGCACAGTGCGCGATACCGTGGTGTACTCCATTATTAATAGTGAATGGCCCGAGGTGAAAGCTAACCTCAAGCAAATGTTACAACAGAAGGCCATTGCATAATTCCCCTATGGTGAACGATGAATGAAGGCAGCGCAGGCTGCCTTTTTTGTTGTGCTAACTTCTTGATATTAAGCGATAGCTAAAGTAGCTTTGTTTCATTCAATCACAGGGGAATACGTGACCAATGAAATTGATCAAACATTGGCTTGTGGCAGGTGCGCTACTAACAACTGCAAATTTACTAACAACTGCAAATGCGCTGGCAGGTGAAGCGGAGTCAGCCTTTACCGCCGAACTGCAACAATGTGCAGCTTACTATGATTTAGGCGCGCAAATGGTGGCGGCCATGAATGCGCCGCAAATGGCCGCGGTGGGCGACAGACTAAAGCAGCAAGGCAAACAGGCGGCTGAGTTGGCGGCAAAGTATGATAGCAATAATGCGGCGACCATTGAAAAAACCAAAGAGCAGATGATGGCATCGACCGGCGGACAGGGCATGGGCGCGTTAATGCGGCAATTCAAAGAGCCGTGCCAGCAACTGTTAAGTGATCCGCAAGCCAGACTCAACTATTGGATTATGGCTAAGATGTAATCGCTTACGGTTGAAAATATAACGCCTGCTTAATGCAGGCGTTGTTGTTTTTATCGTGAGCAGTTGCTGCGCCTTAGTGGTCAATCCTAGCGTTGAAATAGATCAGTCATCGCTTCATCAATCTGATTGAACCTGAACTCGAATCCGTCAGCGAGGGCATGTTTGGGGAGCACGTATTGCCCTTCTGTCAGTAGTTCTGCCATTTCGCCTAACGCCACTTTTAAGGCAAAGGCTGGTGCGGGTAGGCAGGAGGGGCGATGCAGCGCTTTGCCGAGTGCTTTGCTAAATTCTGCATTACTTACCGGATGGGGCGCGGTGGCGTTGTAAATGCCGCGACATTCATCATGACTGAGTAAAAATTGCAGCAGCCGCAGTAGGTCCTGCAGGTGAATCCAACTCATGCCTTGTTGACCATCGCTGATGGGGCCGCCGAGACCAAATTTGAATGCTGGCAGCATTTTGGCCAATGCACCACCATGCGCAGCCAGCACAATGCCAATGCGGAAAATGCACACGCGGGTTTTATCTGCGACTGCTAGGGCTTTCTCTTCCCAGACGCGACACACTTCATGGCTAAACTCTGGGTGAGGAATGCCTTGTTCATCGATGGCGAGCTGAGATTGACGACCGTAGTAGCCCACCGCAGAAGCGCTTAAAAACGTATGGGGAGGTGTTGTAGAGGCGGCAATCAGTTCACTGAGTTTTTCAGTGATATCCCAACGGCTGTAACAGATCTTCTGCTTTTGATTTTCGCTCCAACGCTTGGCCACAATCGGTTCACCAGCAAGGTTAATCACTGCATCGATTTCATTGAGGTGATGCAATTGATCAAGTGACGCCAGATATTGATGTTCGTGCCCCAATTTTTGCCGCGCTTTACTCGGGTCGCGGCTGACAATCATTAACTCATGTTGAGGCGCCAGCAGCGTCACTAAAGCGCTACCTACAAAGCCTGTTGCACCGGTAAGCAGAATTTTCATATAGGCAACCGTTGTCAGTTGAGAATAAATTTAACTATAGAAGATAACAGCTTATACGTAATGTACTGGGTTAATCGATCATTGCGGTTTTTGCCAACTTAATTGCAGTGACACCGAATCCGCAAAGCGCAACGCATGGGGTTTATCTACCTCAACGGAAGCAAATTCTACCCACGGATGTTCAGTGGCGATTTCTAGAATTTTGCCGGTCAGGTGCTCCAGCAATGAGAAACGATTATCTTCAACCAAGGCGATAATCGCTTTGGTAATAGTGCGATAATTGAGTGCATGCTCCATCGCATCGGTTTGATAGGCTTTTTCAGCAGCATAGTGCATCACAACGTTGATTATCACGTCCTGCCGATTGTTGATTTCTTCCTCTTTAATCCCGATAAAAGTGCGCAATCTGAGATTTTTAATGCGTATAATAGCCAGTTCTGGATGAATCATAAGCTTACTTATTGTTTGAGCTGGAAATTTATTCTTAAAGATTAGCAACTTTGTCACAGAACAAGAAGGAAATTTGTCGATGCAGCAAAGCTATCGTCCCTCGATGACAGTACGCGGGTTTGCAGTGATGGCATGTTTGGTGATTGTGCTCGCGGGGATCAAAGCGGCCAGCGCCATTGTGGTGCCATTTGTATTGTCGGTTTTTATTGCGATGATCTGCAGCCCAGCAATTAGCCTGTTTGTGCGTTATCGCGTCCCGCGCTGGTTGGCAGTGTTTTTGCTGATGGGATTGATTTTGCTGGCTGGGCTTTGGTTAGCCTCGGTAGTGGGCAGTTCGATCAATGATTTCACCAAACATTTGCCGACTTATCGGGCGCAATTGGTGGATCAGTTTTCGTGGATCCTCGATAAGCTGCGCGAATTCAACATTCAAATTTCTAAAGACAAAGTGCTGGCCTATTTTGACCCTGGCATGGCGTTGTCGATGACCACCAACACGCTTTCTGGCGTGGGCAATGTGATGGCGAACCTGTTTCTGATCGTGCTCACCATAGTGTTCATGCTGTTTGAGGCGGAATCACTGCCCCGCAAATTGCATTTGGCGCTCGATGATCCGGATATGCGTTTGTCGCAAATTGACCGTTTTATGAAGTCGGTTAATCGTTACATGGTGATCAAAACTTTGGTGAGTTTGGCAACTGGTGCCATCGCTGGCTTGGGACTGTGGCTGATGGGGGTTGATTACCCGCTGCTGTGGGGCGTAGTTGCGTTCCTGTTTAACTACATTCCCAATATCGGCTCGGTGATTGCCGCGTTGCCGCCGGTGTTGTTGGCCTTTGTGCAGTTTGGCCCATCGGGTGCCGGTGGCGTTGCGGTGCTTTATGTGGCCATCAACATGGTGATGGGCAACCTAGTTGAACCGCGCTTTATGGGGCGTGGTTTGGGGCTATCTACCCTCGTGGTGTTCCTGTCGTTGATTTTCTGGGGCTGGTTGCTGGGCTCTGTAGGTATGTTGTTATCTGTGCCGCTGACCATGATTGTCAAAATCGCCATGGAAGCCAACGAAGGTTCGCGTAAGCTGGCGATTTTGTTGGCTGATGATAGCAGTGCCGAGGCAATGCTAAGCCAACCGCGCTCGCCAGCAGACGATGATACTGATTCAAAATAACCCAAAATAGAGAGTTTGATGCAAGCTTTTGTTGATGCAATTGCGGCGATTACGCCGAGTACCGATGCTGAACGTTTAATTCATGGCCGTGGCGGTATGTTGCCTGGGGGAGAACACCTGTGTGTTGATTGGTTTCCGCCAGCGCTGCTGTTGACCTCGTTTCGAGAATTAACCACCGACGAATTACATAAGTTGCAGCAGGCATTGGTGCAGCGTTTTGCAGAGCTTAATCTGCCGCTGAATTTGGTCTATCAGCATCGCGCGGGTGGTCAAACGCAAACTGTGTTGCTGCAAGGTGAACTGCCAGAACCGCATGTTGTGACCGAAAATGGCCGACAGTTTTATGTGCACTTGCTGCGAGGGCAAAACCACGGCTTATTTCTTGATATGCGCAATGGCCGTCAATGGGTGGCTGAGAACGCCAAATTCAAAAAAGTACTGAATCTGTTCTCCTATACCTGTGCATTTTCAGTGGCTGCGCTTAGCGGTGGCGCTGACGAAGTGGTCAATATCGATATGGCGAAAGGGGCGCTGTCAACGGGCAAGCAAAACCATGTGCTGAATGAGATGCCCTCAGGGGCGCGTTTCCTCGGCCACGATATTTTTAAATCTTGGGGCAAACTGAAAAAACTTGGACCCTATGATCTGTTGATTGCCGATCCGCCCAGCAATCAAAAAGGCAGTTTTGTCGCCACCAAGGATTATGTGCGTCTGTTACGCCGTTTGCCTGAGCTATTAAATGACGGCGCTGACGTATTGCTTTGCTTAAATGCGCCAGAGTTAGGCCGAGATTTTTTGATGCAGCAAGTGGCCGACACACTGCCGCAGCTGCGTTTTATTGAACAGATTGAAAATCCGCCAGTGTTTGCTGATGTTGATGCTGATCGGGCATTAAAAGTGCTGCTGTACCGTTATCACGCCGATGCTGTGGTTGCCGCTGACGCCGACACAGACGTGCAAGCTGAAGCAGGGAGCTCTGCAGCTTAGGCCATTGGACCGAATGAATAAAAAAGCGCGGTTGCTGTATTCGTTGCAGCAACCGCGCTTTTTTTTTTGCATTTTATCAGTTGCTAACGAGAGGCTTTTGCATAAAGCGTTGTACAGTGCCTTGTTGACCGACACTGATACAGCCCACTTCGTCACGGCAGGCAATGCTCCACATATTTAATTTTCCGCGTCGCTGCCACGCTGTTGTATCCGTTTCTTGGGTATCGGTTACTGCCGTCTTTGTTAATAACGAGTCTGTTAACGACGAGTCCGTTGATGACGAGTTCGTCACTGGCGTAATGTCGAGTGAGGCTACACCGTTAGGGTTAGCAATCCAAATTTGCTCGCGTCCGTTTGCTCGCAGTATGGCCGAGCCGTAAATAGCGCCTTTGAGTGGCACAGGCGGTAGCGGCTGCCATTGTTTGTCGATGAGGTTGAAGCGATACACAATCGCGGTTTGATTGCTCGGGTTAAGCGAGCCTCCGAACGCGTAAATATCATCACCATTGAGTTGGACCGAAAAAATTCCGCTCGCTTCGCCGCCGGGGAACGGGCTGTCTATCGACATCCAACCGCCTGCGTCTCGTAGTAACAGTCTTGGTGTTGCTGCGTTTCCGGTACCGATAACCACCTTTATGTTGCTGTCACCGCGGTTAACACAAGTACCGCTGGAGGCAAAACCGCCTTCGTTGGCTTGGACGCTGATGGGCAATTGTTCACGTTGCCAGTTGGCGCCGCCATCTTGCGTTTGCAGGATGAATAGCCCTGCGTCATCTGAGTCGCCATAAAGCCAACCGGCATCGTTATCTATCATCTGCAAACAATCGTAGAACTGTTTGGGGTTCTGCCCGCTGCTCACTTGGCGCCAATCGATACCCTCGTTTTCGGTCATATAGAGTCGTGACGCTTCGCCGCTACCGGCACTCATCAGTAACACTTTGCCATCGCCTAACGGCTGAATATCGCGAAACTCAAACTGCTCAGTATTTTGTGGTGCGGTCACGGGTTGCCAATGTTTTCCATTATCAACCGACATGAAAATACTGCCCGCAGTGCCCGATGCCCACACTTGATTGCCATGCCAATACACAGCGCGAAAATCGATGCTGCCATCCAGCTGGGTCGTTTCATTGGCGTGTGCTGTACCCATCAACATCAAAGTACAGGCGAGCCCTTGCAGTAGTTTAGCCATGGTGCTGAGTTGCTCCTTGCTGGCGGTGGCCATCATAGGTGTGATGATTTTGTTAATATTAGTGGCTTTTATATGGAATATCAGTGAGATAAGCAATAGATTCCGCTAAAAATAAACCAAGTGAATATTTGTAAATTGCGAATGCAGCTTTTAATGCCAAAAACAGATTGAGACTGTAGTGAGTGCTGTAAGACTTTCGTGATTTTAATGGTTAATGGCGACTTTAATGAGATTCAACATTCAAAACTGAAAGTTATTGGTAACTTTTGAGACGAGTTGTTGCTACACTCTTGAAGTTGAGTAACGACTCTAATGCTGAGTTGCCCCTTTTCTTAGTAAGAGTGCTTGCTCAATAACTGCGGCACTGCGGACACAACAGCGCAGCAATAACAACACTCAAATCAAGCAATAACTAAGGCCGAAGTGAGACCTTAGTTTAGCGCTCATGGAAGAGAGGCTTTGCTCACTCAGGGCGTCAATCTGCGCACAGTTAGTGCAACGTTCTTCGGTCAAGAAATTTCCCCGCCATTTCGCGGGGATTTTTTTGCCAACTCAGCAGTAATTTCTACGTAAATGTGCACTTTGCAGCATGATTCACCCTGATGTTTCAGTCACTATTGGTTATATTCATTAGTAGAGGAATTGCTTGGAAATTTAGACGGCACTTAGTCAAGCTGGCTAACCCAACGCGTTCAAACACGATAAGTGTTAATTGCCCTAGCATGCAGTTTTTTGCTACAGCATAACTATCGGGTTATGTACGCTGGATTATTTAGTGGCAATAGGTTAGCTATGGCAAAGGAGACAGAATCATGATGCGTCGATTGTTGGCCCTCGTATTGTTGCAGGCGCTTACTGCCTGCGAACAATCTACCTCAGTTGCGATGGGAACCCTTGAACGAGATAGGATGTTACTGACCGCGCCGGTCAACGCTAAAATCGTCCAATTGCCTGTAGAAGAAGGACAACACGTGAAGCAGGGCGAGATATTGGTTCAGTTAGATACGGTGACTGCCGCAGCGTTGCGGGCACAGCGTCAAGCTGAATTGGAACAAGCCACTGCACAGCTGAGGTTATTTGAAAAGGGTGCTCGGCAAGAAAGCATTGCTGCGGCGCAGTCGGCCTATATTGCAGCAAAAGCCGCCGCAGTTGATGCTGAGCGTCAATACCAACGCAGCCAACAACTGGTTAAACAACAGATGGTTGGCCAGGCTGATGTAGATAATGCGTTGGCAAATCGTGACCAAACGGCGGCGTATCAACAACAGCTATACCAGCAATGGCAACAGCTGCTAAACGGCAATCGCCCCGAAGAGATTGAACAAGCTAAGCAACAAGTCAATGCTGCTGCAGCCGCTTTACAAGTCGCTGAGAAGTCACTGGCAGATCTGAGCATTACCGCACCGAAAGAGGGCGTGGTAGATATTTTGCCGTGGAAGACGGGGGACCGTGTGCCAGCTGGGGCACAACTGGCCGTACTGCTGGCCTCGGAGCGGCTTTACGCGCGAGTCTATGTGCCGCAAACCGCCTTAACGAAATTACATCAAGGCGATGCTGTCATGGTCAAGGTTGACGGTCTCGCGGATAGCGTGCAAGGCGTGATAGGTCATATTCGCAGTCAGCCGTCATTTACGCCATTTTATGCGCTGAATGAACGTGACCGAGCACGCTTGATGTATCTCACCGAGATAGAATTCCCCCCACAATTGCCATTAGCGGTTGGCGCAGCGGTTGAGGTGCGGTTGCCATGAGTCAGGCGGCGATTGCGCTTCAAGCTCAGGGGCTCACCAAACGCTTTGGCAAGCTCACCGCAGTTGATAATTTGTCATTGTCGATTCCTCGTGGCGCCATCTATGGGTTTCTTGGACCGAACGGCAGCGGTAAATCGACCGCAATTCGTTTGCTGACGGGCTTGTTAATCGCCGATGAAGGCGGTGTCACTGTGCTTGGGCAATCTTTGGCTGGTCACGAAGAAGCGCTAAAAAGTCGCATCGGTTATATGACACAAAAATTTTCGCTGTTTGAAAATTTAACTGTGTTAGAAAATCTGCGCTTTGTAGCGGCGATTTATTGTGTTAAAGGGGCTCAGGCTAAGCAGCGCATTGAGCAATTACTGGTGCTGTACGGATTAGCGCATCGTCAACATCAGCTTGCGGGTACCATGAGTGGCGGCCAAAAGCAGCGCTTGGCATTGGCCTGTGCCACCATACATCAGCCAGAATTATTGTTTTTAGATGAGCCCACCTCGGCGGTTGATCCTGAAAATCGACGTGATTTTTGGGAGCGACTTTTTGACCTCAGTGCCGCTGGCACTACCATTCTTGTTTCAACCCATTACATGGACGAAGCCGAACGTTGTCACAGCTTGGCGATTCTTGAACATGGTATTAAACGTGCTGATGGCGCACCGCGTGAATTGATGCAGTCAATGTCCGCCTATGTGGTCGAAATTTCCGGTGAATCCCTGCGCCAAGTGAAGCAGCAAGTCTCGGCGTTGCCGCAAGTGATTTCTGCTGCACAAGTTGGTAATCATCTGCGGGTGCTAGTGACCAAATCAGTGGCTGATGCCGTGAGCCTGTTAGTGCCATTTTGCGATAATCACGACATAGGTTTAGTGCGCCCAAGCCTTGAAGATGTGTTTGTGAGTTGTACTGGAGGTCGCCATGTGGGCTAGGTTATGGGCGATTGTCACCAAGGAACTCAAGCAGCTACGGCGTGACCGCATGACCTTTGGCATGATCGTGATGTTGCCTCTGATGCAGTTAATGTTATTCGGCTATGCGATTAATACCGATGTGCGGCAAGTGCCCGCTGGAATAGTGGATTTAAGCCAAAGCAGTTATAGCCGCCAGCTGGTGCAGCTGGTTGCCGCAACCCAAGTGGTCAGTTTTAAAACGCAATATTTTTCGGCGCAAGCCGCTGACGAGGCAATCACCCGTGGCGAAGTGAAAGCGGTATTGCTGATCCCTGCTGATCTATCGAGTCGGTTGGTGTTGCATCCAGCTTTCGACCCAAATCGAGAAGATTCACAAGCGACAAGGCCGATAGCGCAATGGATAGTGGATGGTGCTGACACCATGGTGGCGGCCGCAATTCGGGCGTTACGGAATATGCCGTTGGCGGAACTGCACGGTAACAGTGTGCCAGTTGCCACGCCCAGTTTTGAGGTGGTGCAGTATTTCAATCCAGAGCAGCGTTCGGTGGTTAACATTGTGCCAGGGTTATTAGCGATTATTTTGACCATGACAATGGTGATGTTTACGTCTGCGGCGATTGTGCGAGAGCGCGAGCAGGGCAATATGGAGTTTTTAATCGCTACCCCGGTCAAACCGGTGGAGCTGATGGTCGGCAAGATTATTCCCTATGTGTTTGTTGGTTTAGTGCAGGTCAGCATCATTTTGGCCGTCGGCCATTGGGTGTTTAACGTTCCTGTTCGAGGTGGTTTAGATTCGTTATTGGCGGCATCCTTGCTGTTTATCTTTGCCAGTCTCACGTTGGGGTTAGTGATCAGTACGCTGACCAAAAACCAGTTACAAGCGATGCAGATGACGGTGTTTATCCTGATGCCATCCATTTTGCTGTCAGGCTTTATGTTTCCCTACGATGCTATGCCCGTGCCTGCGCAGTGGATTGCCGAAGTACTGCCAGCGACTCATTTTATGCGGATGGTGCGGGGAATTGTGCTGCGGGATGCCGAACTGTGGTCACTCAGCAAAGACGCCTTGTGGCTAGTAGGTTTTACCTGCCTTGGGGTATTTGTGGCGGCGAAACGGTTTAATAAGCGCTTGGAATAGGTCCGCTTGTGCTGCTGACGAAAGACTTTATCTAAACAAAAGGGCTTACGCGGTTTAACGCAGTAAGCCCTTTTGATTGTCATGCCTCATCCCATATCACCAGCGCTCTCGGTTAAGGGCTGGCGGTTGGAGAATGGGTCCGCTTAATAGAACATGTAGTCGACTCTCAGGGTGACGGTACGACCATCCAAGTAGTTGACATACTGAGGTGCATAAGTGTCGCCTGGTGAGCGAGAGTCAGCACGGCGGTAGGTGGTGACTTCACGATCAAACAGGTTGTTGATATGCAGGCTCAGGTTGATGTTGTCATTCACTTCCATACGGCCAGAAAGATTCATATAGCCATAAGCCGGTGAAATATCTTCATCGCGGGTATTGAAGTGGCTCTTGAAGCTGCCATAAACCGAGTAGTCTAAGCGCACGTTCGCGTTGTGACTAAACAGATCTAAACCTTGGTCCAGCGCGAGATAACCGTTGTACTTAGGCACCATGGTCATGTCATCGCCTTTCTTGGCAGAAATAGTGGCGTTGTCTTCGGTCACTTCCGCATTGGTATAAGACGCGTTAACGATCATTTTCAGATCATCGGTCAACCATGCGGTTGATTCTAACTCCAAGCCACGAGAGCGCGCTTTGCCGCCGTTGGCTGTGTAGGTGAAGCTACAGGTTTCCATGAACACATCAGTTTTCATGTCGGTCCAATCAATCTGATAGGCCGCTGCCGCTAAATCAACTTTGCCGCCAAACATGCGAGATTTTACGCCCACTTCATAGTTTTTAATTGCATCAGAGGTGTAGCGGTCTTTGCGGTTAACCGCGTTAGGATCGTCAATACACAAACCAGGCAATGGGCCGTTGTTGCCGCCTGGACGATAACCTTCAGAGTACAAGCTGTAGACCGAGAAATCATTGGTTGGACGCCAAGAGGCGCTCAACTTATAACGGTTACCAGACTCTTTACCGCCTGTTTCGCTGGCATCTGTGGCCCAAACGCCCAACTGTGCGTATGAGCTGTGGTCACGCAAATCATAACGACGAATCCCTGCGTTCAATTCCAAGTCACCGTAGTCGCCCAGATCAAACAGATAAGAGGTATCGGCAAAGAACGCTAACTCACGACTACTGTCATCAAAGTAGGTGAGGTTCCACATCAGGTTCGGGTTGTTCCAGTTATCTACGCCCACTTGACGACCATCAACACCCATAGCAGCGATAAACAATGCTGAATCGATGTCAGTGGCACTGAAGAACTCATCCTGTGCGTGTGGTGAATAAGGGGTATTCGATTTGTCGTAGTAGGCGCCGATTGTCCAAGACCAAGGGCTGGTGGTATCTAAGTTTTGCAGACGTAACTGATGGGTCTGACGAGTATCTTTCTGATCTTCGGTGAGCCAGTCATCCATCAAGTTCACGAAGTCGAGACGGGCAAAGTCACGCAGTGCGTCGTGCTTAGTTGTGCGATAAGAACCGGCATAACTTAGGGTCGCGAAGCCGAGAATGTCATCATGATCTAAACTCAGGGTATAGAGATTGGTGGCATCTTTTGACCAATCATCAATACGTTGCCAAATTTGATAGCGGCTTGGTACACCACGCTGCGCTTTCAATGCGTTAGTGCCCTCACGACAAACTGCGCGGTTAGCCGTTGGGTCGCAATCTACGGTAAAAATGCCGATGTCGTAGCCGTAGGCGGCATCAGGGTTTTGCGTGGCAGAATAGTCATAGAAGTAGCCGGGTGTAGCCAAATCGCCGCGAGTCGGGCCATGACTTTTCTCTTCGGTGTACATGTAGCCCGCGACTATGTTCAGCTCAGGCGTTGCTTGCCAGCGTAACTTGCCGCGAAGCAACATATCGTTGCTATTGGCTTGCAGGCCGGTATTCATATTGACGAACTTACCTTGGCTATTGGCATGGTTGAAGTTCACCCGCAGCGCCAGTTTGTCTGACACCAATGGAATGTTCATGCCGACGGAATAGTTATCGCTTGTGCCAGCAACATCTGCCTCTTGACTAGCTTGCAACGAGCCAAACAGTTCAAAATCTTGCAGTTGTGGCTGCTTGGTGATGATACGCACTGTACCGCCGATGGCATTTGAACCATAAAGCGTACCTTGTGGGCCGCGCAGTACTTCAATGCGATCGATGTCGGTCAGGTTGGTGTAGTTAAACGGCACGTCATCCACGAAGGTTGAGGTTGTATCAGGCGATGCATCATTACCGCCACTTAAACCACGTAACACTAACTGGTCGCCGGGCATCGCTGCGCCTGCCAAGGTGCGGTACAGATCTTCGGCGTAACTGATATCACGATCAGCCAGCTCAGCTGCAGATACTGCAGACACTGACATTGGAATTTCTAATAGGGTTTCTGCTTTATGGCGTGCAGTCACAGTGATTTTTTCAATATCACCTGAAGAGCCTTTTACTGCGGCGCGTTCGATGCTGCTTTGATCATCTGCGGGGGGAGTATTGGCATCTTGAGCAAAGGCGAGTTGGCCTAGGCCTAAGGTGCTCAACAACGACAGTTGGATCAGGTTGTAATTAAATCTCTTACGACGAGAGAATTCCATAATAGTTATTCTTCCTTTGGACAGCTTTGTCGCTTTATTTTTATTTGATGAGTGATTTAGCTAAATCATTCGATGTTGATCATCGACGCGACATAAAGCCTTAACAAACTCGCTACGTCAACTGGCAATAATTTTACAAAGTGTTTGGATTTATTAGCATTTGTTTAAATTGGCAGCAGTTTGCTATGGTTGATTTTTCGCTATTTAATAGATTATCTAAGGCTGTGCTAATAGCTTATCTAATCAAACTGCAGCGAAATGTCTGACATTTTGGCGGAGAAGGTGGTTGAAGGACGTGACAATACAAAAAGAAGGATAAAAATATCTAATCAATAAAAATGACTTTCTAAGCAAGTTTCGCAGTGGCTGGCAACTGTCAGAGAAAACCATTGTTACAAAATAACTGAGTGACGCTCGGCGTAAATTACCGCCGTCAGCGTCACACAGAAGTGGATAAATGGTGGCTTAGCGTAGCTGTTCACCACGCACTAGGGCGATGAGCTTATTGAGAATATGTTCTCCGTCCATACGAATGCCGTTATGTTCATATTCTGAGGTCACCCAAGTGTGCATGTTAGCTACCAAGGCAGCAGTTTCTTCACTGAATTGGCGCTCGACATACATATCATTGCTGTAAATCGCCGCCGCGACGGGTACCTTATTTTGCGCAAGCTGATCGAGGTCATAGAGTGTTGGCCAATCCGCTTTGTGGGCGAGCAGCTCAGCAGCTTCGGCTAAGGGCGTTAACCAGTTAATCTGCTTAAACATCCACGGGAACACCATTTCGCCAGTAAACAATAGTTCTTCGGCATCAGTAGCAAATTCGGGCAAGGACTGCCGCACTTGGTGGGCAGCCCATTGCGATGCATCGGTTTGGCAATAGATGGCTTCATGCAAAATCGCATAGATAGGATTGGTGTGATAACTCAGTAATTCATTCACTTGAGCTAAAAACAGCGGGTTAAGCTGTTGCCCGGATGGCGTATCAATTAAGGCTTGCTCAAGCAGGTAGTAAAGCGTTTCTGCGCCTTGCTCCATGCCAAGATGGATGCCGAGCAGTTGTAGCATTTCGACACTTAGGGTATCGCCATTGGGGAGCAGTACTTGATGCTGGCGAAGGTAACTCACCAGCTGTTGGGTTAGCGCTCTTGCGTCAGAAAATCGGTTAAAGAAGTCGCGATTTTTTTGCAATACGCGCTTAAACGTTGCTTGATACACTTCTGCGGCGCTGCGGGTGAGAGATGGTATGCCGCCAGTGATAAAAGCTTGTTTCAAGCCCTCTGGTGCAACGCTCAAATAGTGCAGAATACAAAAGCCACCAAAACTTTGGCCGAGCGCTGACCATGGTTGATCTGGTGATAGCTGTTGCCTAATCGCTTCGGCGTCGCGCACTATGTTGTCGGCGCGAAAATGCTGCAAGTACTCGGCTTGTTGTGCCGGTGTGAGTTGCTGCAGACTGGCGTAGCTAATCGGCGAAGACAGCCCTGTGCCACGTTGATCGAGCAATAGCACGCGAAACTCAGTTAACGCCCGCTTTAGCCAACCACTATTGGCGCCCGGACGCATGGCGCCAAAGCCGGGGCCGCCCTGAAAAAATACCAAAAATGGCAGGTTCTCAGCACCTGCTTGCAGACCGCGGACTTCGCGGGCAAAGATACGAATACATTTTTCAGGTGATTGATAATCTAGCGGTAAATCAAAGAAGTGCTTGTAAGCAACAGCTCCCGCAATGTGGATTTGAGCGTCCATCTACAGACCTTAGCGATAACACAATAGGGCAGCATGTTACCGCAATTTTGTGAGCCAATGCAGTGCCGATAGGGCGAGTAGGGCAGATATTTATAGCGAAAGACGTTAGACTGCTTGCACTGTTCGCGGTGGCAGATAAGCTGTTACTGCATAAGCTAAAACAGATGAGTAGTTAACAAGATGAAATATCAAATAGTTCCTGTGACGCCTTTCCAACAAAACTGCAGTGTCATCTGGTGTGAAGAGACCAATAAAGCGGCGGTTGTCGATCCGGGCGGTGATATTGAGCGCATTCAAGCTGCCATGACTGAACACGGCTTAACCTTAGAGAAAATCTTGTTAACCCACGGCCATATTGATCATGTGGGTGGCGCAACGGCGTTAGCAGCCGCAACCGGTGTAGAGATTATTGGGCCACAAGAAGCGGATGCCTTTTGGTTAGATAATCTGCCGATGCAGAGCCAGAAATTCGGTTTTCCTACGATGGATAAATTTGCCCCAAGCCAATACCTGAATGATGGTGACACTGTGACGGTCGGCAATATCACTCTGAATGTGTTGCATTGTCCCGGTCACACCCCAGGCCATGTGGTGTTCTATTCTGCACAGGATCATATTGCTTTTGTGGGCGATGTGCTGTTCCGGGGTTCTATTGGCCGTACCGATTTCCCCGGTTCGAATCATCAAGTACTGCTGGATTCCATTCGTAAAAAGCTTTGGCCATTAGGGGATGAGATGAAGTTTGTGCCGGGGCATGGCCCGATGTCGACCATTGCAGAAGAGCGCAAACATAACCCATTTGTGGCGGACAAGTTGTTTGAATCTTAATTGCCTTTCCGGGCGTTAATTCGAGAGGTTCGCGGAGGATTTCGTTAACGTCTCACACGTAAAAGACACGTAAAAAGGAACATTGCAGACACAACGTGATTAACAAAGTGGTTTTCGCAACCTTTGTCATCGCCGCCATCTATTACCTGATGGCGGCAGTTGCGCTGCACTGTTTTTTGTCGGCACTGATTTTTGTTAAGGTGCCAGTCAGTACCACCCATGAAACCCAGCGCTATCAGGTTGAACATGCTGGCGCCAGTGCGGTTATTCGTGCCTACATTTCAGCACATGAAAGCGGTTGCGCGCTGTTTTTCCCCGGTCAGCATGGCGGGATCGACGGCTACGAAACCCCATTATTTACCCCACTGAATGCCCGAGGTATTTCGGTATATGCCATTTCTTATCCGGGGTATGAAGGGGCTAAAGGCAGCGCCAGTTTTGCCAATGTGCTGACGCTAACGCAATCCGCCGTAGCGTTTATTGAACAAATGTCCTCTTGCCGAATTGCGGAGTCAGTGTTTATTGGACGCTCGTTAGGCGCGGCAATCGCGTTGGAGAATGCCTTAGTTCAACCGCCCAAAGCGTTGCTACTCGATGGGGTGGCAGCCTCATTAGCGGGTGCTATACGCCAGAAATTCAGTGCCAACATGTTATTAAAACCGCTGCAACTGCTACCTGTTGAATCACTGCTGCAATTCGAGCTTGAGCTCACTCAGCAACTCTCTCAGTTGCATGACGTGGCTGTGGTGATATTCCAAGGTGACCAAGATCAACGTACGCCGCTAACCGCATTACTGTTGGCGGTCACAAGCCATCCACAACTGGATTTGAACGCTATCAAGGGCGGAATCCATGCTGATGCGTGGCTTAAAGCTGGGCCGTTATATTTCGATAAACTTTGTCAGCAAATACGCTGTGCAGCACCTTAATTAGCTGCTTTGCAATGAGAGATGAAGCACGGCTGCTAAAGCAAGGGCACTTAATTTAGGGTGCTTAATCAAAGGGGGAGTCAATGAGTCTTTGGGATCAAGATAGCTATCAGCGAGCGTGGAATTTTGCCTCCAGAATCCACAACGGACAGACATTGCCCGCCAGTGATATTTCCTATATCAATCATCTGGGATTGGTGGCAATGGAAGCGATGGCCGCTGTAGCACATGGCGGTATAGAACAGCCTAACTTACTGGTGATGTGCGCATTATTGCATGATGCTATTGAAGATACGCCAACCACTTACGAGCAAATTTTGGCTGAGTTCGGCCAAGAGATTGCAGACGGTGTCTCGGCGTTAACTAAAGATACAAAGCTTGGCAGTAAAGAGGCGCAGATGCAGGACAGTCTAGCGCGAATTAAACTGCAGCCAAAAGCCGTGTGGATGGTGAAATTGTGCGACCGTATCACCAATCTTCAAGCGCCGCCAGCGCATTGGGATAATACAAAAATTAAGGCGTATCAGGCAGAGGCGCGGTTGATTTTGCTGCAGCTTGGCGATGCGAATCCATTTCTTGCCCAACGGTTGGCCGCCAAAATCGCCCATTATGATGGCTATCTGTGATATGTGTAAGTAATTGATAAAAAACAAAAAGGGGCGATTGTGCCCCTTTTCTAATTTGTGCTGAACGCAATGTGGCTTAGCCGAATGTGCCCTTAACGTAATCTTGAGTACGTTGATTCTTTGGCTGGTTAAACACCTGTTGGGTTTCACCAAATTCAATCAACTCACCTAAATACATAAAGGCGGTGTAGTCAGAGATACGCGCCGCTTGCTGCATATTGTGAGTCACGATTACGATGGTGTAATCCTTGCGCAGTTCAGTGATCAGCTTTTCGATACCTTGAGTCGCAATTGGGTCGAGTGCTGAGGTTGGCTCGTCCATCAAAATCACATCTGGTTTTAATGCGATAGTGCGGGCGATACACAAACGTTGCTGTTGACCACCAGATAAACCTGAAGCATCTGTATGCAGCTTTTCTTTCACTTCGTTCCACAGTTGCGCTTTTTCTAACGCTTCTTGAACGCGCGCATCCATCTGCTTACGTGACAGGCTTTCGTACAACTTGATACCAAAAGCGATGTTGTCGTAAATGCTCATTGGGAACGGCGTTGGCTTTTGGAATACCATGCCGATTTTGGCACGCAGGTCGTTTAAATCAACTTTCTTATCCAGCACTTTGATATCGCTGCCAAGGGTCACATCACCTTCAGCATATTGGCCTGGATACAGTTCATAAATACGGTTTAAACAACGTAATAGCGTTGATTTACCACAACCAGACGGACCGATCATCGCAGTCACGTGATTCTCGTAGATTGGCATGGTGACATCGAATAACACACGCTTGTCTTTTCCGTAGAAGAAGTTCAAGTCTTTGATGTCCATACGTTTAACCAACGGGTTTACATTAGGTTGTTGGTAATCTTTCAATTGGGCTACCTGATTCATCAGGACCTCCGCTTTTTAAGTTGTGGTAATGCTCTTGAAAGAACATTGAGGAACAAAATGGCCATGGTAATTAACAATGCGCCGGACCAGGCCAGTTGGTTCCACGATTCGTACGGGCTCATTGCGTATTGATAGATTGTCACCGGCAAGTTTGCCATAGGCTCATTCGGGTTAACAGACATAAAGCTGGAATTTAGTGCTGTAAATAGTAGCGGTGCTGTCTCGCCACTGATACGGGCAATCGACAGCAAAATCCCAGTGACAATGCCTGTTCCCACCGCGCGGTAGCTCAATTGCAGGGTGACGCGCCATTTTGGCGTACCTAAGCCTGCACCTGCTTCACGAAGCTGAGTGGGGACCAGTTTGAGCATCTCTTCAGTGGTGCTGATGATCACTGGCAGGGCGATGATGGCCAATGCGATTGAACCTGCCCAACCTGAGAAGTGACCTGAAGTCACCACCACAATTTCATAGACGAACAGACCAATCAAAATTGACGGTGCGCTCATCAGCATACCGTTCAAAAAGCGAATGGTATCTGCAGTTTTCGAGTTCTGACCATATTCAGCCAACCACGTCCCCGCTAACACGCCGATAGGGGTTGCCACTAATATGCCGATACCGGTCATAATCACGCTACCGATAATCGCATTGAGCAAGCCACCTTCGCCGCCAGGGCCCGGAGTTACTTGAGTGAACAGTGCCCAGTTCATCCCGGCAAAGCCTTTTTGGAACAGGGTGAACAGGATCAGTACCAAAATGCCCAAGCCGATTGCGGTAGAGGCTAAGCACAGAAATTTAAACAGCTCGTTTTTAAACTTGCGGATCATTTCGCTTTCCTCCGCAACAGCACTCGTGCAGTACCCATCACCATAAAGGTGATCATAAACAGTACCAAACCAAGGCCAATCAGCGCTGAAATATGCATGTCGCCAGTGGCTTCGTTGAATTGGTTGGCAATTGAGGCCGAGATTGACGTCGCAGGCATAAACAAGCTGGTGTCGATGCTTTGCGCACCACCGATGACGAAGGTAATTGCCATGGTTTCGCCCAGCGCGCGACCCAACGCCAGAATCAACGCACCAAAGATTGGCCCTTTAATCGCTGGCAGTAACACCTTCACAATCACTTCAAATTGCGTTGCGCCAATACCATAGGTGGCTTCACGTAATACCTTAGGAACTGTCGACAAGGCTTCTTTAATCAGTGATGTTAGGATCGGCAAAATCATAAAAGCGAGAATAATGCCTGAGGTTAACAAGCCAACACCCATCGGTGGACCACTAAACAGGGTGCCGATGACCGGAATTTCAGAAAGGTTATCGCTGGCCCAAATTTGAAAGCCGTCTGCAAACCACGGGGCAAACACAAACAAACCCCACATGCCATAGATGATAGATGGCACAGCAGCTAACAATTCGATAGCGATAAACAAAGGTTTTGAAATCGCTGCAGGGCAGAGTTCCGACAGGAAGATTGCCACGCCTAAGCCAATTGGTAAGGCCAGCATTACCGCGATAACGGAAGAAACCACAGTACCGTACAGGGCGTTTAGGGCGCCAAACTCTTCGGTTACTGGGTTCCACTCAGTACTAGTGAAAAAAGACAGACCAAATTTTTCCATCGCTGGCCAAGCACCAAATATCAGCGATAGCATAATGCAGAACATCAATACCGATATCAGTCCAGCACTGACGAAACAGGCGCGACGGAATAGGTTGTCACCTTGCCAAGGAAAATCCACGATTGAAATTGCTCTCATAAATCTCAACTTTTTAGAAATGGCTTAGCCCTCGCAAATTAATCGCGAGGGCTAGGGTCATTACAGTGGCTTAGTAAACTGCTTTACCATCTGCTTTGATATCGTTGTGCCACATGGTTTCAACCATTTTCACAACGTTGTCTGGCATTGGGATATATTCCAGCTCAGCAGCCAGGTCATCACCGTTTGCGTAAGACCATTCGAAGAACTTCAGCACTTCTTTAGCAGTTGCTTCGTTAGCTTGCTCTTTGTGCATCAGGATGAAAGTCGCAGCAGTCATTGGCCATGACTCAGCACCTGGTTGGTCGTTCAGGATCAGTTTGAAGCCAGGAGCGTTTGCCCAGTCAGCGTTAGCTGCAGCAGCTTGGAAAGCGCCCATTGTTGGCAGAACAAACTTGCCGTCTTTGTTTTTCAGTTGGGTGTAAGCCAGACCGTTGGTCTTAGCATAAGCAAACTCAACGTAGCCGATAGCGCCTTTAGTGCGTTTTACGAAGTTAGCTACACCAGCGTTACCTTTACCACCCAGTTGGTTGGCTTCTTTTGGCCACGCTACTTCTTTACCTACACCTGTGCTTGATTTCCAGTCACCGCTTACGCGGCTCAGGTAGTCAGTGAAGTTATAAGTAGTACCTGAACCGTCTGAACGGTGAACGGTATAGATTGGGGTTTTTGGCAGTTTAACGCCGCTGTTCAGTTCAGCAATTGCTGCGTCATCCCAGCTTTTTACTTTACCCAAATAAATGTCTGCTAACAGTTCACCAGACAACTTCAGTTCACCTGCTTTCAAACCTGGCAGGTTAACTACAGCAACGATAGAACCCATAACTGCTGGAAATTGCACCAGACCGTCTTTATCCAAAGCTTCTTTATTCAATGGCGCATCTGATGCACCGAAATCTACTGTCTTAGCAACGATTTGCTTGATACCGCCGCCTGAACCGATAGCTTGGTAGTTCAGTTTTACGCCGGTTTCTTTGTTATACTGCTCAGCCCATTTTGCATATACTGGGTAAGGGAAAGTAGCACCAGCACCGTTGATTACTGTGTCAGCGAATGCTGAAGTTGAACAAACGATAGCACATCCAAACAGCGCGCCCTTAAGCAAGTTTTTCATATATCAATCCTAAAATTTGACATTCCAGTCGTTGGTTAGTTGACGGGGAGCAGTTTGTCACCGTTAAATGACAGCTATGTGACAGTGATAAAATATGATGAAAAAATTGCGCAAAAAATAGCAGATGGCGAGTTGTTTAGCGTTTTGTGAAATATTGATTTTTACTTATAGTAATGATTTAAAAGTAAAAACAAATAAGGCGCCTAGGGGCGCCTTATAAATATGACATGTTTGTGACAGTTACACTTTCATCGCTTTATCGCCACGAGCAAGGCCAACAACGCCTGAACGTGACACTTCTATGACTTTTGTTGTTTCTGTCATCGCACTGATAAAGGAGTCCAGTTTCTCTGATGTACCCGCCAGTTGGATGGTGTAGAGATTCGATGTGACATCAATGATTTGGCCGCGGAAGATATCGGCCATGCGTTTGACTTCATCGCGCATCTCGCCAACTGCTCTGACTTTAATCAACGCCAGTTCCCGCTCAACATAAGCGGTTTCGGTGATGTTGGATACTTTGAGTACATCGATCAACTTGTGTAGCTGCTTCTCGATTTGCTCAAGAATCGACTCATCGGCAAAGACAGATACCGTCAGACGAGACAGGGTGGCATCTTCGGTAGGCGCCACGTTCAAGGTATCAATGTTGTAACCACGTTGAGAAAACAAGCCAACTACGCGAGACAAAGCACCAGGTTGGTTTTCCATCAATACAGAAATAATTCGGCGTTTCATCAGCATTTCTCCGTTTTGCTCAACCACATGTCACTCATAGAACCGCCACGGATCTGCATCGGGTAGACGTGTTCTGTTTCATCTACGCTGATATCGACAAATACCAGCCGATCTTCCATTGCCAGCGCTTCTGCGAGTTTGCCTTCTAGCTCATCAGGATGACTCACCGTCATGCCTACATGGCCATAGGCTTCTGCAATCTTGGCAAAATTCGGTACGGAATCCATGTAGGATTGCGAGTGGCGACCAGCATAAATAATGTCTTGCCACTGCTTCACCATACCTAGGAAGCGGTTGTTGAGGTTGATGATCTTAACGGGAACGCCGTATTGCAGTGCAGTTGAAAGCTCTTGAATGTTCATCTGGATTGAACCGTCACCGGTAACACAAACAACGGTTTCATCAGGCAGCGCCATCTTCACGCCCATTGCAGCAGGTAAGCCAAAGCCCATAGTGCCAAGACCACCTGAGTTGATCCAACGGCGTGGCTTATTAAACGGATAATACAGCGCAGCGAACATTTGGTGCTGACCTACGTCTGAGGCCACATAGGCTTCGCCTTTGGTCAGTTTGTATAGCGTTTCAATCACTTGTTGTGGCTTGATACGCTCAGCTGACTTTTCATAGTTCAGGCATTGACGGTCACGCCAATGGTTAATCTGATGCCACCACTGTTCAATCGCACTTGCGTCTTGATTGCTATCAATACCTTCTTCTAACAGTTCCAGCATGTCGCTTAACACGGCGTCAGCTGAGCCAACGATCGGGATATCGGCATGGACGGTTTTTGAAATTGAAGAAGGATCGATATCGATATGAACAACGCTGGCGTTAGGGCAGTATTTCGCTAGGTTGTTGGTGGTGCGGTCGTCGAAACGCACACCAATACCAAAAATAAGGTCACAGTTATGCATGGCCATGTTGGCTTCATACAAACCGTGCATGCCCAACATGCCTAAATGGTTAGTGTGGTTGCCGGGAAATGCGCCTAAGCCCATCAAGGTACTGACCACCGGCAAGTTCAGTTTTTCCGCCAGTTGAGTGAGTTTCTGATTGCTCTCAGAAATAACTGCGCCACCACCGACATACAGAACAGGTTTTTTCGCTTCAACCAGTGCTTGTAAACCTCGACGGATTTGCCCTTTATGGCCTGATACCGTTGGGTTATAAGAGCGCATTTTTACACTTTCTGGATATTGGTATTCATACAGCAGCGCTGGGTTCAGGCAGTCTTTTGGTAAATCAACAACGACGGGGCCTGGACGGCCAGACGCCGCGATAAAAAACGCCTTCTTAATGGTGTTAGGAATCTCGCGCGGATCAGTGACTAAGAAACTGTGCTTCACCACTGGGCGAGAGATACCGATCATGTCGCATTCTTGGAATGCGTCATTACCAATCAAGTTACTAGCTACCTGACCAGATAGCACCACTAGCGGGACAGAATCCATGTATGCCGTCGCAATACCGGTAATCGCGTTGGTTGCGCCAGGCCCTGAGGTCACCAAAACCACACCCACTTCACCGGTGGCACGCGCATAGCCGTCAGCCATATGCACGGCTGCTTGCTCATGGCGCACTAGAATGTGTTCGATTTTGAATTTTTCGTCTTGGGATATTTCGTGCAGAGCATCGTAGATGTCTAGAACAGAGCCACCGGGGTAGCCGAAAATATGTTTAACGCCTTCGTCAATCAACGAGCGGACGATCATGCTGGCGCCAGAAAGCATCTCCATTTGTCATTCCTCAATAGATACCGTTACGGTAAACAGTAACTTTTACAGCGACGGTAATCGCTTATAACAATAGTGAAACGGGTTTGTTTCACCACCCTAAAACTCAAACCATATTGGTTAACAATCCTGTAAGACTGTGAGTTTTTCTGTTACAAATGAACAGAAAGCCATCTTATGAAAATTCGACGGCTTTGCAAGCAGTTAGCGAGCGACTTTTCGTTTAAATGCTGATTTTTTCAACTAAAGTATGATCTGACACAAGAGTAAATGGCTCAAAAAGGCGGATTTGCCAAGCAAAAATTAGCTTGCTTGGCGTACAAATGTCCCTGGAAAGGTAAACAGCTGACAAATACCCACTAACACCACAGCGGCTGCCATCAAGGCACAGAATGGCATGGCTGTGCCGGTATAAAATAGCGCAAGGATTGGCCCCGCCAGCGCCCCCACGCCAAAGCGTAAGGTGCCAATTACCGCAGTAGCAGTGCCGGTTTCTTGTTTGAATTTCATCAATACAATCGCATCACTGTTCACCGACATAATCCCCATCGAGCCCAATAGCGGCACTAGCACAATCACCGTGTACCAATACGGCAGGGTAAAGTAATTGACCAGCAGCAGCGCGAAGGCGGCGACGGTGGCGGTTGCCGTGGCTAACGCCAACATCTTGCGCGAGCCGTGCTTGACCACAATGCGAGAGTTAACGAGGTTTGCAATCGCCAATGCGCCTACATTGAGTGCAAACAGTAACGCAAATGTATGGTCACTCAGGCCAAATACTTCCATGTATACAAACGGCGATGCTGTGAGGTAGCTGAAAAATGCCAGCGAACACAGCAAGCAACTACAAAGGTAGGGTTTTACGCCGGGGCGAGAAAACACGACTGCATAATTACGTAACATTGATTGGTGGCTGCGTTCACTCGTAGCCTTATCTGAAGGCATGCGTAACTTGAGCGTGACCAACAGCAGCAGTAGCAACGAGTATAGGGTTAATACGTAGAAGATTAGCCGCCAGTTACCGAGGCCTAAAATGACACTGCCAATGGTTGGCGCCGCTAACGGTGCAATCAGCATGATCAGTCCAACATAAGACATGCCTTTGGCAGTGTTATCACCGTAGATCTCTTTGACATAACCCGGAATCACCACGGTCGCCGCAGAGCCTAAAAAGGCCTGCACAAACCGTAGCACCAGAAATACAGACAGCTCTTCAGTTAGCGCCAGCCCTAAGGTGGTGAGCATAAACCCGCTTAGGCCTATGATGACAAGTGGACGGCGACCTACACGATCGGCTAATGGGCCAAAGGTCAGCATGCCCATTGCATAACCGGCGAGATAAATGCTGAGTGATTGCTGCACATCGGTAACGCTGGCATGAAAGCTTGCCGCAATAGTTGACATTGCCGGCAGGTACATATCGATGGTTAATGGCGTAATCGCCATAATTGCGGCCAACATGGGCAGTAACAGATATAAAGGTAGCGAAAAAGCGTTTGGGGGCGCTGATAAATTATCGGTCAAAATAACCTCATGAAAACCAAGGTGAAAATTTAAATAATTTTTATTGTTGTGGGTGAATAGTAGCCTGAGTCTGGTGTAATGCCAACTGTGATCTTTGTCACTTTTTGCTGTGGCGACGAAATGCCATCTGTCTGTCATCTAATTGTCTAATTTTTGTCACTTGTCTCGAGTAGCTTGTTGCAAACTTGTAACGTACTAGGGACGAAAAATGAAACTCAATCAACTTGCACTGCTGGTGTCCAGCGCCTTGTTGTTAGCAGCGTGTGGCGATGATGGTAAAGATGGTGTCGATGGTAGTAACGGATTGAGCAGCCTATTGCATTTGAGCGAATTAGCCATTGGCAGCAGCTGTAGCTTTGGTGGCCAATTAGTGGCCACAGGTCTAGATTTGAACGGCAACGGCACTCTGGAAGACGCAGAAGTTCAGCAGTCACAAACCTTATGTTATGACAGTGCAAGTGGTTTCAACATGGAGTTAATGGCGCGGCATGAAAGTGGCGTGTATGGACTAAGTGCGGCTGAAATCGTCGACTTTGATGCGGTTGCCGCAAAAGTATTAGTGGTGAATGCGCGTAGCGGCAAAGTCGATGTGCTGGATGCGAGTGGTCTTGCATCGACGGAAGCTGTGTCTGGTGCAGCTGCACTGGCGTTAAATAATCTGCCGTTGCTAAATGAACTCGATGTGGCTGCAGATATCGGTCTTGAGCGTTTGGGCGGGGTGAACAGCTTAGCGGTCCATGATGATTTGCTCGCGGTGGCGATTGAACGTGCCGACGAAGCCGGTAACAGCAAACAGGGCAATGGTTTTGTGGCGTTTTACCGCCGGATAGCAAGCGGCTATCAATACCTAAAAGCGGTGGAAGTCGGTGCATTACCTGACAACGTGGTATTTAGCCCCAATGGCCAATCGGTTTTAGTGGCCAATGAAGGTGAGCCCAACAACGCTTATGACGTTGACCCTGAAGGTTCAGTTGCGATTATCGCGGTCGTTGACGGTGAGCCAGCCGATAATGCCAATTTAGTGCGTTTTACTGACTTTAATGTTGGCGGCAGTCGAGCGGCTGAAGTCAGTAGCATGATTAAAATTAACGGCCCGGGCGCTTCAGTGGCGCAAGATCTTGAGCCGGAATACATCACCATTAGCGCTGACTCCAGTACCGCGTGGGTGAGCCTGCAGGAAAACAACGCCATTGCTAAGATTAATATCGGTTCAGCTACTGTTGATACACTTATCGCATTGGGCGAAAAGGATTTTGGCTTAGCTGAAAACGCACTTGATGCCAGTGATAAAGACGACATGGTCAACATCCGTCCGTATGAAGGTGTTTATGGCCTGTATATGCCAGACACTGTGGCAAGCTACCAGTGGCATGGCAGTGATTTTGTAGTGATGGCCAACGAAGGGGATTCGCGCGATTATGATGGTTTCTCGGAAGAAGCTCGTGCCGAAGATTTAGTGTTAGCCGCTAACCACCCGCAAGTGGCCGCCGCGCAAGACAAGAGTTTGTTAGGGCGCCTTAAAGTGACAACCTCGATGGGCGACGCTGACGGCGACGGCAACTATGAAAAAATCTACGCTTATGGCGCACGTTCATTCTCCATCTTGGATGGCGATGGTCGCATGGTGTTTGATTCGGGTAGCGATTTTGAGCGGATCACTGCATCGTTATTGGGGCTCAACTTCAACAACAATAACGAGGAAAACAAAGGCGATAGTCGCAGTGATGACAAAGGTCCAGAGCCAGAAGCATTGGCCGTGGGCAAGGTTGGCGACAAGACTTATGCCTTTATCGGCCTTGAGCGAACTGGCGGTATTATGGTGTACAACATCACTAATCCGTTTGATGTGCATTTTGTCGACTACATTGTTAACCGTGATTTTGATACTGATTTTGAAGTTGATACTGATACCGGTGAGTATGAAGGCAATATGCAGATGGCAGGTGATTTAGGTCCTGAAGGGATGAAATTTGTACCGGCTGAAAAAAGCCCTTTTGGTGTGCCAATGCTTGTGGTGGGTAACGAAGTTAGCGGCACTACCAGTATCTATCGCATCTATTAATCGAAAGTTGTTAGCGAAAAGCTTCGGGTTTTGCTCGAAGCTTTTTTGTTTTTAGCCCGCGGCTGGACTGTGATTGTCGAAACGAGTAGCTTAAATTTCCTGTTGTCGTCACGTTGAAGGAGTCAGGGTGCTAAAAGGAGCATGGAAGTGGCAGTTGCTCGATGATATTAGCCAAATTCCCGCTACACAGTGGGATGAGCTTATGCAGCCGGATACCCCGTTTAATTGCCACAGTTTTTTACTGGCGTTGGAGCAAAGCGGCTGTGTTGGTGCTGAGTCTGGCTGGTTGCCGATGCATCTCGTGCTATACCAAGATACGCAGTTGATGGCGGTGATGCCGCTCTATCGCAAGTTTCATTCTTACGGTGAGTATGTGTTTGATTGGTCGTGGGCAGATGCCTACGACAAGTATCAACTGAGTTACTATCCTAAGTTGGTCAGCGCGATTCCATTTACGCCTGCCACTGGGGCGCGATTGGCGATAAAAGCTGGCGTTGATCGTCAAGCTGTCACCGCGATGGTACAGCAGGTATTGCAACGAGAGCTACAAGAACACTCAAGTTGGCACGGGCTATTTCTTTCAAGCACCGAAACTGCCGTATGGCATGACGCCGCAGAGACTGAAATACAGTTATCAGCGTTTGTGGAAGCGCCCGCACACCACGCCAAACTTATTCGCCGCGAAGGCTGCCAGTACCATTGGTATAATCGCGGTTACAGCAGCTTTGACGATTTTCTTGCTGAACTGAGCTCATCCAAAAGAAAGAATATTCGTAAAGAGCGACGTCAGGTGGCAGAGTGGGATTATCGCTGGCGCAGTGGCGCTGAGATTTCTCCAGCATTGTGGCAGCGCTTTTTTCTCTGCTACCGGATGACCTATCTGAAACGTTCTGGTCACGGTGGTTATTTAAACCAAGCCTTCTTTCAATCACTAACGGCCAGCATGGGCGACAGCGTGAAATTGCTATTGGTCTGTGCGCATGGTGATAGTGACGAACAGGCCGTTGCAGCGGCGCTTTATTTCCATACGCCCAACAGTGATACCCTCTATGGCCGCTATTGGGGGTGTCTTGAGCAACATGATGGATTGCATTTCGAGGCCTGTTATTATCAAGGCATTGATTATTGTATTGCACAAAAATTGGCGTGTTTTAATGCTGGCGCGCAGGGTGAACATAAAGTGTTGCGCGGCTTTGAGCCGGTGAAAACCTACTCGTTGCATATGATTGCTGAGCCAGCGTTTGAACAAGCAATAGCGGATTTTTGCCAAGAGGAAATTAAACATAATCAGCAATATATGGACGGGCTTAGCGCTGCGCTGCCTTATCGCCAGCAAGGTTGAGCAAAAGCTTGTACTGAGCGTTCGGTCAGTAAATACAGAGAAGCAACTTGAGTGATTGGATGGATATGGACTGTAAATTGAAATGGCTGAGTATGCCGCTTGTTGTGGTAGTGCTGAGTGCATTATTGAGCGGCTGTGGTGATGATGTCGGCAAGGTAAGCCTAGGTTGGTTTACCACCAAAGATGTGGTGATTGATGCAGTCACCGATCCGAAAGTCAGCGGGGTGACCTGCCATATTAGCCGTGTTGAAGCGAATTTGGACTTAGCCGACCCTTCTGATATGAGCATCGCTTGCCGTCAAACTGGGGCGATTACCGCTGCTGAAATTGCCACCATAGACAAGAGCAAAGCGGGTGAGGTGGTGTTTAAAGAATCGCTTAGTATCTTGTTTAAGAGCCTCAAAGTGAGGCGTATTTATGATGCCGAGCATCAGACGCTTATCTATCTTTCATATTCCACCAAAGAAACCAACGGAAGCCACAAGCATTCGTTGTCGACTGTGCCTTTATGGGGGACGCCTGCATGGCAACCCACACCAATAACTGCAACACCCTAAAGATTAATCCTGCTTGGTTATCGGCTGGGGTATTATGCCCTTAGCTACGCGCACAAATACACGATGGGTTCGTCGCTCGGCGAATGAGGAGAAATAAAAACGGCAGCGAATAGGCTGCCGTTTGTGCTGTAAGCGCCATTGCGTGGGTTATTTTGTTTGTTGCGCCAACTTTTCTACCAAATCTAGCTGGGTAGATTGTGGATCTTTAATGCTGCCGATCTTCGCCGCACCTTCAGGCGCAACCCATAACATTAATTCTTTGTTCGCATCAAAGTTTGACCACTCTGGCAAGCCGCTGCTATTGGGATTGCCTGTCTTGGCAAAGTTAACCCAATATTGCAGCAGGGTGTTCGCTACTTGCTGATCTTGTTCGCTCACCTTGTCACCATAGGCCGCCGTAATGGTGTTAAACACAAAGGGGATATCGCTCGCGTGAAAGGCACCCGGCCATTTGCCTTGGTTGGCACTGGCCACATAACCAAAGCGGAAATGCCACACAGGTACCTCATTTTTGGCAAATGCCTTGGCCACATAACGGGCGGGTTCAATCATGGCTTGCTGAGTGGCGATATAGGCGGCGAGCGCTTTCGGTGAATATGTTGGATAAACATTGTTTGCTTGAGCCGCATGGTCACCGAAAATAGACAACGCATCGTCACGTGTTTCAACCTTGCGATAAACAAAACCGATATCGGCATCAGTGGCGCCTACCATCAGTGGCATACGGGCAAAAGCTCCCGTTTCATACGCGGTAGTGAGTGGTTGTTCAATTACTTGGCCATCAATCATCGGGCCGCTGTAAGTGGTAGCGTTTTCAGGCAGATTAAACAGCCCTAAATTACCCACCAGTGTATCGGTCGGTAATGCGCGTAGTTGTGCTAAGGCCTTTTCATCGCTGCCTTCTATGCCTACCGACTTCGCAAAATTTTCACCTTGCTGTTTTGCCGTCGTCCAATCTTCTAAGCCCAACATTACATCGCGGCCACCACCAGATTGAATGATCGCGCGGTTGAACAGATCGCGTCCAAAACGGCTGGTCAGTAGAATATTAACCGACATCCCGCCCGCTGACTCTCCAAACACGGTGACATTTTTAGGGTCGCCACCAAACTGCATGATGTTGTCTTGTACCCAACGCAGCGCTTTAATCTGATCCATCAGCCCATAGTTGCCCTTGAACAGGTTTCCTTCCAAGGCTGAATGGGCGAAGAAACCTAATCGCCCCATCCGATAGTCAAAGCTGACGAGAATAACTCCAGCGTTAGCAAACTCTTGCCCGTGATAGACATCCGTTGCAGCACTGTCCATCACAAAACCGCCGCCGTGGATCCACACCATCACCGGCAACGGCCCTCGTGCGTTGTTTGGCCGCCAGATGTTCATCGTTAGGCAATCTTCGCTGAACTCGCGAATAAAGCCTTCCATCGGTGCTTGCATACAAGAGGGGCCAAACTCGGTGGTCTTTTTCACTCCGCGCCAAGGCTTGGCTGACAACGGACGCTGCCAACGAAGCTCGCCTACTGGGGGGCGCGCGTAGGGAATTCCAAGAAAACTGTCGACATTACCTTGTCGTAAACCTTCGATACGGCCGGATTGGGTTTGTACGATAGGGCCGGTTGCGGCGATAGCATTAAATTGCACCATGGCGCATAGCGCCAATAGCCAATGACGAAGCTTCATAACGTCCTCTAAATCAGATGATGTGGTTGAAACGCAGGAGAAATTTGCGCTTAACGCAGCGCTTCAACCCAAAGATGCTGGCTATTATGACTAACCACGGCTAGCGAGTGCCAGTTTTATTCCTAAAGAAATAAACAGCGTACCCAAAACCTTGTTTAATACCGCGCTGATTTTAGCGTTGCCTTTGAGTTTGTGACGCGCAACGGCGGTTAGCGCGATTAAAATATGACAGTAAATCATGCTGTTGATATAGAAAACAGCCCCCAGTATTAAGAATGCGACGGCCTTGTTCGGTGCGTCGTGGTCGATAAACTGCGGCACGAAGGCTAGAAAGAACAGCGCAACTTTGGGATTGAGCGCATTCGATAAAAAACCTTGAGCGAACAGCTGACGGTAACTCTCATGGCGAGGGGTTAGCGCGTTTTCCTCTGCATTGGATACGGTTGAGGCTTTGGTCAGCAGAGCTCTCACGCCTAAATAGATAAGATAAGCGCCGCCCAACACCTTAATAATGGTAAAGGCGACCGCTGAGCTGGCTAGAATGGCCGATAGCCCTAAAGCTGCTGCGACAATGTGTACCAACATACCATTACAAACACCCAAGGTCGCCATACTGCCCGCACGCCAACCCTGTGCGCCGGTTTTTCCCATAATCAACAGCGAATCTGGTCCTGGCGTCAGATTCAATAGAAAGCCTGACAGAATAAATAACGCAAGATCATGGATACCGAACATGGTGTATTTCCTAATATATCAACCGGCTAAATGCCGTTAACTCAAGATAAAGTCAACCGCACTTGCAGCATGGATAGCGGTGGTATCCAGCAGTGGCGTTGAGCGGTCTTGTTGTTGTACCAATAAACCTATCTCAGTGCAGCCTAAAATCACCGCTTCAGCGCCATCCGCGGCGAGCTGATCAATAATCTGCAGATATTGTTGCTTAGATTTGGGGTTTATCTGCCCCTGACACAATTCGTCGTAAATCACTTTATGTACCAGCGCGCGTTTTAACGTATCGGGCACCATTACCGACAGGCCAAAGTTGTCTACAAGACGCTGTTTATAGAAGGCATGCTCCATGGTGAAGGCCGTACCGAGCAGTGCTACTTGCTGATAACCCAACTGTTGAATATGTTTGCCCGTCGCATCGGCAATGTGCAGCAAGGGGATATCGATCGCCGCTTCAATCTGCGGTGCTAACTTATGCATGGTGTTGGTGCAGATCATCAGCCCATCAGCGCCTGCCGCTTGCACACGCCTCGCCGCGTCGATAAGTATGCGCGCTAAGCTATCCCAATCACCTAGGTGTTGGAGTGTTTCAATCGGCGCAAAGTCGACACTGAACATGGCGATGGGTGCTGAGTGCAAACCGCCAAGTTGCTGTTTAACGCCTTGATTGATTAAGCGATAGTAATGTTGGGTACTTTCCCAACTCATGCCACCCAGAAGGCCAATCGTTTTCACTCGCAATACTCCATGCGCAAAGATGCGAAATGACTAAGTTAGCTAATCATCCGAGGGATTGTCACGGCTTTATTTCGTCAGCAACGACCCTGAATTATCGTCAAGCGAGTGAGTGCGGTTGCAACTATCGGGTTGCAGCAATGTAAACCATTTATCGCTGTCGTTGACGATAAAGCGGTAGACTTCACCGCTAGTAAACTCTAGTTCTAGTTGATCGATATCTTCACTGCTAATGTGTTCACCACGACTGATGTTGCGGCGAACTTTTTTGATATCATGCCGTTGTAGATGAAAAGGGCCTAAACCGACTTGTTTGTTTAACGGTTCGAAGCTGATGTCATCACCGTAAAGTGATAATAATCCGTCAGCACGGGCAACGCCGATTTGGATGGTGGCAAGAGAGCGGTTGTAAAATCCATTACGGTTATTCATGAAATGACGATTCCTTGTCAGATATCTTCCGAAGAACACTTTAAAACTAGTCTTTTACGCTTAGGCTGGCCAACTTTCAATCATGAATTATCCAACAAACACCTAAAAACACCATTTTGTTTTCATCTTGATAAACTTGAGTCTTTGTATTTAAACATGTGTGTTTGTGGCTTTGAGTTGTTGTGCCAAGTCGAACTTGCCCGCGGCTACTCATCAGCAACTAAATCACAGGGCATGACGCCTAAATAGACGTAATAGCCTGTTGGACCCAGTAACAAACTGAGCATCATCCACGTTGAACGACTCATTTTGCTGATGTCGGAACGCGACATGAGGGCTTTCCAAAAAAACAACAGATGCAGTAACACTAAGGTTGTTGCGCCCGCTAATATTGCGATATCAAACATATGCCATCCATGTCTTATATTGATTTTTCCGCTGCGGTAAACGCTAATTACCGTACGACAATCGTTTTAGTCTAATTATTCTAATCACTAATGTTTTGATGTAACTCAAAATATTCAAAAAATTAACATCACGTATACACTTTTTGATACATGTTTGATGACTGATGACTGATGACTGATGACTGATGACTGATGACTGATGACTGATGGCTTTTTGAGTAAACTAGCGAATACCTGCTTGAATCAAAACACCGCAGGTATTCATCAATGGTAGTCATACGACGTAGAGGAGGGTCAGATAAAACTGAAGTTCAACGCGATATTGAGGGTCTCCATCTGTCGTTGTTCGCGCTGTAGATCTTTCACGAACAGACTGACGCGATGGCGCGGTTCTGAGAATGTCAGTTTCAGGGCGTTTTCTTCGGCACGGATATTGGCAATGGCTAGGCGACTGGAGATGCGGCCTAAGTTCAGCAATACCGCAATCCGTAAAATACAGATTAGCCGTTCAGCCGCAAGTTTAAGTGGTGCTTCTAACTCGTTTAAACGTTCAAAATCCAATTTCTTGCGCTGATTACCAATCAACAGCGACAGCATCATTTGTTGTTCTTCACCGAAGCCAGGCATATCACTGTTGGCAATGATATAGGCGCCATGCTTATGGTGTGCGCGCGAATTAATATGAATACCAGTCTCGTGCAGCGTGGCTGCATATTCTAAGGTGCGCCGCCAGTGCAGCAGTTGCCACGATTCCGCTACTGCATTAAACAGGGTCATCGCGGTGGCGCGTACCTTATCAGCATGCGCTCGATCGATATGATAGAGTTGCGCCATGCTATCAATGGTACGTTGGCGAATGTCGCTATAGGCTTCAATGCCAGCTAATTCATACAGCACACCTTCACGCAGCGCACCCGTGGCAAAATGCATAGAATCTACCGGTAAACGGCGGAAGAAACTGGTCAGAATGGCAAGGCCAGCCGCGAGCAGATGGGTACGTTTCTTTTCGACGTTATCGAGCACAATATTGTCGACATGACCCCAATTAATCAGTTGCTGACGTAGCTGTTTGAGACGGGTGAGGGTGATGAGTTCATCACCATGAAACTGTAGCATCGCTTCACAAATCGCTTTGACACTGCCCGATGCGCCCAGCGCTAAATCCCAATCGCCGCTAAAATATTCTTTCGACAGTGAGGCAAATTGCTTATCTGCAGCACTCATCGCCTGTTTAAAGGCATCCACGGTAAGCTTGCCATCTGCAAAAAAGCGTTGATTGTAGCTAACACAGCCACAGCGTAAGCTCGACAGTTGCGTTGATTGGGTACGATTGCCCAGCACCACTTCCGTTGAACCACCGCCAATATCAATCACTAAATTTTTGGCCGACAGCACTTGGCTATGCACAATGCCGTTATAAATCAATCGAGCTTCTTCGTGCCCTGACACCACCTCAATGGGATAGGGCAAGATTTGGTAGGCCGGTTTAATAAATTGTTCACGGTTACGTGCAACACGTAGCGTATGGGTAGCAACCAGTCGCACACGCGGTAATGGAATATCAGAAAAGCGCTGTTTGAAGTCGCGTAAACAGGCCAAACCGCGCTGAATCGCTTCATCATTCAGTTGATTTTGGTCATTCAAACCATCAGCAAGTTGCACTAACTGCTTCTCTTTATGCAGGATTTGAATACTGCCATCTTGCTCGCGAGCAATAACGAGATGGAAACTGTTTGAACCCATATCAACAGCGACAAAATGTTTTGACGATTCAGTCAAGGTTATTCTCCTGCAATTGCGTCCTTATGCGGGGCGTTAAGTTGTTGCTGAAACTTCTTTTCAACGGCGTGTAAGTATTGGTATATCGCCTGTTGTGAGCGAACTTTGCGTTTATTACCACGTAATTTATAGCCGTTGGATTGCTCTTTGTTGATGATCCGCGCTTTAGTGTTGTCACTAAACTGCAGTGCGAGGATGTCCATCAGCATACCTTTTATCACAGGATCATAAATCGGCGCGCTGACTTCAACACGGCTGTCGATATTGCGACTCATCCAATCCGCTGAGCAGATGAATAATTTATTTTCGCCGCCAGCATAAAATAACATTATACGCGAATGTTCCAGGAAGCGGTCTACGATACTAAATACTTGAATATTATCACTGATGCCGGGAATTTCCGGTAGCAAACAGCACATGCCGCGGATCATCAATTTGATTTTCACACCAGCACTTGAGGCTTCGTACAATTTTTGGATCAGGATTTCATCCACTAGGTTGTTGAGCTTCAGCGTGATCGCCGCTTTTTGGCCAGCGTGGGCGGCGCGGATTTCATTGTCGATCAGCGATTCTAGCTCACGCCGCACGTTCACGGGCGATACAATCAGCTCTTTAAAATCAAATCGTTTGTATGGGTGTTGAATAAATTCAAATACTTGTGAGATTTCGCGGCAAATTTCTTGTTTGGCGGTGAACAGAGAAACGTCCGTGTAGATTTTGGCGGTACTTTCGTTGAAGTTACCTGAGCCAATATGGCCATAAAGGTTAATTTCGCCTTCCTCTTCGCGGCCGATCAAGCACAGCTTTGAATGTACTTTGAGGCTGGGAATACCATGGTGCACGGTTACCCCGGCTTCGGCGAGTTCGCGGCTCCATTCAATATTGTTCATCTCGTCAAAGCGGGCGCGCAGTTCAATAATGGCCGTGACCTGCTTGCCATTTTTTACCGCATCGATGAGTGACTGAATAATGCGCGACTTTTTAGCAACACGGTAAATGTTAAGTTTAATAAAACGCACTTTCGGATCGTATGCCGCTTGGCGCACCAATTCAGTGAAGTGCGAAAACTTATGGTACGGGTAATACAGCATGATGTCGTTATGCTTGATGGCATCAAACTTGTTTTGAAAATTCTTAAAGCTGGAAGAGTCTAGTGCCTCAATCTTATGGTTTACCAAATGCTTACGGCCAGGATTTGGAAAGCCCATAAAATCTTTAAAGCTGTGGTAGCGCCCCCCGGGAATGATGCACTCAGTATTGGAGATATTCAGATGGGTGGTGAGCATTGCCAGCATATGCTCCGGCATTTCACGGTCGAAAACCAAACGTACTGGCTCAGCAGTTAAACGTTGTTTTAGCCCTTTGGTCAGCTTTTCCAGCTGACTTTGTTCGAGTTCATCGGTGAGATTAAATTCTGCATCACGGGTGAACTTCATTGAAAACGCTTCTATGCGCTCATATTCAAAAAACGGCGCGAACAGTTCATCCACACAGTGGCGGATGATGTTATCCAACAGGATCAAATGTTTTTTGAGCTTAGACTTTTCCGGTGGCAACTGTACAAAACGCTCAACATTTTTGGTGGGCACTTCGACCAGCGCATAGTGGCGTTTTTCCGGTGTATGTAAACACACCACCAAGTAGGTGGAATTGTCGTTTATATGCTTTACGAGGTCGGTGGTGTTATGGATGATCAACGGCGCGATATGACGTTTTAGGTGATCTTGAAAATAGCGCTTCAACCAAAGGCTGTGAAACTCGCTTAGTTGGGTTTCGTTAATCAAAAAGATGTTTTGCCGCGCCAGTTCTCGCATCAAATCACTGTAGATGGCGTCAAACCGTTCTTGCAGTAGCACCACTTTGGTTTGAATTTTGGCCATCAAATGTTTGCTGTAATTGCGGCCTTCCTGCAGGCTAGACAACAACATAGAGCGACGAACGGCGGCAACCCTTACCCGAAAAAATTCATCCATGTTACTGGAATAGATACCCAAAAATCGCACGCGTTCCACTAATGGCACGGTACTATCGGCAGCTTCTTGCAGTACCCGCTCATTGAAAGACAACCAGGAAAGCTCTTTATCAATAGAAAACTTTTCGGAAGATGGAGACACAGATTAATTCCTTGAAGACTGAGTAAATGCGATAAATGGTCAGGATCCGGCCTGATGTCAGCAAAGCACTCACGCGCATAAAAAGCAATAAGGCATTGCCGCAAAACAAGAAAATCTAACAAGGACCGCAGACCTCTTGAAAGTGGCCTAAGGCTAGCAGTGGATTGTGAAGGCGATATGACAACAGCGATTTTTATGACAAATTTATTTCGTCTATGTGACAATATATTTGTTGCTAGCTGAAGCTTGTCAGATAGCGGTAAGATAATGATGTTAAAGATTTAAATCATCAATTTTTTATCACCAGTGGACGCAATGATCGTCAGACTAATGGTGAGGAGTTAACCGTGAAATCAACGCTATGGATTAGCTGTGGAGTTGTAATTGTTGGCCTGATGATTGGTAGTTGGTGGCTGATGGACAGCGCCCCAGACCAAGATGCGCAAGCACAAACAGTACGGCAGAACGAGCAGGGTCAGAGTCAGGAGGTTAGCACTACGTTGGTGAACGAGCCATCGTCTGCATCCATGGCAAAGGCTACCATTGATGAAAAACGTGAACTGGTGCGTCAGTGCTGGGACGATACGATGCCGCAATCGAGCGATTATGCTGACGATGATTTATCTGATGCCCTGTTCAATGCGCTTGCCAATGGCACTCCTTATGAATTGCTGATGCAGCAAGCGCCAACGGACAATACCTCAAACTATCAAATGCAGTTGATGCGTGCGTGGCGCTACCAACAGCTGCTGGCGCAGGGGTATACCGATGATGAATCAGGGCATTCGAGCTCTGACAATGAATATCTTAATTCGCTGAGTGAGCAGCAGCGTAAAATCATGGTGGTTGAAGAGAAAGCCAGTCAGGATTTTTATACGTTGACAGAGCAAGTGAAGCCATTGCTTAATTTAAATGATGCGGCATTTGCAGAACAAACCAGCGATTTAACCCTCAGTAGCGGCCAATTTGTTGGTTTTATGCTGCAAGGATTGGCACCTGAAAAGTTGGCGTTGTTGCTTGACCGTGTCGCGCCGCAGGAATTAACCGCCCAGCCATTAGTGATTAATTTCACCAGTTCTATTCCGTTCCTTAATATTGCTGATTATGCCGCCTATGCGCTAGACGTGCCTTTGTTACAAAAACTGGCAGAGCGAGGTGTTTATCCAAGTCAAGTTGACGGCGTCATTGGTCCAATTGATCGTGCCTTGCTGCATCGACGCATGGGGCAAGATGATGATCAAAACGTGTTGGCTGCGGTGCAATATTTGGTCGAAAATGGCTACAAGGTCGCAGTCAGCAGCGCTGAAGATAAGGAATATCTTGGCTCCAGTTTGTTGAATATGCAGTGGGTCACTGTGGCGGATGAGGTAAAAAACTATCTGATGTCACATCAAGCGACCGTGCCCGGGGTTAGTACCCCACCTGTGACCAATCCAGAGATTAAAGCGGCAATCTCCAAAAAAACGCTGCAGATTGCCAATGTGTCCGAGCAACGGCAGCGCTGCACAGAATTAGCCGAGCAACAACTGGATGCTGAAGGCCTGATGCCATTTACCCAAATTAATGAGCTGATGGGACAACTGGCTGAAAAATATCAGGGCGAGGCGTTGTTAGATGCACTGCAAGCCGAAGACCCAGTACTGGCGGCACTTTATGAAGATCATAATACCACTCGTGCACGAGGCGCTCACGAGCAGCAATTGCGTGAGGCATTGTTAAGCCAAGATCCTGTAGTGGCGTTAACGGAGTTGTTGCAAACAACGCCATTGGACTCAGTCGACACCTCAATTGTGTTGATGCAGTTAGTGCGATCGCCTGAGCTGCTAGAGGCATGGAATAGCCGTCTGCAACCAGTTGCACCTGAAAGCTTGTCGGCACTGTCCTATACTCGATCCGACAATTTGCAGTATCTCGTTGAGCAGGGGTTTGATCTCACCGTGCAAGATGCCCATGGAGACAATCTTTACAGCGTATTCTTCAATAATGCACCTGACAGTGTGCAATGGTTATTAGCGGAACATATTGACCCGTTTAGTAACCGCTATGGCCCAGATGGCCTAGACTACGCGCTGGATAAGAGTTATATCGATAATCAACTGTTTGCAGGTACCGCGCAGATTTTGCAAGCGTGTTTGTCGCTTGAACCCAGTCATCTGCGACGGATGGCGCGACTCAAGCAATATCGCCCAGAGGTTTACCAAGCCTTATTGGCATTAGACCCAACGATCAAGCTGTCCGATGATATCAAGCCGAATGTGATGTTGAGCATTAATTACTGAATGCCTACGAATCGCTAAGTTGTGGCTTGATAAGCTACGGGGCTTTAGTGACAAGGAGCAAGGATGAAAGTATCAACAACAGAAGATATTGCCGGATACCAAGTGAGCCAAACCTTAGGTGTGGTCACCGGCAATGTGGTACGCAGTAAACATATTGGTCGCGATATCATGGCGGGACTGAAAACCATTATCGGTGGTGAAATTGTGGGTTATACCGAGATGCTGACCGAAGCGCGCCAAATCGCGATTGAGCGTATGCTGGAAAATGCCGAAGCGTTGGGTGCCGATGCGGTAGTGAACGTGCGCTTTACAACCAGTGCGATTATGCAAGGTATGTCAGAGATGCTGGCTTACGGCACTGCGGTGAAGTTAGCACGCCCGTAACTGACGCGTTGATGACAAAAGCTGATCATTGGGCAAAGCGATCATCGGCGTGAGAGACTTGCGTGCTTGCTGTATCAAACCAGCCGTTTTTAGTCTCTGTGCGCTGATCAAATTGCGCCACAAATGGTTTGATATCCAGTACTGGCGTACCATCGAGCAAATCCAATTCAAACACATGCAGTAAGTTGCCCTCTATTTTGCTAAGCCGCAGCAGTGACATGCCAATCGGGTTAGGGCGACTTGGTGCTCGGGTGGCAAATAAACCGTGCGGTTTATTATCAAGGTAGGGCGTGACGGTTAAATTCGCGCTGTTGGCTTGGTGCATATGGCACAATATCCAGATATGCGAAAAACCTTCAAGATCTTGTAATGCGGGCACAAATTGCGGCGCGAGTTCAATTATCCCTTGGGTCGCATTATCGTGCGAGGGCTGCACTGGCGTACCGGCTTGCTGAGTAAATGGGCTTCTTACGACACCAATGGCTTGGTAGTTGAACTGAGAAAATTCCATCTGCATAACTCCTTTGCGGCGGATTAATCCAACGCCAGCCAAACACCCACTAGCATCATCAATGCGCCTGAGCTGCGGTTTAACCATTGCACCTTATTGCCTTTAAGTAACGCCGCGCGTAAGCCTTTGCCGCCGGTGGCGTAGGCGGTCATACACAGTAACTCTGACAGCATAATAATCACAATCAAACTGCTGAGCTGTGGCGTCATTGGCATACTGCTATCAATAAATGGCGGCAGCAGGGAGATCATAAAAGCCCAGCCTTTCGGGTTGGCAATCGCAGTAATAAAGCCTTGTGAAATTAACGCGCTACGACGGACATCTTGCGGTTGTTCAGTCAACCCTAAGGTCGCGGGGGAACGCCACATACCAATACCCACCCAAATCAGATAGGCGCCGCCTAACCATTTAAGCAGTTGAAATAGCGTTGGATGTTGCACCATTACCGCAGCAACACCGACGGCGGCGGCAATCGCAACTAATGCCA